>CAZDKX010000065.1:0-18674 GCA_964505935.1 uncultured Syntrophobacteraceae bacterium
TAACCCCTTGAAATTTCTGGCGCGCCCAGGGCGATTCGAACGCCCGACCTACGGATTCGTAGTCCGGCACTCTATCCGGCTGAGCTATGGGCGCGCATGAACAACGCGCTCTCATGTAACAAACTTTGCCTGGGTAAGCAAGAGCAAATGAAAGGGCGATTGGCCTGGGGTTTTCCCGCCGGCTGATCGCAGCAAGACAGGGGAAGGAGGCTCCATCTGTCGTTCTTGAGTCGTCGCCAGCAGATGGGATGGGCGGCCGTGATCATGGGCGTGAGCGTCCTGCTCTCCCGGTTTATGGGCCTGATCCGCGACAAGATCATCTCCTATCTTTTCGGAGCAACTCAGGAATCTGACCTCTACTTTGCCGCTTTTGTCATCCCGGATTTCATCAACCATCTGCTGGCCGGCGCCTATTTTTCCATCACCCTGATCCCGCTGCTGAGCTCTTATTTCGAGGAAGACGAGGAGGAAGGCTGGCGCTTCTTCTCGGCCGTCTTCAACTGGGTTGCCTTGCTCATTGCCGTCCTTACCGTCGGCGCCATGGGGGCGGCTCCCTGGCTGGCCCGCCTCGCCGCCCCGGGACTCACCGAGGAAGCGCTCACCCGCCTGGCCTTTTTCCTCAGAATCATCCTTCCCGCACAGGTCTGTTTTCTGTTGGGCTCGTGTACCATGGCCCTGCTGTATCTTCGCAAGCAGTTCTTGGTGCCGGCCCTGGTACCCCTGGTCTATAACGGTATGATTATTCTCGGCGGCATTCTGTTGCGCCGCCGAGGCATGGAGGGGTTCTGCTGGGGGGTCCTGGCCGGTGCCTTTCTCGGGAATTTCCTTTTGCCCTGGCTGGCAGCCAGGAGCGGGGGGGAGTTCAAGCTGCGTCCTGCTTTCTACCATCCTGGGCTCAAGCGTTTTCTCCTCCTGGCGTTGCCCCTCATGCTGGGTCTGTCGGTCGTGGCGCTGGATGAGCAACTGGTGAGGGTTTTCGGCTCAATGGCGGGGGTCGGGGCGATCAGCTGGCTGAACTATGCCCGACGCATCATGCTGGTCCCGGTGGGGGTCGTGGCCCAGGCAGCCGGGGTCGCTGCCTATCCTTTTCTGGCGCAACTGGTGGCAAAGCGGGATTACGCCACCTTCCATGAGACCCTGAACCGCGCCCTTCGCGGCACTCTTACCCTCCTGATTCCTTTGACCATCTGGATGATCGCCGTCTGCGAGCCAACCATCAGACTGATCTTCCAGCAGGGTCACTTTGGGGCGACAGACACCCACAACACGTCGCAGCTGCTCGTGATCATGCTGCTGGCCGTCTCCTGCTGGGGCTTTCAGCAAGTCCTTGGGCGGGGCTATTACGCCCAGCAGGACACGCTCACCCCGGCGGTCATCGGCACCGTCACGACGCTGCTCTCCATCCCCCTTTACTACTTCCTCACCCAACGCTGGCAGGCCCTTGGGGTGGCGCTTGCCAGTTCCATCTCCGTGGGCCTTTATACCATAGTACTCAGCCTGTGGTGGCGGCATCGCCTCGGGAAGGCGGCCTTTCTTGGCCTGCCCATGGCTTTCCTGAAAGTTGCGGGACTTTCGCTGCTCGCCCTATTCCCGGCTATTCTTGTGGTGAGATACAGCCTGATTGACCCGAAGCTTCATCCATACGGCGAGGCAATCTATACAATGGCGACCAGTGGTGCGTGTTTTGCGGTAGTTTTCGTCCTGCTGTCGCGGTATTTTATTCCTGACCTCATCAGGCCGGTGTTACAGAAGGCAGGCCCGCTGGGGCGCCTGCTGCTCCGCTGACGATACCGTAAACCAGATGGGGATGTGGCCAGTGCTCAGCCGTTATCCTGACTCAGTCCGAGGTCCTTCGGCCGGGCGGGCCTCCCCATCGGACCATGGCGTTGAAAGGCTGCGATGACCGATCCCTGGCTTGCTGCGACGTTACGCCGGCTCCTCGTGCTGACCCTTATGTTTGCCCTGCTCTTAGCGTTTGGGGTATCGGGTTACATAATCGTCGAGCACTACAACTTCGTGGAAGCTTTGTACATGACGGTCATCACTCTCGCGACCGTGGGCTTTCAGGAAGTGAGACCACTCGATCAGGCGGGTCAGCTCTTCACCATTGTTTTGATTCTGATGGGGGCCGGGTTTGTCACCTATGGTCTGATTTACGTCAGTCAGATTCTTATTGATCCAAACCTGATTGAACTCTACCGGAGGCGCAAATTGAGGAAGCAACTCGACCAGCTGGAGAACCATTACATCATTTGCGGCTATGGGCAGATGGGGCAAATCGTTGTGCAGGAATTGGCCAACCTCAAAGTCCCGCTCGTCGTGATTGACAGTGATGAGTCCCTCATCATCCGTTTCCGTGAGAAAGGCATTCTTCATCTCCTGGCAGACGCGATGGAAGAGGAGAACCTGCTGGCCGCCGGGGTTGAGCGGGCCAAAGGGCTGGTGTCGGTGGTCAACAAGGACACCGACAATGTCTTCATCGTCCTCACGGCAAGGGACCTGAACAAGAATCTGCAGATCTTTGCCCGCGCCGGAAGCCCCAGCACCCACAAGAGACTGCTCCAGGCGGGCGCCAACCGGGTGGTGTCGCCTTTTGCCACGGGTGCCCACCACATTGCCCAGAATATCCTCCGCCCCACCGTGACGGATTTTCTGGCGCTGGCCCTCTCGGCCGAGGGCCTGGAACTGAGCATGGAGGAGATTCTCCTCCCTGACCAGGCCGAACCTGTCGGGAAAAAGCTCATGCATACCGGCATCCGCAGCGACTATAATCTGATCGTGGTGGCCATCAAACGCCGGGACGGCACCATGATCTTCAATCCCTCGCCTCATGAACTGCTTGCAGGAGGTGATATTCTGGTAGCGATCGGTCCTCAGGAAAACCTGCTCCTTTTCGAACGGGGAATCCAGGGCGACAGTAAGCGCAAAGCCTGATTCCCGACAGGTTGTCAAAGTTGCCGGCAACCCGGCAAATGAATTTGACAAACTTCATGTGATTGCCTATAAGCAGGGGTACTCGGCAAGGCACGACAGGCCGGGGTCAATTCTTCTTTTCGAAATCCGTTCAATCAGTTCAGGCTCCAACCCGATTCATTTCTATCTCATTACTGGAGGCGCCAATGCAGAGGGCGGTCATCGTGAGTGCGGTGAGGACTCCGGTGGGCAGTTTCGGCCGGTCGTTATGCGGTGTTTCGGCGGTGGAACTGGGGGTCATTGCCGTCAAAGAGGCCCTGCGACGCTTGCAGTTGCCGGCCGGAGAAGTCGACGAAGTCATTCTGGGCAATGTGCTCCAGGCCGGGTTGGGACAGAATCCGGCCCGGCAGGTGGCTATTCATGCGGGTGTTCCTCAGGAGACTCCTGCGGTCACCGTGAACAAAGTCTGTGCCTCGGGCCTCAAATCGGTCATGCTGGCGGCGCAGGCCGTGCTCCTTGGTGATGCCGAGGTCGTGATTGCCGGCGGCCTCGAGAACATGAGCCAGGCACCGTATGCTCTGCCGTCGGCCCGTTGGGGCCAGCGCATGGGCAACGGCAAGCTGGTCGATTTGATGATCCTGGATGGCCTCTGGGACATCTTCAATGGCTACCACATGGGGAACACCGCCGAGAATGTTGCCGCCAGGTTCGGGGTCAGCCGTCAGGACCAGGATGAGTTGGCTTTTGCCAGCCAGCAGAAGGCGGAGGCCGCCATCAAGAGCGGCCGTTTCAAAGACGAGATCGTGCCGGTGCTCCTTCCTCAGCGAAAAGGCGAGCCGATCGTGTTTGACACCGATGAACACCCTCGCTTCGGCACCACCCTTGAGGCTCTGACAAAACTAAAACCCGCCTTCAAGCCCGATGGAACGGTTACCGCCGGCAATGCTTCGGGGATCAATGACGGTGCTGCCATCATTGTGGTCATGTCCGAGAACAAGGCCTCCAGCCTTGGTCTGAAGCCGCTGGCAGCCATTCGGGCCTATGCGTCCAGTGGTGTGGACCCAGCCATTATGGGGATGGGGCCGGTGCGTGCCAGCCAGAAGACCCTCGCCAAAGCCGGTTGGACAGTGGGCGAGCTGGGGCTCATCGAGGCCAATGAAGCCTTTGCCGCCCAGGCGGTGGCGGTGAACCGCGAACTCGGCTGGGATCTCGCGAAGGTCAACGTCAATGGAGGGGCCATTGCCCTGGGGCATCCCATTGGCGCCTCCGGCGCGCGGATTTTGACGACACTCCTCTATGAGATGCAAAAGCGTGATGTCGGAAAAGGGTTGGCAACTCTTTGCATCGGCGGTGGCCAGGGATCGGCCATGGCGGTGGAACGTCTGTAAGGGACGGCTGTTCATTTATAAATCCAGGCTTTCGGTTCTTGGTTCTTGTTCCCTGCGATTCAAGGATGAAAAGAAGCTGCTGCGGGGTTCTCAGGTAGAGCTCTGAACCGAGGTGAACCCCACCAGGGGGATCGGGAGGATGCTGGCCATGGGGTATGAAAACATTTTGTATGAGGTGCGGGATGGGGTCGGACTGTTGACGTTCAACCGGCCCAAGGCTTTGAATGCTCTGAACGCCGGGACCCTGGAAGAACTGAACGATGCTGTCGAGCGCGCCATGGTGGAGGCGGACGCCCGTGTGCTGGTGCTGACCGGTGCCGGAGAGAAAGCCTTTGTCGCAGGTGCCGACATCACCGGCTTCCAGACTTTAACCCCTTTGCAGGGCAGGCACTTCGCTGAGCTGGGGCAGAAGGTCTTCTTCAAGCTGGAACATTTGCCCAAGCCGGTGATCGCCGCCGTCAACGGCTTTGCCCTGGGTGGGGGGTGTGAAATCGCCATGAGCTGCGATTTTATCTATGCCTCCGAGAAGGCGCGGTTCGGGCAACCGGAGGTCAATCTGGGCTTGATCCCTGGCTTTGGCGGTACCCAGAGGCTGGCGCGGATGATCGGGCGGGCCAAAGCCAAGGAACTCTGCATGACCGGTGAAATGATCGATGCCCAGCAGGCGAAGGAATTGGGCCTGGTGACCAAAGTGTTTCCGGCCGAGCAGCTTTTCGAGGAGACGATGAAAACCGCCAGGCTGCTGGCGTCAAGGGCCCAGGGAGTGCTGCGTTCGCTCAAGCAGGTGATCAACCGTGGTCTGGATGTCGATCTCAAAACCGGTTGTGCCATCGAAGCGGAAGCGTTTGGCCTCTGTTTTGCCAGCCAGGATGCGAGAGAAGGGGTATCGGCATTCCTGGAGAAGCGCAAGCCCGACTTCAAAGGCTCCCTCACCGACTGATGTCGGATTGCGGATGCCGGAGTTTTGATTCCCCGGCTCCCCTTGCCCGGTCTAGGGTCTCTAGTTTCCAGCTGTTTCTAATTTCCAGTTTCGGCCGAAGGAGGAATACCATCATGAATTTTGAGCTGAGCGAAGAGCAAAGAATGATTCAGGATATGTCCCGTAAGTTCGCCGAGAAGGAAATCAAACCGATTGCGGCGGAGCTGGATCGAACGCACCGCCATCCCGCCGAGATTTGTACCAAAATGGGGGAACTTGGGTTGATGGGGATTACCATCCCCGAGGAATACGGGGGGGCCGGGATGGATTACCTCTGCTATGCCCTGGCGATGATCGAGATTTCCAAGGCCTGTGCCTCCTGCGGGGTGATCATGAGTGTTTGCAACAGCCTCTATAATTTTCCCGTCTACACCTATGGCACGGAAGAACAGAAGCTGAAATACCTCCGGCCGGTTGCCAGCGGTGAGGTCCTGGGATGCTATGGCCTCACCGAAGCCGGTGCCGGTTCTGATCCGGCGGGCATGAGGACCACGGCGGTACTCGATGGCAACGAGTGGGTCATCAACGGGGTGAAACGGTTTATCACGAACGGGAATGTGGCCCGCTATTGCGTGCTGGCCGCCATTACGGACAAGGCCGCAGGCTATAAGGGGATCAGCTCCTTCATCGTCGACCTGGGCAACACTCCCGGTTTCAAAGTGGGAGTGGTCGAAGACAAGCTGGGCATCAATGCCTCCGGGACGGCGGAATTGGTTTTCGAGGATGCTCGGGTCCCCAGGGAAAACCTGCTGGGAAAGCCGGGAGAGGGATTTCGACAGATGCTTACCACTCTGGATGGCGGACGCATCGGCATCGCCTCGCAGGCGCTGGGTATCGGGCGTGCCGCCCTGGAAGCCGCACTGGAGTACAGCAAAACCCGCGAGCAGTTCGGCAAGCCGATTGCTTCGTTTCAGGCAATTCAGTGGAAGCTGGCCGACATGGCGACACAGCTTGATGCGGCTGAACTGTTGACCCTGCGCGCCGCGTGGCTGGAGCAGAATGGGCGGCATTACGAGAAAGAAGCGGCCATGGCCAAGCTTATGGCGTCGGATGTCGCCATGATGGCCGGTATTGAAGGGGTCCAGATCTTTGGTGGGTATGGTTACTGCAAGGAATACCCTGCTGAGCGCCACATGCGTGATGCCAAGATCACGCAGATCTACGAAGGCACCAATGAAATCATGCGTCTGGTGATCGCACGCAATATTCTGAAGCAGCGCTAGCGAACAGCGGAACCGCCCTCGAAAAGATGAAGCCCTGAGAGTGCAGCACTGCTCAGGGCTTTTTCTTGCAGAAAGCAGCAGGATTGGGCAGGCAGACCAACGTCACTGCTAACGATTGCTTGTTGCTCTTAACGTGCCGATGTCCTCATCGGCGACTGCCTCAAACCACCCGTCCCCGCTTCCCTTAAGGCAAGGTCAGGCAGACCGCATCATGCGGCGTTCGCGCCGTTGAATTCGCTTGATAGCCTTTTTCTTCTTGATGCGACGGCGTTCCCCCTTGGACAGGTAATAATTGTGGCGACGCAGGACAGGCTGGACGTTCTTTTGAAAGTCTTTGCGGAGCTTACGGATTTTCTTTTCAATACTTTCTTTGGTTTCGGCCTCCGGCATTCAGTTTTCACCTACCTTTCAGAAAAAGCCTTGGTCAAGGTCTCAACCCCTTTGCTCAAAAAAGCGTGCCGATTCTAGCAATTCCTGAACGGAGCAATCTGATGACACGCTGCGGATGTTACTGTCGGCCGCCTGCATGGACCCCAGAACTGGGCAAACATAAAACAAGATCGTGGATATGGCAACAGGAATATTCTTCCGAAGAACCTGGAGGGAGAATCAACTATCGATAGCCGTGTCATAGTGCGAAAAGTGCATGCTGAAGGTTGCTCGTCCCTGTGATGCCGATCTCAGGGTGGTAGCGTATCCGAACATCCGGGAAAGCGGCACAACCCCGCGGACGACCTGAATGGCTTTGCGTGGGTTGATACTTTCCACGCGCCCTTTGCGGAAGTTGATATCGCCGAGGATTTCTCCCAGAGACTCATCGGGCACCAGGACCTCGACGGCCATGTAGGGTTCGAGAAGCAGCGGTGAGGCCTGTTCGAAGGCCTGCTTGAACGCCATCGAGGCGGCAACCCGGAAAGCCAGTTCGCTCGAGAAGGACTCGTGGAAACCACCTCCTAGAATAACGGTTTCCACGTCGACCACGGGATATCCCATGAGCGGCCCGCCGCTCAAACCGTCTCGAATCCCTTCCTCCAGGGCCGCAAAGAACATCTCCGGAATGGAAGCGTCCTGGATTCTGTTGAGCACGGCATTGCCGGCACTGCGCGGCAGGGGGCTCAGATGCACCTCGACCATGGCATGGTGCCTGGCACCGCTGATTTCGCGGTCGAAGACTCCCTGAGCAGAGGCTTCCCGGGCAATGGTTTCCCGATAGACGACCTGGGGTTTTCCCGCATTGACGCCAACACTGTAATCCCGCTCCAAACGAGCAAGTACAATCTCGAGGTGCAGTTCTCCCATACCGCTGATGATGGTCTGCCCGGTATCGGGATTTTCCGTGAAACGAAAGGTCGGGTCTTCTTCGGAGAGCTTGCCCAATGAATCGAGCAGCTTTTCCTGGTCGGCCCGGGTGCGGGCTTCCACCGCGATGGACATGACGGGTGCATAAGTATCGATCGGCTCAAGGAGGATGGGGTGCTTGGCGCTGCACAGGGAATCGCCTGTCGAGGCAGCCTTCAGTCCCATCAAGGCGACGATATTCCCCGCCCCCGACCGCTCCAGCCGCTCCCGCTTGTTGGCATGCATCTGAAAAATCCGGGAAACCTTTTCGAGATTTCCTCTGGATACGTTCAACACCTCGTCTCCCACCTTCAAGGTCCCCGAGTAAATCCTGGCATAGGTCAGTTTTCGTCCCTGGTCCATGAAGATCTTGAAAGCCAGGGCTGCGAACGGCTCTTGCTCGCTGCTGCGGCGCTGCTCCTCCTCCTTCGTCTGGGGATTGATCCCCTCGATGGGGGGAATGTCCAGGGGAGAAGGCAGGAAATCAACAATGGCATCCAGCAGGGGTTGGATCCCCTTGTTGCGCAGGGCTGATCCGCAAAGGATCGGAACGACTTTGAGCTCGAGGGTAAGCCGGCGAATGACCGGGATGAGGTCGGCCGCGGGGACCTCCTCGCCTTCCAGATAACGTTCCATCAACGCTTCATCCCACTCCGCCACCCTGGCCACCAACTGTTCCCGCGCTTCCCGGACACCGGGCATGAGGACGGGATCGATGTCCTGGTAAGAAAACTCGGCTCCCAGCGTCTCGTCCAGCCAGACGATCTGCCGCAGGTGCAACAGGTCCACGACACCGCGATAATCCCCTTCCTGGCCGAGCGGCAGCTGCAGGGGCAGGGGCACCGTCTGGAACTTCTCGGCTATTTGTCGGAGTACATTCTGAAAATCCGCGCCGATGCGGTCCATCTTGTTGATAAAAGCAATCTTGGGAACGAGGTATTTGTCCGCCTGATGCCAAACCGTCTCCGACTGAGGCTCCACCCCACCGACGGCGCAAAACACCGCAATGGCGCCATCGAGCACCCGCAGGGAGCGTTCCACCTCGATGGTGAAGTCAACATGGCCGGGAGTGTCGATGAGATGCAGTTCATGGCCGCGCCATTGGCAGGTGGTTACCGCGGAAGTGATCGTGATGCCTCGTTCCTGCTCCTGTTCCATCCAGTCCATGACAGCCGTGCCGTCGTGCACTTCGCCCAGGCGATGGGAGCGGCCGGTGTAGAAAAGGATACGTTCGGTCACGGTGGTCTTGCCGGCATCAATATGAGCGATGATGCCAATATTGCGAAATGCCTTGAGCTGTGATCGTTCTGCCATGATTGTTTCCCACCGCGGTGCCCCAGGTGACACCGCCAGAACAGTCCACGATTATTAGGCGTTACTCTATATGGGATTCCACGCGGGGTGTCAAGACGGGGAGGTGACGCAAGTCGACTCGCGGGGGAGGTCTGATGGTCAGACCTCCGAAACCCCAGGCCGGAAAACAAAAGGCTAAGGATTGGGCGAAATCGGACGATAATGGCAGGGATTGTCAAAAACACAGCGTCCCGCATCCTCTGTGACCGTCAATATGCAAACGCTCAATATCCAGCCTGCTCGGGTGATCCGAAATCCGCTTTGCCGCCTCTCGGCCCGGACTACCCGGTTGCTCTCTCGCAGTCTATTTCCCCATTATCCCCGAAAAACCTGATTTATCGCGTTTGCCAGGGCGGCTCCTCCCTGCTAAAAAGTCCCGTCCTAACACTCTTACGGTTGATCCGCGAGGGCGATATTGGATTCCTTTGAAAATGAGGAGAACCAGTATGGCGCCTGATTCCAGATTCTGGAGGCACCAGCTGGGGGACGCAAGAACAAGTCTTCAGTGCCGTTTGCTGAAGGCCAGCTTAATGGTTTTTCTGATGATTGGTTTGTCAACAGGAACAATTCAGGCAAGGACCGAACCCTTTGGGGACTCCGTGGAGGATCGGGTGCATCCGTTTTTTGATCACGGGCAGCCGTTTCCTGGAGAATCCGAACGATTGACGTCCTTGTTCCCGCCAAGTCTCATTCACAATCCCCCTGCTGGTCGATGGAGTAACAGGATTCAGTTCCATATTCCGAATCAACCGGCTATTGATCAATACATCCGCTTCTACAAGGGACAAGGGCGACCGACTTTTGAAGATGCTCTGGTGCGGTCGCGCCAATACGTTCCCATTATGACAGAGATTCTTGACCTGTACGGCGTGCCAGCGGATATGATTTCCGTGGTTTTCGTGGAAAGCTGTTTCAAGAGGCATGCCCACAATGCAGGAGCGGTTGGCTACTGGCAACTGTTGGCGACGACAGCCCGTACCATGGGCCTGAGGGTAGACCGTTGGGTGGATGAACGCAAAGATCCCATCAAATCCACTCAAGCCGCCGCCAAATACTTACGCTCGTGCTACGACCAATTCGAATCATGGCCTTTGGCGCTTGCCGCCTACAACGCGGGAGATGCTTTCGTTACAAGCGCCGTCAGAAGGTCCCGAACGAGCGATTTCTGGGAACTCTCCAAGCGCAGAGTCTTGCCAGGCATCACCCGGGCATACGTGCCCAAAGTCCTGGCTGCTATCCAGATCATGCGCGATCTGGAAGCTCACGGGTTTGAGTACTCCCGTCATTATCCTGTCAACCACTTCGAATCCATTGCCATCCGTTCACCACTGAGGCTGGAACAGGTGGCCAGATGGCTCGAAGTTCCCGTCAGTCAACTACAGGACTTGAACCCTTCCCTGCGTTTGGGCCAATTGCCCCCTGACAGCGGGGTGAATTTGAACGTGCCTTCCGGAGCCAGAGATAAGTTTATTCTGGCCTATGAGCAGTATCTCCGGAAGTAGTGAAGAGTATTTGCCGCCCCGCGGATCAACCCGAGCAATGCCGTCGATTGGGTGCTCAATGAGTGTTAGGATGCTGGCAAGGGAGCTCTACCGGGTGATGAAAGAAGGTGAAAACCTGGAAAAAGAGCTCAAGAATTTGGTCCCCGGCGCGCCGCAGCGAGTCGAGTTGGAACGAAAACTCCGCGAGTCGCGCGCCGAGGAAAGACGAATCAAAGCCTTGCTGGATGGGGCGAAAGCAGATTGACCGAAGCGGGTGGGCTACCTGCCCTCCCGCCGACCCTTCTCAGTATTCAATCCCGGCCTGGGCCTTGATGCCCTGTTCACGATAGGGATGCTTGATCATCCGCATCTCGGTTACCAGATCCGCAGCATGCACCAACTCCTCGGGAGCCCCTCGTCCCGTGATGACAATATTCAGTTCCTTGCGTCGTTTGCTGACCGCCGGGAGAATTATTTCGAGGGGCAGCAGTCCGTAGGAAAGCACGTAGTTCAGCTCATCAAGAATGATGATATCCCAGAGCGGGTCCGCCATTGCCTTAACCGCACGCTCCCAGCCTTCTCTGGCCAGTCTGGCATCTTCTTCAAGGTTCTCTTTCTGCCACGTGAAACCGGACCCCAGCGGGATGATCGTTATCTCCTCGAGGCGCTTCAAGGCTTCCAGTTCCCCATATGACCAGGAGCCTTTGATGAACTGCAGGATGAGCACGCGCAACCCGTGGCCGGCGGCACGAAGGGCCATCCCCAGGGCAGCGGTGGTCTTACCCTTGCCCTCTCCCGTGAAAACCATCAGCAATCCTCTGCGCATATCTTTGTTCCCCGCACCCATCGCTCATTTGCCTTGGAAGTGATCATCCGGAAAAAGAAAAAGCGGGCCGTCAGTGCCCGCTTCCCTGAACTCCAGCCTCTGTACAGAGGATTATTCACAAGCTATGTTGGTATGCCAGCAGTGCTCCCCACCAACCACCATTTGCCGCCGGCCGGCGGAACACCCTGAATCATTCACTGCCCGGCAATTACTCGCTACTGGAACTCTCCGTCTTCTTCTCGCTGCTTTCGGCCTTTGTGCCTTCCGCATTCTTCGTGGATGAGGTGCTCTGGTTCTTTCCTGCATAGTCTGTCACGTACCAGCCGGAACCCTTGAGGTGGAAAGTACTCATCGAAATGAGCTTATGCAGTTCTCCATGGCATTGCGAACACTCGGTGAGGGGCGGATCGGAAAATCGCTGTATGGCCTCGGTCATCTTTCCACACTTGGTACATTCATATTCGTAGATTGGCATTGCAAAACCCTCCGACTGGCATCTTTCATTATATCATCATACCACCCTGACACTCATTCAAAATCGGTATCATTATAAGGTGAGCGCTCCTTTTGTCAAGACGTGACTTGCGAGTTCTTGACACCAACGCAAAAAGCGTTCAACAGTGCGGACGAATTGGTCTTAAACCGATAATGAGGCACCCGCAGTCATCTCAGGGGATTTCTGGTCAGCTCCCAGGGTCCCTGACCTCATGGATTGACTGGTGTCAGCTGACCGTTCACAACCTGAAACAGCATATATTCACGATCCAACTGGCCTTGAGGATTGAATGAATAAGTCCCGGCGACACCCTCGAAATCGCGGATCTGCAGAAGGTTGTTGAGCAGTTGAGTACGATCTCTGACCTCACGGCCGAACCCGTCGCGGGCTTCGAGGAACAACCGGAGGGCGTCATAGGCCTGCGCCTCCAGGTAAGAAGGGGAGGCATTGTACTTCGCTTCGAACTTCTCCTGGAAGGCCCTGGCGCTCGGCTTTTGACTGTCCACCATATACGGTGTGGCAAAGATGGCCCTCTCCACGTACACGCCACCAGCCTGTACCAATGGAGCTTCACCCCAGAGGTTGGTCCCCAGCAGCGTGACGCCCACCACATTATTGTAAGGCAGCTGCGGGGCAATGAGGGCGACAGTCTGCACCTGGTCCGGGATGAACAAGGCATCAAAGGGAGTGGTTTCAATCCCTGATGGGGGGCTGTTCTTCTTGGCAATAGCGAGCAGCTTGTCGATGGTGCCTCTGAAATCGGTGCTCTTGTCTTTGTAGGGAACGCTCGCCAGTACCGTGCCTCCGGCTTCTTTTACCACTTCAGCAAAGATTCGGGAGAGATTCTGCCCATAGCGATCGTCGGGATGCAGCACCGCAAAGCGGGCGAAACCGGCCCGGTCTTTGCTATAGCGAACGAGTGTCTGCACCAGAGCTTGATTGTCAATGAAGACGTGGACCATGAAGTGCCCACTAGCGATCTGTTCGTCGGGTTGAGTCAACGCAAGCAGCGGCATGCCCATACTATTTGCCGCTGGGGCAGCGGCCCTGGCCGCCTGGGCCCCAAGGGGCCCGATGACGGCCAGAACTCCGTCTTCCCTGGCCAGTTTTTCGAGGGATTTAGCCGCCAGTCCTGGATCGGTCTGGGCTTCTTTGATGATCAGAGTGATTCGCTGGCTGGGATGGGTCTCATTCCATTCTTCAGAAGCCAGGTTGAGCCCCTTCAAAACCATGTCGCCATATTTGGCATAGGGCCCATTGAGCGGTACCAGAACGCCAACGCGATCCGCATTCACCGGAGTGGCCGCTTCCTTCGGAGCTGGAACGGGGGAGGCAATGGACTTCGTGCCGCCGCGGGTTTCAGTAGCGAGAGGGTGGGTGGGATTGCGACTCAAGAGCTCGGTTAGGCTCTGCCTGGCAGCATCCGCCTGGCCTTTGGGCTGATCGAGCTGAGACAGGCGATAGTACAGGAAAGCTCTCATGAATTCAGGCGGATTTTTCTTGAAAAGTCGCTGAATGGTGCCGGCGTCCGCCCTGTTGAGGAGGCTCATCGTGGCCTGGGTGAGCCCTTTCTTCTCTTCGGGGGATCGCGCGGCGCCAAACCCGGCAGTGAGCCACTCAAAGCCGGTAATAATATCCCCGTCACCCCCATAGATTTCCGCCATGAGCGTGCTGAGCCCCACCTGGATCTCGGGATTTCCATTGGCGGCGTCCCACAGCGGCATGGCTTCTTTATGGACCTCTTTCTTCCTGCCCGTTTGGGACAGGGCTCGCAGGCGGTCCAGTCTCGCCTGGGGAAGGCCATCCCATCCATGGTAGGCGTAGATGAGATAGTCGTAGAACTGTAGCGCTCGTTCCGGCTGCTTCTGACCCAGGTAGACATTGCCAATGGCGTGATAGGATTTGGCAGCGATGGCATAGTTCGGATAAGCCTGGATGATGCGTTCCCAGGAAGCAATGGCGGCTGTGAAATTGCCTGCTTTACGGGCCTTTTCCGCCTGCTGCCATAAAGCTTCGGCTTCGACCGGCGTCCCCGCTGACAGCTTGCTTGCGGGCATTGTTTCCGCAGGTTGCTGCGGACGCACAGCACAGCTCGCAAGGAATCCCAGGGCGACGAAAGCACAAGCCCACCATTTTAGCTTATCCATAATCAAGCCTCTCAGCGATAATCTATGGAAAGATTGAATTCTATCGTTTCCGAGAACCTTAATGCAGCTATTTATCCTAACCTGGAATAGTTGCCATTTCGAACATCAAATATAAAGATACCATTCTATAACTCAGAACAGCATTAAGGGCACAACAAAATTCGGTGTGCCCTTAAGATTCAACCAGCTGGAGCAGCCTCAAAAGAATGGGGGCCGCACCAGAAAAAGAAAAACAATTACCTGGCTCTGTGCCCTATTTGTCTTTCACCTCATGAAAATCGGCATCGACCACATCGTCATCGGGCTTTTTCGCCGCATCCCCCGTCTCCTGGGGGCCAGCTCCCGGCCCAGCTCCTGCAGCCTGCTGTTCAGCAGCCTTCTTGTAGGCTTCCTCCGCCAGTTTGTGGGAAACCGTGGTGAGCTGATCCATTTCGCGCTGAATCGCATCTCGATCCGAGCCTTCCATGGCTTGTTTCAGATTCTGCACCTGGGCCTCAATATCCTGCCGCATTTTCGCGTCTACTTTTTCTGCCATTTCGCGCAGGGTTTTTTCCGTGCTGTAAATGAGCGCGTCAGCATGATTCTTGGTCTCTACCAGCTCACGCTTCTTCTTGTCCTCCTCGGCATGCATTTCGCCTTCTTTAACAAACCTTTTGATTTCCTCTTCCGAAAGACCACTCGAGGCCGTGATCTGAATGGACTGTTCTTTCTGAGTGGCCAGGTCTTTGGCGGAAACGTGGACAATCCCGTTGGCATCAATGTCGAAGGTTACCTCGATCTGGGGAATACCTCGCGGTGCCGAAGGAATCCCCACCAGCTCGAAACGCCCAAGGGTCTTATTGTCCATGGCCATTTCCCGCTCTCCCTGCAGGACGTGGATGGAAACGGCTGTCTGGTTGTCCGTTGCGGTCGAAAAAATCTGACTCTTGCGCGTTGGGATGGTGGTGTTGCGCTCAATGAGGCGGGTCATCACGCCGCCAAGGGTCTCGATCCCCAGTGAGAGAGGCGTTACGTCGAGGAGCAGGACATCTTTGACCTCACCCTTGAGGACCCCGGCCTGAATGGCGGCACCAACCGCCACCACCTCGTCGGGGTTGACCCCCCTGTGGGGCTCTTTACCAAAAAATTCCTGTACCTTCTGCTGCACTCGGGGCATCCGGGTCATCCCACCCACCAGAATGACTTCGTCAATGGCGCCTCGACTCAGGCCGGCATCGCGCAGGGCCTGCTCCATGGGGGGGCCCAGGCGGTCGATGAGCTCTTCCACCAGGGATTCCAGCTTGGCCCGCGTTAGTTTGATGTTCATGTGCTTCGGGCCCGAAGCATCGGCGGTGATGAAGGGAAGGTTGATTTCCGTTTCCATGGTTGTCGAGAGCTCGATCTTGGCCTTTTCGGCCGCCTCCTTGAGACGCTGCAACGCCATCTTGTCAGTGCGCAGATCAATCCCGTAATCCTTCTTGAACTCGCCTGCCAGCCAATCAATCACCCGCTGGTCAAAGTCTTCTCCTCCCAGATGGGTATCGCCATTGGTTGATTTGACCTCAAAGACGCCATCCCCAATTTCGAGGATCGAGATGTCGTAAGTGCCGCCGCCCAAATCGAAAACGGCGATCTTCTCATCCTTCTTTTTGTCGAGACCATAAGCAAGCGAGGCGGCGGTGGGCTCATTGATGATGCGCAACACCTCCAGCCCGGCGATCTTTCCGGCATCCTTGGTAGCCTGCCGCTGGCTGTCATTGAAATACGCAGGAACAGTGATAACCGCTTCCGTAACCTTTTCGCCCAGGTAATCTTCCGCAGTCTGTTTCATCTTCATAAGAACGAAGGCGGATATCTCAGTGGGGCTGTAATCGCGGCCTCGAATCTGCAAATGGGCATCCATATTGGGGGCCTTCACGATCTTGTACGGCAATATCTTGACATCCTGTTGCACTTCCCGGGTGTCATATTTACGACCCATCAGCCGCTTGACGGCAAAGATGGTATTCTCGGGATTGGTTATGGCCTGACGTTTGGCCACCTGACCGACCAGCCGTTCGCCGCTGTCCGTAAAAGCCACCATCGAAGGCGTCGTGCGACCGCCTTCGGCGTTGGGAAGCACTTTTGCTTCCTTTCCTTCCATGATGGCCACCACCGAGTTGGTGGTTCCAAGGTCAATGCCGATTACTTTACTCATGGGGTTTGCCTCCTTATTCATGAATATCTGCAAATCTGATGTTGAATCAAACCGATCCTGCTACTCTGACGCCAACTGGATAGCAATATTACTCACCTGCTGAAGAAGGCTTAGACGGCGCTTTGGAGACAATCACCAAGGCCGGGCGAATAAGGCGCTCACGCAGGGTGTAACCCTTCTGCAATTCCTGCAAAACCGTTTTTTCAGGGTATTCCGAGGACTCCTGTTGCATTACGGCTTCGTGGTAATTGGGATCGAAGACCTTCCCTACCGATTCAAAGGAGGTACAGCCAAATTTGCCCAGCACATCGGCAAAGCTCTTCAGCGTCATGCCCACGCCATCAAGCAGACTCCTGCAGTTGGCATCCTGTTCGCCGTGTTGCAGGGCCCGCTCCAGATTGTCGATAACCGGCAGCAGCTCCCGGATCAGAGACTCGTTGGCAAAGGTGATGCCATCCATCTTTTCCCGCTCCAGCCGCTTCCGGGTATTCTCCATCTCGGCCGCCTGGCGCAGAATCCGGTCTTGGAGCTGCTTTACCTCCTCTTCGTACTTAGCCAGGGGTCCCTCGTCATTAATGGTCATGGATTCGCTGGGAACAGGAAGTTCCTCATCTTCAGCAGCCACAACTTTCTGCCCCGCTTTCGTGCTCTCATCCTGATGGTACTTTGCCGTCATCGATACCTGCCTCCTCTCGCCAACTAAACGCTCAGCCCATCCCCTAGGCTCCTTCAGGTTCCTCCAGCAGCTGGCTCAGGAGACAGGCGGTAAATTCCACGACGGGAATGATCCGTGAATAATCCATCCGCATGGGACCTATCACCCCGAGGACCCCCAGCTGAATATCCCCCTGCCGGTATGGCGAAGAGATCAGACTGATCTCTCGAAGCTCCTTCAACTCACTTTCGGGTCCCAGGACGATGCTCACCCCCATGGTGGTCTTGAAGGTCATATCGAGCAAACGGATGATTCTCGACTTCTCTTCAAAAGCCTCCAGGATCCGCCTCAACCGCTCGACATCGGCAAATTCGGGGTTATTGAAGAGATTGGTCTGTCCCTCAATGTAGACATCGGCATCTTCGAAGGTCGTTTGAAAGGCCCGCTCGGTTATCGCCAACGCCCGCGAGTAAAGCTGATCAAAAAGGATCTTCTCATTCCGCATCTCTTCCAGGATCCGCTGTTTGATGTCGCCCAGGGGAACATCCTCGAGCAGCTCATTTATGTAACGGCCGTAACGATCCAATTCCTCCTGCCGGATGTCCTCATCCAGATCCAGGAAACTGTGATGGGCCATCCCCGCTTTTGAGATCAGGATGACCGCCACCTGATTGGATCTCAAGCGAATAAACTCTATATGTTTCAGCCGGGTCGTGTGCAGTTTGGGCCAAAGCACCACGCCAGCCTGTCCGCAAAAGCGGGAGAGGACGCGGGAAGTCTGGCGCAGTAATTCGGCGATGTCTCCTTGAAATTTGCTGAAAGCCCGCCGAATGAGCGCGCGTTCTTCCTCCTGAAGCTGCTTGAACTTCATGATGCCGTCGAGGTAAAAGCGCAGGCCCCGGTCGGTGGGGACCCGCCCGGCCGAAGTATGCGGCTGAAAGAGCAGCCCCAGGTCTTCGAGGTCAGCCATGACATTGCGAATGGTTGCCGAGCTGACTTTCAAGCCATAACGCTTGGAGATTGCGCGGGACCCCACCGGCTCTCCGCTTTGGATGTAATCGTTGACAACCGCTTCGAGGACTTGCTGGTCTCGCTTGGACAGATCAATCACCAATACCCAATCTCCCGTGGCAAATTGGCACTCTTCCTTTTAGAGTGCCAGGCTAACCTAGTGATGAACACTCCGGTTGTCAATATCTCAAAGCTACTGGCCGCAAGAATATGAAATAGGTGTCATCTCCTTCACCATATCAAGGCAATGCGCTGTCTCCGGCCGCTCGCTTTGGCGCGTCCCCTTCTCAAATCCCGATCAGCCGGTCCTCAAACACCAACCTGATCCTCCTCATGCTTGATGACGGTCACAGGCGATGTGGACCATCTCCACCACAAGTGCGGAAATCGGCTGCACAGACGCTCTGATATTGGTTAAACAGCTCTAATGTTATGAGCATATTTGACGCCACAGTCCTTATCATAATATGCAATATGAGGCATCCCGTCTGTATCTAAGGAAAGAGAAGTATATGTTACCGTACCAGCTTGATCAACTAGTTCAAAACTCCATAGACCGTCTATGTTCTTTGCCAATTTCAGTCTTTTCATGGCTGAATAACTTATATATATATTAAACTGCTGGTCTACGGTTATTGAATTATAGTTCCCTGCAATGTCTGCCGTGTCAACGAGTTCGGCTGTCCAT
>CAZDKX010000066.1:0-18575 GCA_964505935.1 uncultured Syntrophobacteraceae bacterium
CCGGTGCGTTTGACCTCTCCCCCTTCCTTGATGTGGAAGTCCTCACCCATGATGGCGACGCCCACATTGTCTTCTTCGAGGTTGAGGGCCAAGCCAAAAACTGATCCATGTTCCGTAGGGAACTCAAGCAATTCCATGGACATGCACTTCTCGACGCCATAGACGCGGGCGATACCGTCACCAACGGAGAGCACACGGCCTGTTTCGCTGAGTTCGACCTGCTTCTCGTAATCCTTGATTTGCTCTCGGATAATTTGGCTGATTTCTTCGGCTCTGATTTCCATTAACCTAATGCACCCCTCTTCATGGTTTCCTTAAAAGTAAGTAACTGTCGCCTAACGCTCCCATCAAAAACGACGTCGCCAATCTTCGCGACAATGCCTCCAATCAAGCTGCTGTCCTGCTGAAACTCGACCACTACCTGTTTGCCCGTCATCTTTTCCAGAGTCTTGGCAATGTCCTGCACAACTTCATCGTTCAGCTCTGCTGCCGCCCTGATCTGAGCCCTTGCGATATTGGCGTGCGCATCGATCAGTCTGCTATAGAATTCCGCAATTTCCGCGAGGTTCTGGACTCGCTTCTTTTCGATGAGAAGATTGATGAAACTCGTGAGAATCGGCGACAGTCCAACCTTTCCCACAATGGAGTGAAACACCGCCTTTCGGGCTGCTTCCGTGTACAAGGGGTTTTGCATGGCGTTTGCCAAATCCGGAAGCTCCCCTAAGAGCCGCACAAAACCAGCCAGCTCCTGTCCATACTGTTCGATCTTGCCATCCTCCTGGGCCAGATTGAACAGTGCCTTGGCATAACGTTTGGCTATAATCAGATTCTTCACTACTTCGCCTCCACCACCCTTGTCATGAAATCCCGAACCAGGCGATCTTGATCCGCAGGTTTAAGATGCTTGCGCAACAGCTTCTCCGCAGCGGCCACGGTGAGCTCACCGACTTCTTCCTGGAGACTCTCTTTTGCAGCCTTGATTTCCTGCTGAATGGACAGCTGTGCCTGTTGCTTGATGTATTCGGCCTGTTTGTTGGCAGTATCGATGATTTTCTGCCTCTCAGCTTCCCCTTCAGCAACGAGCTCTGCCACGATTTTCCTGGTCTCATCCTCGAGGGCAGCGAGCTTTGCCTTATATTCAGCACTCCTTTTCTCAGACTCAAGCCGCTTGGCTTCCAATTCAGCCAGTAACTGCTGGATTTCTTCGCGCCTTGAGCGGAAAAAGTCGCAGATCGGCTTCTTGAGAAGCTTCGTCAGAATCGCCACAAGTACAACAAAGGCAACAAGCCGATACGCAAAGTCCGTCCAGTTAAGATGACCTCCACCCTCTCCCCCACCTGAAGCCCAGCAGATTCCCTGCATTGCAAGGAGCGATGCTGCACATAGGAGGGGTACCGCACCCTTCTCCCTCATCTCATACCCCCTCTCACGCTCGACCATCTAGAGATTCCTGCCCAATATTTTCTGCGCAAGCTCCACCGAAAACGCCTCTACTTGGGACTTCAGCTGCTCACCCGCCTTTCGGACGTCATCCTGAATCGTCATGCGCGTGGCCTGCACCTGCTTGCCGGCCTGATCCAAGGCAGCCTGCAGCATCCCCTTTTCCTGTTCGTAGGCTGCCGTCTTGATTTCCTGAATCTTCTCCCGCCCCTTTTTGCGTGCTTCAACAATCCTGGCGTCGAATTCCCGGATGGCCCCAGCGGTTTCTGCCTCCGCCCCCTCGATCGCCTCCCGTTGCTCAGCCACAAACTGATTTCGCTGGGCAACGAAGCGCCGAATAGGTCGGTAAAGGAAAAGATTCATTAGAAAAACCAGGATGAGCACGTTAACCATTTGGATGAAAAACGTCACATTGATGCTGATCATGTTTACCCTTCCTCTGTTGCTGCCTTCGGCGATTGGACTTTGTGCAAAACCTTCACGATCTGCCACCGCTCCGGTGAGCACCAGCACGCTCGCTTTGCGAAGATACCGTGCTCAGCCACGGCAAATCTACGGTAGTTTGGCCGGAGGTGCTTGTTAGCACAAGTCCAGAGCCTTGGCAAGCGAAAAGTAATAAAAATCACAATTAGCTCGCGGCCTGAAGCGAGGGTGTCAGCGAAATTGAAAAATGTAGCGGCGCATGCTGACGTTTTCGATGAGGCCGACAGCGAGACACAGGGCGATGAGAGAAGAACCGCCGTAGCTGACAAAGGGAAGTGTAATCCCCACAACCGGCAATAAGCCGATAACCATGCCGATGTTAATCAGTACCTGCCATAGAACCAGGGCGGTCATCCCCACCACCAGCATCGAGCCATACCGGTCCTTGGAGCGACGGGCTACCCTCAAGCAGAGTACCACCAGGAGGGCAAAAAGCGTTAAGAGGATAAAACATCCCACAAAGCCCCACTCTTCCGCCCAAACCGAGAAAATGAAGTCTGTGTGTTTCTCCGGCAAAAAGCGAAGCTTGTTCTGAGTCCCATTGAGAAACCCCTTTCCCCACAACATACCGGAGCCGATGGCAATCTTTGATTGCCGGATGTGATAGCCGGCCCCCAAGGGATCCAGGTCTGGCCGCAGGAGGATCAGAATGCGCCTTTTCTGATAAGGCTTCAGGACATGCTCCCAGACAGGATACATTAATGGCGCAATCAACAACACACTTGTGACGAGATACTTCCACCGGATGCCCACGAAAAAAATCATGGTTGCACAAATGGCCAGAATCGTGATCGCCGTGCCCAGGTCCGGTTGGGCCAGAATCAAAAGCACCGGCACCAGGATGAGAAGCAGTGGGGGCAACAGCTTCTTTAAGTCAGGATAGGGGGAGGTCTCTTGGGAAGAGAAATAGCTTGCGAGATAAATCACAATTGCAATCTTCATGAACTCGGAAGGCTGAAATTGAAAGCCTCCCAACTCCAGCCAACGCTTCGAACCATTGACATCCTTGCCGACGACCAGGACTGCAACCAGCAACAAGAAAGACGCCAGGTAGAGCCACAGACTGACCCTTTTGAGTTGCTGATAGTCCACAAGAAGACAGCAGAACATGAGCGTCAGGCCTACTGCAAGCCACATCAGCTGTTTGACAAAGAGGTTGTGAGTAGGATGAGCCTGGATCTGATTGAAAAGCGCACTGTAGATGCTCAACAGGCCAATACAGACAATCCCGAGCAGGACCCAAACGATTGACCAATCAAAGTTTTCGATCAACCGTCTATCCATCATCGACATTTTTCCTCTGAAAGATCAGACCTAGTCCCGGCCATAGGGTTAAGAACCCGGCGCGGGAGGAAGACTGTTGAGATAGGCCATGATAACCTGTTTCACCAGAGGAGCGGCGGTTGAGGAACCGTGTTCACCGTGCTCCACCAAGGCCGTGACGACAATCTGCGGGTTGTTGGCGGGTGCATAGCCAACAAACCAGGCGTGATCACGCTTATCTTTGGCAACTTTGCCGGCTAATTTTCGATTCCCGCCCTCGGCCATTTGCACCACTTGGGCAGTACCGGTCTTGCCGGCAATGGCGATGGTCTTGTCCTTGATGCGGTGGGCGGTTCCCTGCTCGCTTTCGACAACCCCCAACAACCCCTTTTTCACTACGTCAAAGTGACGCTGGTCAATGGCAATTCTTTCTTTCAACTTGCCCTTGATCTCGGCCACCTCATCCGGACCGTGCCCTTCAATGCGGCGCACCACATAGGGCTGCCAGACTTTGCCATTGTTGGCAATTGCAGCATAGGCCAGGGTCATCTGCAGCGGGGTCGCCGAATCAAACCCCTGACCGATGGCAATGGAGAGAGTCTCCCCCTTTTGCCAGGGGACCCCCACGGCCTGCTTCTTCCACCAGGAGGTGGGTACCAAACCGGCGCTTTCGCCAGGCATGCCGACCCCGGTCTTTTCACCCAGACCGAAGGCTTTGACCCAGTGGGCAAGGCGATCGACCCCCAGTCGCAAACCACATTGATAAAAATAGACGTCACAAGATTGGGTGAGCGCAGCGATCATCCCGACCGAACCATGCCCATGATCACGCCAGCAGCGATACCTGCGATCGGCAAATTCGAGATAGCCCGGACAGAAGAAAGCCGTATCGGGGGTTACCGCACCTTCTTTCAGGGCAGCCAGGGCTACCATGGGCTTGTAGGTGGAACCCGGAGGATAGGTGCCGCTAATGGCGCGGTTGAGCAGCGGATGGCTGCGATCCCGGGTCAAGGCTTGCCATTCTTCCTTTTTCATGCCTCGAATGAATCTCTCCTGATCGAAACCAGGACTGCTCGCCATGGCCAGAACCGCTCCACTATTGGGATCCAAGGCGACAATGGCACCCACCCGACCTTCAAGGCAAGATTCCGCCACTTTCTGGAGCTGGATGTCAATGGTCAACCAGACGTTCTTGCCGGACACGGGAAGTACCTCATCCAGAAGACGGATACGGCGGCCAATGGCATCCACTTCCACCTGCCGCCCTCCTCTTCTGCCATGGAGGTACTTCTCGAAACCGCTTTCTACCCCCATCCTCCCCACGTCTTCCGCAGGGAAATAGCCTTGATACTGCTCGCCCTTGAGCTCGTTTTCGGTAATCTCACTGAGATAGCCGATTAGATGAGGGGCCGTTCCAGGCCACCGGTACTCACGCTTGGGTTCCAGTTGCACAAAAACCCCGGGCAAGCGTATGCGCTGCGCCTCGACACGCGCCAGGGATTCGCGATCAATGTCGCTTACCAGGCGCAAAGGAACAAACTTAGGAACGCTCTTGTTGCTCTCCAGGACCCCGAAGAGTTCTTCTGGAGTGCGCTCGCAGAGTCGTGCCACTTCACGGATGGTCTGGTCCAAATCCTGGACATCCTCACGAATGAGCTGAAGGTGATAGGCCGGCCGATTTTCGACCAGGGGATTACCATTACGGTCAAAAATAATCCCCCGTGCAGCGGGCACCTCCTCCAGGCGAATGCGGTTATTCTCTGACTGATAGCGATATTTCGTCCCCTGCAGCACTTGCAGATACCACATGCGGAAAGCGTACAGCACGAGAACCAGCAGCATGATGCCCAGCAGGAAATAGTATTGTTTCTGGAAAAGCGAGACATCAGTCGTTTCCCAGTTCAGTACCTGCAGGTTGTCGCCATTTTTGTATCTTTTAAATATTGTGAATGTTGGCAATTTCATAATGAGCCACGCTCTCAGGAAATGATCCTTACAGATTCCTTCCCCTGACATGCCATACGGGGTATGCAAGGAGGGGCGTCACCAGCATCATGAGGAAGGACCGCATGATCAGGCTCAGGTAAGTCGAGGAGACGTCGATCTGTGATGGTGCTTCAAGGAGCAAGAACAGGCCGAGAGCCACTGACTGCCCCAGTGCGCACGCTCCGACAAAAATCATTTGATAGAGCGGGTTGTGGAGCTCGAAGCGCTCGGCTGCAATGTTCACCAGGCACACCGCCACCACATACGAACCCACGTGGAATCCCCAGAACTTTCCGGAAAGAGTATCGAGAGCGAAACCCCAACCCGACGCCCAGGCAAGGGTCAGTATCGGTGGCCACTCCATCGCCGTCCCGAACATCACGGGAAGCAAAAGGTCGATCCGCAATGCCGGGTGGGAGAAGCGCGAAACCCAGGCTGATTGCAGGAAAAGGAGGCACAGCATGTAAAGGGTAACCTTTAAAACATACCCCCAAGGTGGAACGCTCTTAATGTGTGCCAAAGGCCTTGCTCGCTCCAGACATCTGAATCAATCAGTTTCCAGCGACTTTGTCGGAGAACTTTACGTCTCTCTTGATGATCAGCACCTCCTCAAGGGCACTGAGGCGTACCACCGGCTTAACATCGATCCTTTGGAACAAATCGAGGGGGTCCCTGTAGACTCCTTGGATGGTTCCCAGGCGCAGCCCTTTCGGGAAAACCCCATCCTTGCCTGAAGAAACCACGAGATCCCCAACCTGAACATCTAGATTACCACGCACATATTTCAACACACAAGTGTTCGCATCCTTACCGCCAACAATGCCCCTCACGCGATTCCGTTGAATGACCGCATCAATTGAGCTGCCCGCATCGGTGATAAGCAGGACACGGGCATACCGGTCGGAAACGTCCAGAATCCGGCCAATGACCCCCTCATCGTTCACCACGGCCATATCTGAAGCAATTCCGTCTCGGAATCCTTTGTCGATCATGAGGGTCTGAAACCATCCGGTGAGATCATGGAGCACTACCTGAGCAGCAATGGCTTCCGTTTGGATGGTTGACTTGAAATCCAGCAGGCGACGCAGCCGCAAGTTTTCAACATACGCGTCCTGATAGTCGATCAATTTCTGTTCAAGGCTGGTTATCTGTTCTCGCAGGGACTCATTTTCAAGATGGGTCTGCCTGAGCAGCAGATAGTCAGCGATTACATCATCCGCAAACGACGTGATTCTGCTTAGGGACTTGAATAGCGGCAGGATAGACTCGCTCACCATTCTCTGAAGAAGGTCCATGCGCTCCGGCGGCCGAAAATTGAGCGAAAGGACATAAAGAAAGATGCAGAAAAAGGTGAAAATCAACAGGGCGCTGCGCAGACGGCGCAACCAATCCGCCATGACTGGAAAGCCTCAATTCGTGTACACACGCACACCACCATCAGCCACGGGCAGGAGGAATCGCAGCTGCATGGCAACGAAACGCCGGCGCTTCATCCAGGAATGCTGGTGACATCGAGGGTAGTTACATTCCAAAAGCACCATGGAGTGCGAAAACCTCACCCTGGAAAGGGTGGACAACAGTTCCTGGGCGCTGATCAAGGGCTGCTATTTTTCTAGGTCAGCACCTGTTTGAGAATTCCTATCTCTTCAAGCGCCTTCCCAGACCCCAAAACCACGGTGGTAAGAGGATCTTCGACCAGGGTTATGGGCAATCCCGTCTCCAGCCGCAGCAGATGGTCGAGTCCTTTCAAAAGCGCCCCGCCGCCGGTCAAGACGATGCCCCGGTCCACGATATCAGCGGCCAGCTCAGGAGGGGTCTGCTCCAGCGCCACCTTAATTGTCTCGACAATAGAATCTACTTGTTCCTGAATAGATTCCCTGATTTCATCTGAATTGATGTCTACGGTTTTGGGGATGCCACTCACCAAATCGCGGCCTTTGATCAGCATAGTCTCCCGGTCACCCACGGGATACGCATTACCGATGGTGGTCTTGATGTGTTCCGCAGTGCGCTCACCAATTAAAAGATTATACTGCCGCTTGATGTGCTGAAGCACGGCGGTATCCATCTTGTCCCCACCAACCCTCACAGAGCGACTGAAGACAATGCCGGCAAGGGAAATAACCGCCACTTCCGTGGTTCCCCCTCCAATATCCACCACCATGTTGCAGACCGGCTCGGTGATCGGCAAGCCAGCTCCGATGGCTGCAGCCATTGGCTCCTCAATGAGATAAACCTCTCTTGCGCCTGCTGATTCAGCAGATTCCCTCACCGCCCGCCGTTCCACCTGAGTCACCCCGGAAGGAATACACACGATGATTCTTGGCCTGACCAGATTACGCCGGTTGTGAACCTTGCGGATGAAATAGCGAATCATGGCCTCGGCGACCTCAAAATCCGCAATCACTCCATCTTTCATGGGGCGAATAGCGACAATGTTACCAGGAGTCTTGCCCAGCATGAGCTTGGCATCCTTGCCAACAGCCAGGACCCGGTTAGCACCCCGTTCATCCTTGCGCACCGCCACGACCGAAGGTTCGCAAAGAACAATGCCCTTATCTCTCACGTAGACCAGCGTGTTCGCGGTTCCAAGGTCAATCGCCAAATCATTGGAAAACCAGCCCAGAATGCGATCCAAAAACATCCGTCACATGTCTCCTTTCGGTACAGGATTCAAAAGAAAGCAATTCATAGCACGCAAAGACACTATCTTCAATTAGGAATTACGGGTTACCCGAAACTCTCTGACGCTGAGTGCCTCCAGACTGAAAACGGTCTTCTGAAAATAACTCCCCTCCCGCCTTCTTTGAACCTTGACAAGAAAAGCTGCAACCGATTATAGAATACAATTTCGCAGCATGGAGCAATTTTGCTGAATGCGCAGCGAGGATGTTACTCTGACTTCCCCGCCTCCAGCTAATTGGCAGGAGGTCTTTGGCAAAACAGGAGCGATTGCGAGATTCCATGAAGATGACATTTCAACCCAGTAATATTAAGAGGAACAGGACTCACGGGTTTCTGGAACGGATGTCCACCAAGTCGGGAAGGGCGGTCATCCGGAGACGGCGGGCTCGAGGGCGCAAACGTCTCAGTGTGTAGTGAACAGGCTGTTTTTTTCGCGGCCAGCTTGGCCGCATTCTCAGCACACGGAGAGAGCACCCTTGACGGGGCACAGTCGGTTTAGACCTCACGAGAGATTACGGTCATCGTCGGATTTCTTGCGAGTTAAGAAGATTGGCAAACGTCTAAGAACGTTCCATTTCGGGCTCAGTTATGCCGAGAATGGTCTTCCATACCATCGTTTGGGACTGGTGGTGCAGAAGCGCTTCTGGCAGGCAGTGAAGCGCAACCATATCAAGCGGCGGCTCAGGGAATGGTTTCGCCTCAACAAGCACCTGCTGCCGCTGCCAGGCAGGGATTTGATTGTCATTGCGCGACTTGGTGCGGAAAGGCTTTCGTCAAGCGATATGAAAAGCGAGTTGCTCGTGGTTCTTGCGGAGCGGGACGGTCGGGCCGCATGATCAGGGGATTGCTCCTTTCGCTTATCCGCGTTTACCAGGTGTTGCTCTCACCACTCAAAATCTCTTCCTGTAGATTTTTTCCCACCTGTTCGCAATATACGTATGACGCGATCAAGATGTATGGAGCTTTGGCGGGCACCTTCATGGGCATTAAGCGTCTGGCTCGCTGTCATCCATTCCATCCTGGTGGTTATGATCCTGTGGTCGAGCCCCGACCTGACGTCTCATCGAAATAGAAAATGGAGTGCGTTGAGATATGGAAAAAAGAGCGTTGCTCGCTTTTGTCCTTTCGCTGGTTGTCCTGGTTTTTTGGGAATACTTCTTCGGACTGATACGGAAACCAGAAACGCCCCCACAACAACAATCCGGCGTGGTCTCCCCCGAATCTGCCGAGACTCAACCCAAGCCACGCTCCCCGGAACTCCCTTCACCCGTTACGCCCGAGCTGCCGCCCCAGCAACCCTCGGTGCATCTCGACCAGCACTTCAATACCTGGACGGTGGAGTCGCCTCTCTATCGAGCCCAGATCCTGGCGCCCGGTGCCCGCATAAACTCCTTTAATCTGAAGAACTTCCGACGGACGGTGGATGCTGACTCGCCACCCGTGGAGATGATCTCTTCCCAAGAAAGCGGCTACCTGCCCCTGTCGGTGGATCTTCTCCGCCATCAGGCCTGGCAGCTCTCGACTACCCCCTTTCTTAGCTCCACTTCTCCAGAAATTACCCTGGCGCCATCAGCCCCCCCCACCGTGCTCACTCTCTCCCATGAGGTGCCCGACCAAATCAGTCTCACCAAGGCTTTTACCTTCAAACCTGAAAGCTACGTCATTGATCTGGAGCTGCAGCTGAAGAATCTGTCTCAAGCCTCCCTGACCGATCAAATTGGGATCAGTTTCTTTTTTCAGCCCCTGGGTGACGCCAAGAATGGAAGCTCGTACAACGTGTCGCAGCTCGCAATGGGGGAAAAGGGTTCACTCAAGCGCTTCGACCTGGGTGAGCTGCAGAAAACACCGCTGGTGCTAAAGCCTCCGCTGGACTGGGTAGGATATGGCGACAACTTCTTCCTGCAGGCAGTCATTCCTCTTGAGGGACAGGGATATGAAGTGATTCCGCGCGTTTTGGATGCCGCCAGGGGGTT
Organism: uncultured Syntrophobacteraceae bacterium; assembly: GCA_964505935.1. Classification (GTDB taxonomy): domain Bacteria; phylum Desulfobacterota; class Syntrophobacteria; order Syntrophobacterales; family Syntrophobacteraceae; genus JADGQM01. The sequence continues at coordinate 9,831 of CAZDKX010000066.1, forward strand.
GTTACAGGTGGTCTATTTGACCGAGCCCTTTCAAATTGAAGGTGGCCAGCTGAAAACGTTCAAGGTTCGGCTCTACATTGGTCCTAAGGAGTTGGATCACCTGGCCCAGGCGGAGCACCACCTGGTCCAGGCTGTGGACTACGGCTGGTTCTGGTTTCTGGCAAAACCTGCCGTCTACGTCATGAAATGGTTTTATCATTATCTTCACAATTACGGGGTGGCCATCATCCTGCTTACCATTCTGATTAAGATCATCTTCTGGCCCCTCACCCAGAAAAGTTTCAGATCGATGCAGGCGATGAAGAAAATTCAGCCCAAGATTGCCCAGGTACGAGAGAAGTACAAGGACGACCGGGAAAAACTAAACCAGGAGCTCATGGGATTGTACAAGACTTACAAGGTAAATCCCATGGGCGGATGCCTTCCCATGCTGCTACAAATCCCGGTCTTCATCGCTCTCTATAATATGCTCAATACCGCCGTTGAACTGAGGCACGAGCCGTTCCTGTGGTGGATCAACGATCTCACCGCTCCTGACCGTCTTCAAATCGGCATCCCAATCCCGTACCTCGGAGGCATCCCGGTCTTGACACTCCTCATGGGGGTTTCCATGTTCGCTCAGCAGAAGATGACCCCCTCGAGCGGAGATCCCCGGCAGGAGCAGATTATGCTGCTGATGCCCTTGATTTTCACCGTTTTCTTTATCAACTTTCCCTCAGGTCTTGTGTTATATTGGTTGGTGAATAATATCTTGTCCATCGTGCAGCAATATTGGATCAATCGCACTACCTAGAGGGATGCCATCCGGCAGTTGCTATCGTGGTTGGGATGTCTGTTCCACCAAACGCAGGATAAACAAAGGACAGCTTTCCGGATGGGACCCGACACCAATTTCCCGTTTCATGGTGCGACAATACGTCGGAGTTAGAGAACATACGGAGGAAAGCATGTCCGTACTTGAGATTGAAGAAAAAACCATCGAGGATGCCATTGCCGTGGCATGCCAAAAGCTCAATCTACCTCGAGAAAAGCTTGAATTCGAAATCATCTCCAAGGGATCATCCGGCATCTTCGGGATTGTCGGTGCAAAAAAGGCCAAGATTCGGGTCACTTCCAAGGTTTTGTCCAGTGAGGGCGCGGCGGACCGTGGCAAGGAGATCCTTGGGGAGATTCTGAAGCATGTTGATCTGCCAACGGTAATCGAATCGGAGTTGCGGGAGGATCAAGTCTACTTGAATATCATCAGCAACGGCACCGGCCTGCTCATCGGCAAACGTGGCAAAACCCTTGGTGCCCTGCAACATCTCGTAACCAAAATCCTTCATCGGGAAGTGGGCGAAAACGTCGCAGTGATCGTCGACACCGAGAATTATCGCTCCAAACGAGAATCGAGCCTCACGGAGCTGGCCCAGCAACTGTGCGACAAGGTAAAGAAATCCCACCGCTCCTTGACCACTGGCCCCATGAATGCCCAGGATCGCCGCATCATTCACCTGGCCCTCAAGGAGGACCTTGAGGTTCGAACGAAAAGCAAAGGAGAGGGTAATCTGCGCCGTGTGGTGATTTATCCGGTCAGAAAGGGAAAGAAGCCGGAAAAAGTTGCTGCCGAGGATTGACCACACCCTTCACCCTGCGCGTTCCGCTCACACGATGGGACTGAGACTGTCTGAGGATACCATCTGCGCTATCGCTACGCCTGTTGGGGAGGGTGGCATCGGGATCATCAAAATCAGCGGTCCTGAAGCCCTGGCGATTGCCCGGAGATTCTTCCGACCAGCCCATAGCTCGTTTCCGCTGGGTTCTCACCGCCTTCACTATGGCTATATCCGCGATCCCCGGTCGGCTCAGACGGTCGATGAAGTCCTGCTGAGCTACATGGCCGCACCGCATACCTACACTTGTGAGGACGTGGTCGAAATCAATTGTCATAGCGGCTACGCGGTGTTGAATCATATCTTGACGCTGGCTGTCGAGGCGGGAGCGCGCCTTGCCGAACCGGGAGAATTCACTCGCCGCGCTTTTCTGAACGGGCGCCTGGACCTGTCACAAGCAGAGGCCGTCGTCGAAATGGTACGCTCCCGCTCCGAACAAAGTCTGCTGGCTGCCAATCGTATGCTGCGGGGGGATTTCAGACGGAGAGTCCAGGCATGGCGGGAAACCATTCTGGAGATGCAGGCCACCCTTGAAGCTTCAATTGATTTCGGTGAGGACCTGGAGGATGAGCCCTGCCTCCCCTCTGCCCCAGCCGTGGAAGGTCTTGATGAACGGTTGCTTCGCCCCATCCAGGATGCCCTCAAAGACTACCAGGAAGGGCGCATCCTGCGGGAGGGATTCGCCATGGTCCTTGTCGGCCGGCCCAATGTCGGCAAATCCTCTCTTCTGAACGCTCTCCTCAAGAGAGATCGGGCCATTGTCACCCCCTTTCCCGGTACAACCCGCGATATTGTCGAAGACAGTTTCATCCTCTCCGGGATCCTCGTGAAAGTGCTCGATACGGCGGGTGTTCGTCACCAGCCTGATGCCATCGAATGCCTCGGCATCGAGCGGACTTTCCAGTCGGTCGAGGAAGCTGACGTCGTGCTGTGGCTGCTTGACGCCAGCCAACCCCTGAGTGGGGAAGATGACACCGTCTTCTCCCGCATCGCGTCAAAGCGCTTTGTCGTACTCCTGAACAAGACCGACCTTCCGCCCCAAGCATCTCCGGAGGAGGTCCGGGAGCGCTTCGGCGGACAGGCTCCGATGCTTTGTCTGTCCGTATTGAATGCTGATGATGTGGAGAGGCTTCGGCGGTTTCTGACCGATTGCTTTCTGCAAAATCCCCTGGCAAGAGGGCGTTCGCTGATCATTCCAAATCTGCGCCACAAAGAATGTCTGAAAGGTGCTTGGGAGGCCCTTCGCAGCGCTCGTGACCTGCTTCGGAAAGACAGCTATGGGGAGTTGGTCAGTCTGGAGCTCAACACCGCCCGCCAGGCCCTCGAACAAATCCTGGGAATCGTTCAAGACGATGCGATACTGGATCGGATCTTTTCTGACTTCTGCATCGGGAAATGATGCCCTCACTGACGGCAGCTGAGAGATGCCCCGGTATCATTGGTGAGAGTCGTTTCCAATCTCAGGAACTCCCTCACCACCTCAGGATCAAGGTGAGTCCCGGAGAGCGCCCGGAGGTATTTGCGAACATCCTCGGTGGACCAGCCTTTGCTGTAAGGACGACTGGAACACAGGGCATCCCAGACGTCCACAACCGCAAAGATTCTTGCTGCCAGCGGGATTTCTCGGCCCTTCAGCCCATGTGGATACCCCCCTCCATCCCATCGTTCGTGGTGATAACAGGGAATAGCCAGGGCCGGGCGAAGGTAGGCAATGGGCGAAAGCATCTCAAAGGCATAGGCAGGATGCCGGCGCATGACATCCCATTCTTCCTCGGTCAAGGGCCCAGGCTTTTGCAGAATATTGTCAGGGATCCCCATCTTGCCGATATCGTGCAGCAGAGCACCTCGCCGGATATGTATGAGCTCTTCTTCGGGAATACCCATCGCCTGGGCAAGACGGAAGGTGAGATCCGCAACCCGTTGGGCATGACCGACAGTGTTGTGGTCTCTCAGTTCAAGAGCCCGTGACCAGCCTTCAAGTGAGGTATCGCAGGCCTGGGTCAATTCAGCGTGAGCACACCGGATTGCTTCTTCCGCCGCTTTGCGTTCGGTAATGTCGCGCACGACCAACTGTACCGCCGGATGACCCTGCCAGGCACAGTAGCCGGCGGCAATCTCGGCGGGAAACCCGGTGCCGTCCGACCGAACCATATCAGCCTCTCTTCGGTAGATGGCCTCAGGTTCCTCAACCGCTCTGCCAAGAAAGCTCATGAGGTCATCAAGCTGCGTCCCCAGGACAAAATCGCCAAGGTTCCTCCCCACCAGAATATCCGCCTGTCCCGGGGACAGCCGCAGCATTTTCAGGGCCGCCGCATTGGCCATCTGCAAAGCGCCGTGAGGGCCAACCAGCATGATCCCATCGGGGGACAGCTCAATCAGCCGCTCAAACCTGGCACGTTCCTCCAGCAGGCGACGGTAGCGATTGAGTCGCACCACAGCGGCAACGCGGGCAAGCAATCGAATGCGCTCAAACGGTTTCGAGATGAAATCATCGGCTCCCGCTCTGAGCCCTTCCACATAGTAGTCGCTATTGGCCAGTCCCGTGAGCAGGATAATGGGTACTTCCGCCAGCAAGGGATGGGCACGAAGCCGCCGGCATAATTCAAAGCCGTTCATTTCGGGCATCATTACATCCGAGAGAATGACATCGGGATTGAACTCCGTCGCCTTCTGCAGCGCCTCCCTGCCGTTGACGGCGCTGAGCACCTCATATCCGCCGTGACTCAGAAGCTCACGGAGCATATCCAGCACATCCGAATCGTCGTCCACAATCAGGAGCCGCGCCTTGGCGGTCATCGTCCCTCTCATCCCCATCCATCTCTATCTTTCGTCGTGTTCTTCAGACACATGAGAGTAAGAAGCAGAGGGGAACACGATGCGAAAGGTTGTTCCAGCGCCCACCCTTGAATCCACCTCGATGAAGGCTCCATGTTTTTCCAGGATCTGCCTGGAGATGCTCAAACCCAGGCCGGTCCCCTCGGACTTCCTGGTAAAAAAGGGATCAAAGATCCGGTCCCGGTCTTCCTCCAAGATTCCCTGGCCGGTATCCATCACCTCCAGCACTACCGCCCTGGGCTCTTCCACAAGGTGTGTTCGAATGGTCAGCACCCCCCCTTCCGGCATGGCTTCGATGGCGTTGATCATGAGGTTGATGATCACTTGACTGATCTGATTGAAATCCACCACCAGCATTGGAAGGTCGGCGGCAAGATCCAGGTCGACCTCCATGTTGGTCTTTCGCAGATGCGCCTTCGCCAGGTCATGGCAGTAGGCAACGATATCGTTGATATGGTAGGGCAGGAATTGGGGCTCGCGGGGTTTCGCAAAGCTCAGCACCTGCTGCACAATCCGATCGATCTTCTTGATCTGCTGAAAGACGTCTTCAAACATCTGCTGTTGCGCGCTATCGAGAGCCAGTTCGCGTTGCAGCATCTGGGTGTTGAAGTTGATGGTTGCCAGAGGGTTGCGGATTTCATGGGCAATGCCGGCGGCCAGAGTGCCAAGGGCCTTGAGCCTCTCGGTTTGTTGCAGCCGCTGTTCCAACTTCCTCTCTTCGGTGATGTCCTTTTCATAGTAAACCACCCGCTCAACATCACCATCGGTATTCAACACAGGGAACGCATAATAGTGATAGTAGCCCCCCCAGCGGGGATGAGGCCCCTCCCTCTGCACGGGTTGCCCTCCCCAAAGCGACGCCCAAATCGGGCATTCGGGAGGAGGTTGGTCTTGTCCGTAGAGAACTCGGGTATATTTCTTGCCAAGCAGATCTCTCCTTTTCCCATAGACTTGCTCACAAGTTCGATTGACGCGAAAAATACGAAGTTGATTGTTGACCAGAAAGAAGCTGTGCTGGATGGCATCAAAGCTGATCTCGAGCTCACTCCTGGCGCGCTCGATCGATTCGAAGAGTCCCGCATTCTCAATGGCCACCCCCAGCTGATTACCAATGGCCGTCAGAAACTCGCTCCGCTCAGGGCGGATCTGAAGATGCCCCTCATTGGTAACGTAGAGCAGTCCCAATACTTTGTGCTGATTCTTCAGGGGGATGCAGATGACTTCGTTGACCCCCGCGTCATGCATGCGCTCCCTCAATTGGGCAAAGAACAGCCTGCTCACTGGGACCCAGTGAACCATCCGATGATAGCCGAAGCGGCTCATCACCTCAGGGGGCACGGTAATGGCCTGGATGGCGTTGACCACGGCAGGAGGGAACCCATAGTGGGCCGACAGCTCGAGTAGCCACTGATCCTCGGCGATATCCTTGACCAGGTAGATGGCCCCCATCTTCAACCTGAGCGTGCCGAGAATGGCGACCAAAGCCTGCTGCAGGACGTCTTCCAGGCGAGGTGAGCTCTGGAGGGCCGAAGAGATCTGGTAGAGGATTTGGAGCTCGTGATCGTGCTTCAGAGATTCTTCCGGAGAGGCTCCAGGTTGGGAGAGTTCTTTTTCGGAGGCAACGGATTCCTTCAAACCTTTGGACTCCCAAGACGGGAAGGGGAATTCGGAGGTCGGAGCAAGGTCTGTCCCGCTCCCCTCCGAACTCCGTCTCCCGACCTTCATGCTATTTCTTGCGCGCTTGAATCGCCTCCCACTGAGAGTAGGTTACCTTCGCCACGCGGATAGAAGCGGCGTCAACCATCTTACCATCAATGGCCAGCGAACCGCAGCCAGCCTTCTGAGCCTCCTGGTAGGCGTCTAGGATTTTCTGGGAGCGTTCCACATCTTCAGGCGGCGGCGTATACATTTCATTGATAATGGCGATCTGATCGGGATGAATGACCCATTTCCCGTCGTAGCCCAGGGCGGCACTCAGGATGCACGAGCGGCGAAGGCCTTCCGGATTCTTGTAGTCGCCATATGGGGCGTCAATGGCCGCCAGGCCGGCCGCTTTGGCGGCCATTACCATGCGGCTGAGGGGAAAATGCCAGCGATGCCCGGGATAGAAGTCCTCGACATCGCCATGGCCGCTGATGCCCTTGCTCAGCATCGTGAGGGATGCACTGTAGTCGGCCACGCCGAAGACCAGGGTCTCGAGGCGAGGTGAGCTGAAGGCGATTTCACCCACCTTGAGCATCCCCTCGGCGGTTTCGATCGAGGCTTCCAGCCCAATGGGGGTCGTAAAGCCCATCCTCATCTCGATTTGGGTCAAGAGATAGTCGATCGCTTTGATTTCAGCGGCGTCATTAACCTTGGGCACCACAATCACATCGATGGCATCCCCGGCCGCCTCCACAATGTCGATGACATCACGGTAGGCAAAGGGCGTATCCATGCCGTTGATCCGGTAGCAACGAACCTTGCCGCTCCAGTCCTGTTCCTTGAAGGCGGCGATGACGCGCTTGCGTGCTTCCTCCTTTTCAGAAACGGGAACGCTGTCTTCAAGGTCGAGCATCAGGACATCCGTTGGCAGGGTAAAGGCCTTCAGGACCATCTTTTCGCGGTTAGCCGGTACCGAGAGGGTTGAGCGGCGCAAACGAATGGGCTTTTCCACAGTCGTCTCCTTGTGCTTCCAGTCTATAGGCAGCTATCAATCAGCTCTTGGAGCGCTTTTCCTTGATGGCAGCCTGAGCTGCCGCCAGCGTCGCCACCGGGATGCGATAGGGCGAGCAGCTGACATAGTCAAGGCCAATCCGGTGGCAGAATTCAACCGAGGAGGGCTCCCCTCCATGCTCACCACAGATGCCGATTTTCAGATCGGGCCGGACTGATCGTCCCTTGCTCACGGCAATTTCCATCAGTCCCCCCACCCCGACCTGATCCAATCGGTCGAAGGGATCATGTTCCCAGACCTTCTTGGCCAAATAAGGCGGCAGGAACTTGCCCGCATCATCCCGGCTGATCCCGTACACCATTTGCGTGAGATCGTTGGTCCCGAACGAAAAGAATTCAGCGACCTCAGCGATTTGGTCGGCGGTCAGCGCTCCCCGGGGGACTTCAATCATGGTTCCTACCCGATACTCCAAGTTGACCCCGCATTCCTTCGTGATCTCCTGGGCGATCGCATCCACGACTTCCCGCTGGTTCTTCAACTCATTCACATTACCCACCAGGGGAATCATGATCTCCGGATGAACATCGATTCCTTCCTGCATGACCTCACAGGCGGCCTCCAGGATGGCTCGCGCCTGCATGGCCGTGATCTCAGGATAGACAATCCCCAGGCGACAGCCCCGATGTCCCAGCATGGGATTGGCTTCATGCAGGCTGGTCACTTTCGCGTGGAGTTGCTCGAAAGAGACACCCATCTGATTCGCCAGTTTCTGGATGTCACGTTCGTCATTGGGCAGGAACTCGTGCAGCGGGGGATCGAGCATCCGAATGGTCACAGGCCGACCGCGCATGACGCGGAAAAGGCCCTTGAAGTCTTCCTTCTGCATGGGCAGCAGGGTTGCCAGCGCCCGCTCCCGACCCTCATGATCCTCAGCTAAAATCATCTGGCGCACCGCATCGATGCGGTTGCCTTCAAAAAACATGTGCTCCGTTCGGGTCAGCCCGATGCCTTCCGCACCGAAGGCAATGGCCTCCTCAGCCTGGTTGCCCTGATCAGCGTTGGTCCAGATCTCCAGACGTCGGAATTCATCGGCCCAGCCAAGGAGTGCCACGTAGTCCTGATAGACTTTGGAACGCTGCGGCGCGAGGCTCTTGTCGATGAGCACCCGCAGAATCTCTGACGGGCGGGTCGGGATCTGCCCGGCAAAAACTTCGCCCGCGGTGCCATCCAGCGAGAGGTATTGACCCTCCCGAATGACGCGGTCGCCGATGGTCATACGGCGCCCGCGGTAATCGATCTCGAGGTCACTGCAGCCGACGATGCAGACCTTCCCCATCTGACGGGCTACCAGAGCGGCATGCGAGGTCATTCCCCCGCGGGCCGTGAGGATGCCTCGCGAGGCGTGCATTCCGCGAATATCATCGGGAGAGGTCTCCAGCCGCACCAGGATGACAATTTCCCCGCGCCTGGCCCATTCTTCGGCATCCGCCGCGTTGAAGACCACGCGCCCCGTTGCTGCGCCCGGTCCGGCAGCCAGCCCCCGAGCGAGCATGGCCCCGTCTCGCTCCGCTTCCTGCTTGGCCTTGGGGGTGAAGGTCGGAC
>CAZDKX010000067.1:0-18529 GCA_964505935.1 uncultured Syntrophobacteraceae bacterium
CAAGGATTTGGCACCAGGAGCAGCTTATGATGATCGATACGCTCACCTATATGAGGAATTTCATCCGGGACAAGAATGTTGCTTCCATCACCCCCACTTCACCCTTTGGCGTGAAACGGGTGTGCGGAAACATCAACTTTGACTGCGGTGATTTGATTGTCGAATACGGGCCTGGCACAGGGGTCTTTACGAATTATTTGCTGAAGAACATGAAAACTGATTCCAGGCTGATCCTGATCGAGCGGAACAAGAATTTTGATCAGATCCTCAAACGGACCATTCAAGACCCGCGAGTGGTGATTTTCAATGATAGTGCCGAGAACGTTCTCGACACCCTCCGCTCCTGTCAGGAGTCCGAGGCTGACTATATTGTTTCGGGCATTCCTTTCCTGCTGCTCAATTGCCAACTGAAGGAAAAGATCCTCTACAATACCCACAGAGCTTTGCGGAAAGGCGGTAAGTTTCTGGTCTACCAGACCTGCTTTCAGGCAGATCACCACCTGAAGGTCCATCTGGAACGTTTTTTTCCCATGGTGCGTACCCGATTTGAGGTCCGGAATATCCCTCCTCTTCGTATTTACGAAGCCATCAAATAGTCGATCCGGGGTTTGCCAGCTTCGATGCGATGGGCTTTCGGACCGCCCCCCGTAACGCTCCGCCCGATATTCCGAAGCCCATCGGCATCGTCATTTCCTGTCCGTATCACTTGCCCGGATTTTCAGGAGCGAAGCCGTGAAGGCGCTCAAGCTCTATACCGGCAACCGTTTGGAGCTGCTCGCCGAACTTCTGGCAAAAGTCCTCGAAGTTCCCCCGGCCTCCCCTCTGGAACCGGAAATCATCGTGGTCCAAAGCAAAGGGATGGAACGGTGGCTTTCCCTGCAACTCGCCGCTCACTTCGGGGTGTGCGCCAACTGCCGCTTTCCTTTTCCCAACGCCCTGATCCACGAGGCCTTTCGCAGTGTTCTGCCCGATCTTTCCGGGTCGTCCCTTTTTGAACCGAAGTATGCTGCCTGGAAGATCACACAGTTGCTCCCGGACCATCTGGATGAGCCGGGGTTCGCCAGTCTCAAGCACTATCTCGACCACTCACCGCGAGACCTCAGGCGGTTGCAGCTCGCCTCGCACCTGGCCGAGACATTCGACCAGTATGTGCTCTATCGTCCGGACCTCATTAGCCGTTGGGAGCAGGGCAGGGACGATCACTGGCAGGCGGTGCTGTGGCGGGACCTCGCTAAGGGACTCGAGCATCAGCACCGGGCCGCCCTGGGGAGAGCGTTTCTGGAAAGAATCCGGCAGGCTGCCCCCAGCACCTTCCCCCTGCCCCAGCGGATCTCCCTCTTCGGCATCTCCTACCTGCCCCCTTTTCACCTGCAAATCCTGGACGGTCTGGCACAAATGCTTGAAGTCAACCTCTTTCTGTTGAATCCGTGCCGGGAATATTGGGGCGACATCGCCTCCAAGCGGGAGATCGGAAGACTGGCTTCCCGCCCACAGCACAACAGCCGCGACCCGGCGGAGCTTTACCTGGACGAGGGCAACCCTCTTCTCGCCTCCATGGGGACCCTCGGCAGGGATTTCCTGGAGGTGCTCGCGTCCTTCCCTTGCGAAGAAAGCTCCGTGTTTCAGGGACCCGGCGAAGAAAGCCTTCTTGCCTGCCTGCAGTCGGACATCCTGAACCTGAGAGACCGCACGAGACACCGCTCGCGAAAGACCGCCGTCCTGCCTGAGGACCGCTCCTTCGAGGTCCACTCCTGCCACAGCCCCATGCGGGAGGTCGAAGTGCTTTATGACCACCTCCTGGAGCTCTTCGAGCAGGACCCGAGCCTCCTCCCCAGGGATATCCTGGTGATGGCCCCCGCCATCGAAACTTATGCGCCCTTTATCCAAGCCGTTTTCGACACGCCGGAAGACGAACGCAAACATCTTCCCTACGCCATCGCCGACCGCGGTATGAGAAGGGAAAGCCAGATGGCGGAAGCCTTCCTGGCTCTACTCGACCTCTGGGACGCGCGCCTCACTGCCGCGGAGGTCCATGGCCTCCTGGAATCCCCTGCCATACGAGCCCGCTTCGGGCTGGCGGATACCGATCTGGACCTTATCGCCGGCTGGACCCAGGAGGTGCGAATCAGGTGGGGCATCGACGAACAGGACCGCCTCCGGTGGCTGCCCCACGCCTTTCGCGAAAACACCTGGCGGGCTGGCCTCGACCAGCTGCTGCTGGGCTATGCCATGCCGGGCAACGGTCACGAGCTTTTCTGCGGGGTTCTTCCCTATGACCGTATCGAAGGTAGCGAAGTCACGGTACTGGGGCGTTTCGCCGAGTTTGCCGAGCAGCTTTTTCAGTTGCTGGCTTCCCTTCGCCTCCCGCGAACGCTTCACCAGTGGTCTGAGGCACTGACGGCGACGCTCTCGAGGTTCTTCCTCCCCGGCGACGCGGCCTCGCGTGAGTTTCAAGCGGTGAGGCAAGTCATCCTGGAGCTGACCACGATTCAGGAGCTCACGAACTTCACTGAGCCCGTCGACATCAGGGTCATCAAGTGGCATCTGGAAAGGCAGCTCGAACGCCAAGGCTTCGGCTTCGGCTTCCTTACCGGCGGTGTCACCTGCTGCTCCATGCTGCCCATGCGGAGCATTCCCTTCCGGGTGATCTGCCTGCTCGGCATGGACAGCAACAGCTTTCCCAGACAAGCAAAGGCCCCCGATTTCGATCTCATGGCCAAACATCCCCGACGGGGCGACCGCTCACCCCGCAACGACGACCGCTATCTTTTCCTCGAAGCTCTCATCTCGGCTCGGGAAAAGCTCTATATCAGCTATACGGGACAAAGTGCCCGGGATAACAGCAGCATTCCTCCTTCAGTTCTGGTGAGCGAGTTGCTGGATTATGTCCACCAGGCTTTCACTTTCGCTGGTGGACGTGGCGGTGAGGCCCATTTCGGTGCGGACGCCGGGGACGGCGTCCCTCCAGGCTGGGAGGCCGAGGCACCCATGCCGCCCGCCCAGGACAATTGCTCATGTCCCTTGGGGACACCCGGAAACACATCAAAAGATGCGCGGCTGATAGGCAACCCGCAACCCGCAACTTCTCGAAGCAGCGATGATCCCGAGCGCTTCATCATCAAACATCGCCTCCAACCCTTCAATGCCGCCTATTTTAAGGGGGGTCGGAGGCTTTTCAGCTATTCCGAAGAATGGCTGGGAACGGCGCGCTGCCTGCTGCAGGAGCAAACCCCGCCACCGCCTTTCCTGGCTGCGCCGCTTGCGGCTCCGGAAGAAACCCTGAAGCACCTCGACCTTGCCCGCTTGTGCCGGTTCTTTGTCAATCCCGCCAGGTTTTTTCTCGACCGGCGGCTGGGGATGGTCCTTGATGAAGAGCGCACCGTGTTGGACGAAACGGAATGCTTTGAGATGGCCGGACTGGAACAGTATGCCCTGGGACAGACGTTGTTGGCAGCCAGGATGGCCGGGCACGACCTCACCGTTCTTTACCCACCGCTCAAGGCTTCCGGCATGCTGCCCCACGGCGTCCCCGGCGAGCTTGCCTTCAAATCCACGAGCGGAGAAGTGGAACGCTTTGCCCGCCGGGTGGAACCTTATCTCCATGAGGGGGAGCTGGAGCCCCTGGTCTTTGAGCTGCCGGTTGCCGACTTTACTCTTACCGGCAGCATCCCGTCACTCTACCGCCACTACCTGGTGCGCTACCGCTACGCCACCATCAAGGCAAAGGACCTGCTCAACCTCTGGATTCCCCATCTGGTCCTGAATCTCATCGGGGACCCGGCCTATCCCCGGGAAAGCCTGCTCATGGGGCTCGACGAGAAAGGCTGGTGTGCTCTGACCTATACGCCGGTGGCAAACAGCCGCGAACTCCTCGATAAGCTGCTCGCGATTTACTGGAGCGGCCTCAGCAAGCCGCTCCCCTTTTTCCCGGAAACCTCTCTTCACTTCGCGGAGCATGTCTTGCTCAAAGGCACCCCCCCCGAAAAGGCCCTCGCCGCGGCGGAGGCTAAGTGGACCGGCGATTTCCATCGTGGCGAAGGCCAGGACCTTTCCTGCCAGCTCTGTTTCAATGCGGTAAATCCGCTGGATGCGGAGTTCGAACGTCTCGCGGTGGCGGTCTTCGGTCCTCTCCTGACGTGCCGGAAAGAGCACTGAGACCATGGATGAAGTTCGTGACTTCGACCTTTTGAACAGCCCGTGCGACGGCACCAGCCTCATCGAAGCCAGTGCCGGGACGGGAAAAACTTACGCCATTGCCGGTTTGGCTCTGCGCTTGCTGCTGGAACAACGCCTGCTCATCAACGAAATCCTGGTGGTGACGTTCACCGAAGCTGCCACCAATGAACTGAAGGAACGCATTAGAAGGCGCCTGAGTGAGGCGCTGGCATGGTTCTCGGGGAACGGCGCCACCGACTCGCTGCTCGAAGCCCTCTGCCGCCGCTATCCGGATGCGGCCGACGCCGCGCGACGCCTCCAGAGCGCTCTCAACGACTTCGATCAGGCTTCCATCTTTACCATTCACGGGTTTTGCATGAGAGTGCTTCGCGATCATGCCTTTGAGAGCGGCATGATGTTCGACGCCGAACTGGTAACGGACCAGGGACCCTTCGTGCGAGAAATCGTCCATGACTTCTGGCGCCGGCATTTCTACCGAGCCTCTCTCCTCTTCTACAACTTTGCCCGCGCTCGCGGGGTGAGCCCCGACAGCTTTCGCGCCCTGGTGACCAACAACCTCACCAACCCCTATCTCAAGATCATCCCCTCGCAGGAGATTCCCAACTGTTCACCGTTGGAGGCGGCTTTCCAGGCTCAATTCAAAGAGGTGCGGGACGCCTGGCCGGCCGCGAAGGAGGAAGTGGCACGCCTGCTCATCTCCTCGGAGGCCCTGAATCGCACCCGCTACAACCAAAAGAGCATTCCCGGGTGGGTTGATGCCATGGAGGCGTTTCTCGCCGGCGAAGGGTTCGACTGCATGCTTCCCGGCGCTTTTGAGAAGTTCACGGCGAGCGCCCTCGAGCTCGCCGTCAAGAAGAACGGTACTCCTCCGCACCACCCTTTTTTTCTTCTTTGCGAGCGCCTGAAAGCCGTGCAGCAGCAGCTGGTTGAAGGGTTCGAGCAGGTCTTGCTGGGATTGCGGCTCACCTTCATCCAGACCGTCCGCAGTGAGCTTGCCGGGCGGAAGCTCCAGAAGAACACCCTCTTTTACGACGATCTGCTGCTCATGGTGGAACGCGCTCTCCGTGGTCCCGGCGGCAACCATCTGGCGGCGGTCGTTCGCAGCCGCTACCAAGCCGCACTCATTGACGAATTCCAGGATACGGATGAGATCCAATACGCGATCTTCCAAAAGATCTTTGGCCAGGGACAAAGCCCGCTCTTTCTCATCGGTGATCCCAAGCAGGCAATCTACGGCTTTCGGGGCGCCGACATCTTCGCCTATATGAAGGCCTCCCGGCAGGCCTCGAGACGTTACACGCTTGGTGAGAACTGGCGTTCGGGGCCCGCCCTGATCACCGCGGTGAATACCGTCTTCGCTTCGGCCAAGCATCCTTTCGTCTACGAAGAAATCCCCTTCCGGCCGGTGAGGCCGGCCCGGCAGCAGGAGCACGGACACTTTGAGTTCCGGGGAAAGCCGGTCCCGCCGCTGCAAATCTGGTTCATCAAGGCGGGCAAGCATGCGGCAGGCAAACCGGTCTCACGGGGAGCAGCTCAAGAGCTGGTGCCCGGCGCGGTCGCCGGTGAGGTCTCGAGACTGCTGGCCGCCGGCAGGAAACACCAGGCCAAGCTTGGGGATCGGCCTGTCAGGCCGGGTGATATTGCCGTGCTGGTGAGACGCAATGCAGACGCCCTCCTGGTCCAGGAGGCACTGGCGGAGGTGGGCATCCATGCGGTCCTCTACCATGTCGGCAACCTCTTCGACACGAGAGAGGCGCTGGAGCTGGAACGTCTCCTGGCCGCCCTCGCCGAGCCCTCCTCGGCCAGGCTGCTCAGAATCGCTCTCACCACCACCCTGTTGGGGGTAAACGGTGAAGAACTGGACCGGCTGAACCGGGATGAGGCGGCATGGGAGGCCTGGCTGATCCGCTTCGGCAACTATCATGAGCTCTGGAATCGCCATGGCTTCTTTCGCATGTTCCGGCGCCTCCTCTCGCGGGAGGCGGTCCTTCCCCGCCTCATGTCCCTGGTCGACGGCGAAAGGCGGGTCACCAACATTCTCCACCTGGCGGAAGTGCTGCATCAGGCTGCCGTTGCCCACCATCTCGGCATGGGCGGGCTGGTAAAGTGGCTTGCCGTTCAGCGCGATGCCACGACGCCACAACTCGAAGAGCATCAGCTTCGCCTGGAGAGCGACGAGCACGCGGTCAAAATCGTTACCATCCATAAAAGCAAAGGCATGGAATACCCCATCGTCTTCTGCCCCTTTATCGGCGACGGCTCGACGCGGCAGGACAAAAAGGGCGTCTTCACCTTTCACGATGAAGGGGATGCCAGGCGGCTGACCCTCGAGCTTGGCTCACCGCAGCGGGACACGCACATCAAACTGGCCGAAAGGGAGCAACTGGCGGAGAACCTCCGGCTGCTGTACGTGGCCATGACCCGGGCGAAACATCGCTGTACCGTGGTTTGGGGACGCCTCCGGGAGGCCGGTACGGCCGCGCCCGCCTACCTCTTCCATCAGCCGTGCGAGGCGGCGCCGGACGGCCTGCCGGAAGCCGTTGCCGACCGGTATGCAACCCTCCAGGATGAAGACCTCTGGCACGATTTGCAGGAGCTCGAAGCGAAGGCCGAGGGAGCCATCGCCCTCCTCGAGATCCCGCTTGCGAAGGACGAGCGGCAGCCAACGTTCAGCGAGGAGTCGAGGTCACTGCGGTGCCGCTCCTTCGCGGGCGGCATCAATCGCGACTGGAGGATATCGAGCTTCTCGTCTCTCATCAGCAACCAGCCGCACATGGCTGACTGGGCCGACCGGGACGATAGCGACACGACAGAGAACCCACCCGACGAGGAAGGGCGAGAATCGGCTGCCACGGTCCCGGAGGCCCTGGACATGTTTTCCTTCCCTCGGGGGACTGCTGCCGGAATCGTGCTGCACGAGCTTTTCGAACATCTGGATTTTACCGAACGCGATGAAGCCGTCATCCGCGAGCTCATCGCCGGCACCCTCAAATCCCATGAGTTTGAAAGCTGCTGGGTGGAGCCCGTCCTGGACATGGTGAGGAAGGTCCTCCACGTGCCGCTGGGTCCTCGTCCGGGCAACTTCTGCCTGGCCCGGATCGCGCCTGCCGACCGGCTCAACGAGCTGGAGTTCTATTTTCCCCTGCAGCGGTTGAGCGGCAGTCGGCTGCAGGAGGTCATCCGGCAGTGTCTCGGGAGTCCTGGGACGGCAACCGGGCCCTCGCCTCTGGAACGGCTGCAGTTCAGACCCCTGGAGGGTTTCATGAAGGGCTTCATGGACCTCGTGTTTCGCTTTCAGGACCGGTTCTACCTGGTGGACTGGAAATCGAATTTCCTCGGCCCCAAGGTCGCGGACTATGCGCCAGGGGCCTTGCAGAAGGCCATGGCGGAGAATTGCTATCCCCTGCAGTACCATCTGTATGTCGTCGCTCTCCATCGGTACCTCGCCGCCCGCATCCCGGGATATCGTTATGAATCCCACTTCGGCGGGGTATACTACATCTTTCTGCGCGGAGTGGACCCGGAACAGGGCAGCGCTTACGGCATTTATCGCCACCGCCCTGAGGCTGCCGCCATCGAAGCATTGTGCCAAAACCTGATGGGGAGCGTTGTGCCGTGACGGACGAAGACTTGACCCGCCTTTGGGCCTCCGGGATATTTGCGGCGATCGATGTCCACTTCGCCCGGTTGATGGCCCGTCTGCATGGTGAGTTGCTCCCCGAACTGGCCCTGGGGGCGGCATTGACCAGCCGCGCCACGCGAGAAGGCCATATCTGCCTGGACCTGCGGGAAGTGGCGGGGAAGCCGTTGGCCAACGACCCCGGAGGACTGCTTTGCCCGGAAATCGCCGTCTGGTGTGACAAGCTTCGCGGATCAAAGGTGGTCGGCCGCCCCGGCGACCACAAACCCCTCATTCTGGATCACGAGCCGCAGCTCTACCTCTACCGTTACTGGCAGTACCAGCAGAAACTCGCCGACGCCGTGAAGGTACGTCTTGCCGGACCTTTCTTCGGCGGGAGCGACCCCACACCCAGCAGTACAGGGCTCCCCCCCTCAGAGAGCAAAGCCTCAATCCTCTCATCGCTTGACGGAACGAGCTCAACACTCTCCTCCCTTGATGGAACAGATTCCATACTCCCCTCCCTTGACGGGAGGGGTTGGGGGAGGGTGGCTTGGGATGACGCCCTGAAAGCCCGGCTGGAGCGATTGTTTCCCTCTGCAACCACGGATGAGGTCGACTGGCAAAAGGTGGCGGCCTTTGCCGCCGCCACCAGCCGCTTTTGCGTCATCTCGGGCGGTCCCGGCACGGGCAAAACCACGACCGTGGCCACCATCCTGGCCCTGCTTATCGAGGAGACTCCTTCCCTGGGTCTGCGCATCGCCTTGGCCGCACCCACCGGGAAAGCCGCGGCGCGGCTCCAGGAAGCCATCAAGAACGCCAAAGCCAGGCTGCCCTGCCCGGAAGCGGTCCGCCAGGCGATCCCCGAAACGGCCTCGACGATTCACCGCCTGCTCGGTTCCATCCAAGGCTCACCCTATTTCCGTCACCATGAGGCAAATCCTCTACCGGTCGACGTGGTGGTGATCGATGAAGCCTCCATGGTGGATCTGGCGCTCATGTCAAAGCTGTTCCAGGCGCTGCCCGTGAGGGCGCGGGTGATTCTGCTCGGCGACAAGGACCAGCTGGCCTCGGTCGAGGCCGGGGCGGTGCTGGGCGATATCTGTGAGACCGGCAAGAAATCCTTCTTTTCCCGAGGTTTTGGCCGGGCGGTCGAGGAGATCTGCCACTGCCGACTCGACCCCGCGCTGCTGGCCGCTGACCCGGCCCACCCCCCCAAAGACTGCCTCATTCAACTGCAGAAAAGCTATCGTTTCGCCGACGCGGGCGGCATTGGCCTGTTGAGCCGCAAAGTGAGGGAGAGCGACGCCGCGGGGGCGATGAGCACCCTCAGGAGCGGAGAATATGCGGCGGTGAGCTGGCACGAGGTCTCCTCCGGGCCGCTCCTGGCCGAAGCCGTCCGCGATGAGCTCCTGGATGGTTTTCGCGGTTACTTCGAGGCTGTTGAAAAGCTCAAAAGCCATCCCGGCGGCGACGCCGCAATCCGGATTGGTGAAGTCTTCGAGCGGTTCGGGCAGTTTCGGATCTTGTGCGCCGTAAGGGAAGGCTTCTGCGGCGTGGCGGCCTTGAACGGACTGGTTGAGCAGCTCTTCGAAGCACAACGGCTGGTGCCCAAAGAGACCAGATGGTATGTGGGAAGGCCGGTTCTCATCGGCCGCAACGACTACAACCTGCACCTCTTCAATGGGGATGTGGGAATATTCCTGCCCGATCCCCAGGCAGAGAGCGCCCCTCGCGTGTTTTTCCCCGGCCCGGAAGGCGGGTTTCGCGCCTTTCATCCCCTCCGCCTGCCCGAGCATGAAACGGTCTTTGCCGCAACGGTCCACAAGAGTCAGGGCTCGGAATTCAACCACGTCCTGTTCGTGCTTCCCGACCGCGATTCCCCGGTGCTGACCCGCGAGCTGGTCTACACCGCCATCACCCGGGCCAGGGACACGGTCTCGCTCTGGGGGCTTGAGAACCTTTTTCTCAAGGCCATCGGCCGCTCCACCCGACGCATGTCAGGCCTCTCAAGGCTCCTCTGGGGAACTTCCGGGTGAGGGTTGGAACATCGTGTCGTTTGAGCCTGCCCTGAAAAGTTCCGAGTAATGAGTTCCGAGTGTCCAGTATAACTCGAGCCTTTTGGTTTGTCTTCGGGTGTTCCGAAGCAACATGAGTTACTGCTTCGAAAAGTCCCTCAGGGCGTCATTCCGACAGGGTTTTTGGGCCGGAATCCAGGCTTTAAGGTCCATGGACCCCGGCTGGAAGCATGCCGGGGTGACGGAATTTGAGACGTTTGCAGGAGGCTAGTTTGTCTGAAAAGCAACTTTTCAGACAAAACAGCATTGTCGGGAAAGGGGAGGTCAAGGGATTTCACCCTTCATCGTGACCTTCGGACTCATGTTGGTTCAAGAGGGGGGCTTGTGGTAGAGAGGAAGAGCGACGTGAAGCGCAAAATGCTGGTCATTCTTGTGATCTTGAACATTGCCGTCGCCTGGGTGACCAAAGTCTACGCCACGGGCTGGCTGACCCTGCTCCTGGTTGTGCCTTACGCTCTGGTTACGGTGATCCACACTGCGGTGCACATTCTGCCGCTGCTGCGCCACCACCCCATGAATCGTCGGCAACTCACGCTGATCTTCACCTCGCACTTCCTCCTGGCGGGGGCCTTTCTCGTCCAATGGGACGCAGGCGACGGCCTGGGCTGGCTGACCATCAGCGCCCTGCTGGGAAAGGGTCCCGGCTATCCCGATGCAACACCACCCCTCTGGTGGCCGCGCAACGCGGCAACCTTCAATATTGTTGTGTTCGTCCCTGTGGCCGTTACCTGGGTTCTGATGACATTCCGTCATTTTGTCGCTGAAAGAAGCAAGTGGTGAGGCGGCTACTCTACAGACAAGCTCATTCCCTTTCTTTAAACAAGGTTGCGTGCCCTTTTGTGTCGATTCTCTTGCACAAATCTTTAGATGCTTCTATTGATGAGATGAAAAGCGCACACTCAACTATACCTGCTCATTGAGCAGGCTGGTGTTCGGAAGAGATTCGAGGCGATTTCGATGAGCGAATTTGAAAAGAGCATCCTGAACTACTATGCGGCATTCATTCATTTGATCATCTTGGAACAAAATGCCTTATGAACCAACGCGATCTGAACATTGCCATGGACCTGAAGGAGCGGCTTGCCACCGTGGTTCCACTCATCGATTTCCGTGTCTTCGGTTCGCGGGCACGGGGGGATGCGGACGAATACTCCGACCTGGACGTTTTCGTGGAAGTCGAGCGCCTGGACCCGAACCTCAAGGAACGCCTGTTGGACATTGCCTGGGAGGCAGGCTTGGAGCATCTGACGGTTATCAGTCTCCTCATCTACACTCGCGATGAGATTGAGCACACTCCTCATCGGTCGTCCCCAATTGTGAAAGCCATTGCTCGCGAAGGGCTGCGGGTATGAGCGACCGTGAAACCCTTTTCCGCTACCGCCTCTCGCAGGCGGAAGAAACCCTGGCCGACGCCCGGCTGATGCTGGCTGGCGGTGCCGGTCCCCGTTCGATCGTAAATCGCTGCTATTACACCATGTTCTATGGCGTCCTGGCGCTGCTCCTGCATCAGAACGTCGAGCACACCACCTCCAGGCATGCCGGCATCATCTCGATCTTCGACCGGGCCTTCGTGCACACCGGCAAGCTGGATCGTGAGTATTCGCGGATGCTCCACCGGGTTTTCGATTGCCGCCAGGAAGCTGATTACAAGGAATTTGTCGAGATTACCGCCGAAGACGCAGCCCGCTGGGTACGGGTGGCGGAGGCGTTCATGCAAGGCATCAAGGCACTGATGAAGCAGGATCTAACTCCAGCACCATAGAATGCGGTTTCCATAATCCTTATGCGTCACTCCAGCACAGACCGGGATCCAGGAGAACTTTTCGGAATCCGGCTTTCCTGCGATTTCTGGACCCCGTCTTTCGCTGGGGTGACAAAGAATGCCTTGACCGGGCAACTTACCTGGCATAAAAAATTGCCGACCGGTTCCGACAGGCATTCCGTGGATGCTCCCCTTGAGGGCATTTCTCATTAGGAGCGTCACTCTCCAGAGGCAACAAGACGTTTCGAGGTAATGGAGCTCCGCCTTTTAATTTTTTCACTGCAAACAGCAAAGGAGAACCGCCATGGCCTACACCAACGTTCTGGTCGACAAGAAGGACCTCATCGGCTTCATCACGCTGAACCGTCCGGAAGAGATGAACACCTTCAACATCCCCTTTGCCAGAGAGCTGAACGACGCGCTTTGGGAAATGGAAAACGACCCCGAGGTGCGGGTGGTGGTCATCAACGCCAACGGCAAGCATTTTTCCACGGGGATTTCCCTTGCCGAATTCAAAAACAAGACTCCCAAGGAATACCGTGAGTTCATTCACCTGATGGACGAACACAATCACACCATTGCCAGGATGAAAAAGCCGGTGGTTGCCTCGGTCAAAGGCTATGCGCTGGCCAACGGCTCGGGGCTCTCCTTTGCCTGCGATCTGACGGTGGCCACCGAGGATGCCAAGTTCGGGACCACCGCCATCAATGTTGGTCTCATCTGCCTCGGGCCGGCCGCGCCCCTGGCAAGGATCGTCGGCCGCAAGAAAGCCCTCGAGATGGTGCTCGCGGGTGAGATGCTCACCGCGGCCGAAGCGGAACGACTGGGGCTGGTCAATAAAGTCGTGCCCAAGGATCAGCTGGAAGCGGCCACCCTCGAGCTGGCCACGAAACTGGCCGCCAAAAGCCCTCTGGCCATGCAGATCGGCAAGAGCGGCATCTACGGCCAGCAGGACCTCCCTTACCACCAGGCACTGGACTACCTGGGTGAGCTGTTTGCCGCCCTGTGCAGCACGGACGATGCCGAGGAGGGGGTGAAGGCTTTTCTGGAAAGGCGAAAACCCGAGTGGCACGAACGCTGAGTACCACTCCCCATGAATCACGTGTCCAGTCGTCGCCCCCGCAGGCTTTAGGCGGGGGCCCATGGGACTCTCCGAACCTGGATTCCCGCCAGAAACATGCGGGAATGACGTTTCGTGATAATGGTCACTTTATGCTGTGGCGCGGTGCTGAGAAGTTGCCTTACAGATAGCGCGGAGTGTTTTTAGACGGGCCTCAATCGCCAGCTGAAGATTCGAAAACACCGGAGAGGTTACTCTGAACGAAAGCGAGACGACCGATGAACGTAGAAGAGCTCATGGAAAAGCATGGATTTCGCATTGCGGCCAGTTGCGCCGGCAAGGCATCGTACACGAAGTGGGTCAAATACAACGGATCACGGGCATACGTGAACGTCACCGACCTCAAGGACGAGGGCCTGCCCGGTTCTCTGGATGAACCAGTGCGCGTGTGTATTTTTGACCTGAAATCGGGAGATGAGCTCGAGCCCTGCCGGGATGTAAGCTCTCTTCAATCTTATCTGGAATCACTGGTTGAGCCCTAACCGGGACGCTCCGTCAGGCCGAGCAACAACTCATGTTGCTTCGAAACACTCGAAGACAAGCCAAAAGGCTCGAGCCCCACTCGGCACTCGGAACTCATTACTCGCAACTTTTCAGCAGCATGAGCGGTCATAGCCCCTTTTCCAGGGTTGCGAGGGCCTCGCGGGCGAGTCGTTCCTTCTTTCGGCGCGGCGGGTAGACCCGAAAGACCCGGTTGCGGGCCGGATCATAGCCGTTGAGATAGCCCCGGGGCCGCGATTCGCCATAGCAGTGCAGGGTGAGGATGCTGTCCCGGCCCACATTCCCGGTTTGGTGAATGCCTTTGCTGAAAGGAAGGGTGAACGCGGTCTCTCCGGGTCCGAGGCAGAGCCGCTCCGCTTCCTCGAGCTGCGCGAAGCCTTCCTGCCGCTCATCGTCCAGGCGCCGGTAGTTGATGACTTCAAAACCCGCCGACACCGTGCCGATCACCCCCCACGCGTTGTGATCGTGGGCATAAGTGTATTCGCCGGGGCCCCAGAGATACATCCGCAGCGAAAACAAGCCCTGGGGATTTGCATGGAGCGGTACCTCATTGTCAAACATGGTCGGCCGGCGGATATCAGGATAGCCCTCGCCATTCAAAGCGCCGCTCAGCAGACCGGCGCACAGCTCCTTGTTCAGAAGCAGCCGGGGAAGCCGGGCGCGCATGAAGTCGATGCGTGTCTGATCGCTGGTCAGCTGTTCGAGGTCTCGCGCACAGTCTTCACAAAAAGAGAGGATTTCCTCCTGCACTCGCTGAGATGAGTTCGACATGATGGCTCAATACTCCTTGAGGTTCTCTGGGCCGGCGTTTTCCAGCCTCACATATTGTTGATAGTAGGGGGCGCCGTTACCAATATCGGTCAGTTCGGCGGCAATGAGCTGATTCGCCCCGCCACCGTGCTTCATCCAGTCCCCCCGCCGGTACAGCACGACTTCCGGATGCAAATGGGGGCTGACTTCGACTTGAACCTTGAGCCGCCCCAGGGGCGAAACCAGGTAGACCTCCCGGCCCGGCTTGAGGCCCGCCAGAGCACGACATTCGGGTGCGACCCAGACCTTGGGGACTTCCGTCTGCTCTTCGGGCAGGATTTGGGAATGGATCGCATCCCGGCGAATCAGGGTGAGCAGACGCAGGGGGTAGCCCTCGGGGGGCGGGGGCTCATCGTGGAGGGCCGTGGGCAGGTGATACTTGCCGTCCGGGTGGTCGAACTCGAGACCCGCATAGGCCACGGGAGGGCTTGCAGCCCGAACGAAGTGCTTCTCGCGCAGTTCCTCCAGAGAGATCGACAGCTGAGGCGCTTTCAGAGAGGCCTCCAGACAGATCTCGGGGGCCGGCAGCTGAATGGGAGGAGCCAGCCGCCGGCCCAGTTCCGAGAGGATCCAGTGGTCGCTCCTGGCTTCCCCGGGAGCGGCGAAGATCGGTGTTACATGCTGCACGAAATCATGCAGGTAAGAAACCCCGACGTCTTCCTCCTCGAACGTCAGCGTGCAGGGGAGGAACAGGTCGGCACACTCCGCCGTATCGGTCATGAAGGCGTCCACCACCACTTTGAAGGGGACGGTCGCAAACGCTCGCCGGATTTCATGGCTGTCCGGCGCCTGGTTGATCACATTGGAGCCGTTTACCCAGATCAACCTCACGGGGGGATGACTGGCCTCGAGAATGCCGCGGCCGATGATCGGCTTCAAAAACGACCGCCGGGGTTTATTTTCGGGATCTCTAGCCCAGTCGAGCGAGAGGTTTCGCAAGGAATGCAGATGATAATAGCTGCCGCCTCCGGGGCGGCCGATCTGGCCCGCAAGGAGGGCCAGGGCGTTGATGAAGCGGACATTCTCGCCCCCAAACCGGTAGCGCTGCAGACCCGCCCCGATGATGGTCGCCGTGGCGCCGTCTTCGAGATACCAGGAATAGACCCGCTCAAGGTCCCGGGAAGTCACCTCGCAGCGGCCGACCAGCTGCTCCAGCGGGTAGCTGACGACGATTTCCCGAAAGACCTGCCAGTTGGCGGTGTGAGCCAGGAGGTCCTCATCGATCCGGCCTTGGGTGATGAGCCGGTGGAGGACCGCCGCCGCCAGAAAGCGGTCCGACCCCGGCCGGATTCGCACCAGTTCATCGGAAAGGGGAAGATTCCCGTCGCCCCCGGGAGAGATCGTCAGGACCTTTGCCCCCTGCCGCCGGGCCCTGTGAATCAGGGCGGCGGTGTGCATCGAGCTGCGGGTGAGGTCCTTGCCCCAGTTGGCGATGCGCCTGGCGTTGAGCAAGTCGAGCGGATCGTGGTTCTTGCGCGAACCAAAATCGGCAACATAGGCCACATAGCCGGCAGCATCACACAGTGACCCGCGCACGTGGCTCGACCCCAGCCGAGCAAAGAAGAGCTTGCTCGATTGTTTCAACGCTCCCTTGATCGCTTCTCCGTGAAAATGAAGGATCGATGCCGGCTCCGGCCGGAGCTGCTGGACCTTTTCCGCACAAAGCCCGAGGGCCTCATCCCAGCTGAGGGGCTGCCACCTTTCCCCCCGTCGCAGCATGGGCCGGGTAATCCGATGTGGGCTGCGCAACCGCTCGATGAATCTTCTGATCTTCCTGCAGGTGAAACCCGCCGTTACGGGATGGTGCGGGTTGCCCGCAATGGTGACCTTCCCCTGGGCATCCCGGGCAATCACAAGGGAACAACCGTCCGGGCAATCCAGGGTGCAGGCGGTGATTGCTTCATGGCTCGAGTCCATATTGCCTCCTCATCCGCGAAGGTTGACGGACCCGGCGGGAACAACGACCGCCTCGATCCCCATAACCGGGCTCTTCGAAGACCCTTCAGCCATGGCACCGGTTCATCCAGGCCGCTGATGCTCTTATCTAAGACACGCAAACGGCTCCGGCAACAGAAAAAATGACTCCTCGACGGCAAGCGGCTTCATTCTCTCGCCAAAAAGCACCCTTCCGACTCCTTCCTCCGGCTGTTTTTATGCCCATGCGATCATCGTCGGCCCTTGATATCAAAACTGCTTGACAACCATAATAAGCAGAGCTTATAGAAAATCTGATTGCGATAAGTATTCCTAACAAGCCTTCGCCCGCTGTTCCACCAGGGAACCCTCAATCCTGTTGGTCTCGCTGCTTGCGGAGAGAACGGATAGCCCGGGCCCCGGCATTGGTTCTTACGCAGCAGTCAATTTGAGTCAAAGGTTATTAACAACCAGTAAAAGGGAGTAACGAAGCATGAACTTGAGCAGACCCAATTCCAATGACGCCACCCTGACCTTCAACCGATCCAAGAACGTTGTCCCCATGAGTGGCGTCTGTTCCCGCTGCATTGACGGCTGCCGGGGCAATTGCGAGGTTTTCCGGGCCACCTTCCGGGGTCGGGAGGTGCTCTATCCGGGTCCTTTCGGCCAAATCACGGCAGGCGCCGACAAGGACTATCCGGTTGACTATTCTCACCTGAATATCCAGGGCTATGCCATGGGTGCCTACGGCCTGCCGGCGGGTGTGGAAGGCGGCCCCGATACGGCAATCTTTCCGGTTGTCAACACGGAAACCGAGTACGGATGGGACACCAAGGTCAAGATGCGCCTGCCGGTCTTCACCGGGGCGTTGGGGTCCACCGATATTGCCCGGCACAACTGGGAGCACTTCGCCGTGGGCGCGGCCCTTGGCGGCATCACCCTGGTGTGCGGTGAGAATGTGTGCGGCATCGACGAGCAACTGGAATTGAACAGCGACAAGAAGATTGTCAATTCCCCGGAGATGGACCGCCGCATTGCCGTCTACAAGCGGTATCATCAGGGTTTCGGCGAAATGCTGGTGCAGATGAACGTCGAGGATACCCGGTTGGGCGTTGCCGAGTACATCATCGACAAGCACGGGTTCGACAGCATCGAGCTCAAGTGGGGCCAGGGCGCCAAGTGCATCGGCGGCGAAATCAAGGTCCGCAGGCTCGACCGCGCCCTCGAACTGCAGCGCCGAGGCTATATCGTCACCCCCGATCCGTCGAGCCCGGTGGTCCAGACCGCCTATAAATTCCGCGCCATCAAGGAATTTGAACGCCATAGCCGCCTGGGCTTCGTCAGCGAAGAGGGCTTCCATGCGGAAATTGAGCGTCTGCGCAAGCTCGGCTTCAAGCGGATCACCCTCAAAACCGGCGCCTACAGTCTCCGGGAACTGGCCATGGCCATCAAATGGGGCTCCAAGGCCAAGATCGACCTGCTGACCATCGACGGCGCCCCCGGCGGCACCGGCATGAGTCCGTGGCGCATGATGAGTGAGTGGGGGGTGCCCAGCATCTACCTGCACGCCTCGGCTTACAACTTCTGTCAGAAGCTGGCCGCCCGCGGCGAGCGCGCCCCCGATATCGCCTTTGCCGGCGGGTTTTCCAGTGAAGACGGGGTCTTCAAAGCGCTGGCCATGGGAGCGCCCTACGCCAAAGCCATCTGCATGGGTCGCGCCCTGATGATTCCCGGCATGGTCGGCAAAAACATCGGGGAATGGCTCGAAAAGAGTGACCTGCCCAAGACCGTCAGCCAATACGGCAATATGAAGGAAGAAATCTTCCTGAACTACGAAACCGTGAAAGATATGGTTGGCAACGGGGAGATCGAAAACATCCCCCTGGGCGCCATCGGCCTTTACAGCTACTGCGACAAGCTGAAGGTCGGCCTCCAGCAGCTGATGGCCGGCGCCCGCCGCTTCAGCGTGCCCACCATCAGCCGCAAAGACCTCATGTCCCTGACCGAGGAATGCGCCAAAGTGACCGGCATTCCCTACCTCATGGATGCCTACCTGGAAGAAGCGGAAGCCATTCTTAACAGCTAGCCACGCCATCCGGGAAGCCATCCGGTAATGATCCCCCTGTCCGATCGCTCCAGGCGGACAGGGGGATTTTTTCTGTCCTTTTTTCCCGAAAGTTGCCCGTACTCCTTTTCTGACGCCATGAATGAAATCTTCTGGCCTGAGTAGCCCCCAGGACTCTTTCAAAACAGTTGCTCATGTCGCTTGGAAACAATGCTGCTGAATTGAGGGACCTATTCCGCCCTCAAGGGGGGAATTCGTTCTGTGCGAGCTCCCTATTTCAACAGCATTGCCCTCAGAAATACCCGGAAACCCATGAAAAGGCTCGACTCCGACTCGTTACTCGGAACTGTCTACTCGCAACTTTTCTGAGCAGTTGGTCATGACCCGGTGGGACACCCGAAAACCCATGAAAAGAGCCGCGGTTGACAGGCAACCCGCAACTCGCAACTCGCAACCCGCAACTCGCAACTTTTCAGAGGCTATT
>CAZDKX010000068.1:0-18417 GCA_964505935.1 uncultured Syntrophobacteraceae bacterium
ATCTCCTCACCCCTGTTTTCGTTTTCGACCAGTTCGAGGAGATGTTTACCATAGGCGCAACCCATGTCGAAGCGGTGCACCGATTGCGCGAAGACTTGGCTGACTTGGTCGGGAATCGCCTTCCGGGCTCCCTGGCCCAAATGTTGAAACAACGGGCAGGACTGGCCCTCCGGCTGAATTTGGAGAGCCACCGCTGCCGAGTCCTGGTCAGTTTTCGGGAGGAGTACCTGCCCGATGTGGAAGGCTGGCGCCTGCCCAACACCTCACCACTGCGCAATCGCCTCCGCCTGTTGCCCATGAATGGAAACCAGGCCTTTGCCGCCGTGTTCAGAACCGGGGGTGCGCTGGTGGATGAGGCCATCGCGGGGCAGATCGTCAGGTTCACCTTCGACGCACGCCTGGAGCAGGAAACGAGTGGCGAAGCCAGGGCCGCAAGCGGCACTCACCCATCCGCCGCCACCTCCGGAGACACTGAAACCCTGGAGAGCCTCAACATTGAACCGGCGCTCCTCAGCCTGGTTTGCACGGAGCTCAATCAACGCCGCAAGGGCCCTCCCCGAAAACCTCGCATCGACACAGAACTCCTGCAAAGTGCCGGGCGAGCCATCATTGCCGGGTTCTATGAAGAGTGTGTGCGTGACCTGCCGAGACAGAGCCGCCGGTTCATCCAGGAAGAACTCATCACCCGGGGTGGCTTTCGCAATTCCTATGCGAAAGAAGATGCTGTAAGCCAGGGGACCTTCTCTGAATCGGACCTCGGGAGGCTGATCCAAAACCGACTCTTGCGTGTTGAAAGCCATATGGGTACGGACCGGATCGAGCTCATTCACGACCTCCTCACCGGTGTGGTGCGTGATGCCCGCGATCGGGAGCAGGAAAGGGAGAGGCAGGAGGTCGAGCGTCTGAAAGAGCGGCGACGCCGGTTGGAGTTCGCCCTGGTTGTTTTGATCGGCCTTGT
Source organism: uncultured Syntrophobacteraceae bacterium (assembly GCA_964505935.1). Classification (GTDB taxonomy): domain Bacteria; phylum Desulfobacterota; class Syntrophobacteria; order Syntrophobacterales; family Syntrophobacteraceae; genus JADGQM01. The sequence continues at coordinate 959 of CAZDKX010000068.1, forward strand.
CTTCGTGGCCCTGGCGGGAACCTTCTTCTGGTTGTGGCGTGACGCTACCCAGGCGAAGCAGCACTTGCAGGCCACCCTGCTGTCCAACCGAAGCCGCAATATCCTGAACCGAACCTATCCAGGTTCAGGTCAACTGGGACTGCAGTTGGCCGCAGCAGCTTTCAGGCTGAAACGAATTCCTGAAACCTTGACGGCGCTCCAGTATTGTCTGCAGCACACTTCAGGCATGCTTTGGATTGTCGACACGGGGAGTCCGGTGAACAGCATCGCCTTCAGCCCGGACGGGACGCGCATCCTCACCGGAGGCAGGGACCAGACGGTGCGGGTCTGGGATGCTCGAACCGGTCAAGCCATCGGCGAGCCCCTGCGCGGCCTCGAGGGGATGGCTTCCAGCGTGGCCTTCAGCCCGGACGGGGCGCGCATCGTTTTTGGAGGGCGGGACGGGACGGTGCAGGTCTGGGATGCTCAAAGCGGCCAGCTGCTCGGCCAAGCCCTGGGCGGCCATACCGATGAGGTGAACAGCGTTGCCTTCAGCCCGGATGGGGCGCGCATCGTCTCGGGGAGCAATGATCGGACGGTGCGGATGTGGGATGCTCAAAGTGGTCAGGCCATCAGCGAGCCCCTGCGCGGTCACGAAGGCTGGGTATCCTGCGTCGCGTTCAGCCCCGACGGCACCCGCATCGCCTCAGGAAGTGGGGACCTGACCGTGCGGCTGTGGGAGGTGCCGAGCGGTCAGCCGCTTGGCAGCCCCCTGCGCGGTCATGAAGGCTGGGTGTCCGGCATTGCGTTCAGCCCGGACGGTGAGCGCCTTGCCACAGGAAGCGGCTTCTGTATGGTCCGCCTTTGGGACGTTCGAACCGGTCAACCGCTTCGCGAGCCCCTGCGCGGCCATGAAGGCTTTGTGTCCAGTGTGGCCTTCAGCCCGGACGGCACGCGCCTCGCCTCAGGGAGCGGGGACCACACCGTGCGGCTATGGGATGCTCAAACCGGTCAAGCCCTCAGTGAACCCCTGGATGGCCATGAAGGCTTTGTCTCCAGCGTGGTGTTCAGCCCCGATGGCAGGCACATCGTCACGGGCAGCGAATACCGGGTGGTGCGTCTGTGGGATGCTGAGGGTCGCCAAGCGCTCGGCAGGCCATTGCGCGGCCACGCAGACGGGGTGTCCTGCGTCGCTTTCAGCCCTGATGGCACGCGCATCGTCTCAGCGAGCCGCGACGAAACGCTGCGACTCTGGGATGCTCGAAGGGGTCAAGCCGTCGGCGAGCCTCTGCGCGGCCATGACGGCGTCGTATCCAGCGTCGCCTTCAGCCCCGATGGCACGACTATCGTGTCGGGTAGTTACGACGGGACTGTGAGGCTCTGGGATGCGCACAATGGTCAGGCCTTTGGCGAACCGCTGCGCGGCCATGGGCTTTGGGTTTCCAGCGTTGCTTTCAGCCCGGACGGCAAGCAGGTTGTCTCGGGCGGGTACGATGAGACGGTGCGTCTGTGGGATGCCCGGAGCGGCCGTCCCCTCGGCGAGCCCCTGAATGCCCACGGCGGCTGGGTCCCCAGCGTCGCCTTCAGTCCGGATGGCACATGCATCATTTCCGGTAACTACGACAAGACCATGCGCCGGTGGGATGCTCGGAACGGTCGGCCCCTCGGCGAACCCCTGCGCGGCCACGAGGGGGTGGTTTCCAGTGTTGCCTTCAGCCCCGATGGCAAGCGCATCATTTCAGGAGGCTACGACAAGACGATACGCAGGTGGCATGGGCGAAGCGGGCAGCCCGTCGGCGAGCCTCTGCGCGGCCACGACGGCTGGGTGTCCAGCGTCGCCTTCAGCCCCGACGGGACGTGCCTTGTCTCGGGAAGTTTCGACAGTACGCTGCGGTTGTGGGACGTTCAAAGAGGTCTGCCCATTGGCGAACCCCTGCGCATCGCCGAGGGAGGGGTGCGCAGTGTGGCTTTCAGCCCCGACGGCAGGCGTATCGTCTCGGCAAGTGATGACCAAACGGTGCGCCTGTGGGACGGCCCGGACGCCTGGGTCGAGCTGGTCTGCGCAAAGCTCACGCGCAATCTGAGCGAAAAGGAGTGGGGAAGCCACGTTCATGATCTCCCCTATGTCGAACAATGCCCGGGCCTTCTTGTGCCTGACGACCGGCCGTAAGGACTTGGCGCATGATGAATCATGTCTTTCGAGATGAACAGGGTTGTGTGCATAATAGGCAATGCTGTGGGAGCAGCATGCAACCCCTGCGGGATGTTCCCGTGGGCAGGCGCTGCTTCTGAAGGGGTGACTCATCAATAAGGGAGGTTCCGTAATGAAACGCTGCTTGATTCTTCTTTTTGCCGCGGTTTTGTTCTCGAGCATGGCGTTTGCCGCAGGTCCGGCTCAGTACCAGTGGACGGGGACGGTGCTCGAGATGAAGGACGATGTCATTGTCGTGCAGAAAGGAAAAGAGAAATGGGAGATTGCCCGTGATAAGGAGACCAAGGTCACGGGCGGTGAGCTCGCCGTGGGTTCCAAGGTCACCATTTATTACACGATGAAGGCGGCAAGCATCGAAGTGAAGGGAGCAGAGAAGAAAGCGGAGCAGACCAAGGCAGAACCTAAGAAAGCGGAACCCAAAAGACAGTAACTGATCAATACGGGTAACGGTAACCGAGGGGGGCGGCCCCGGGAGGGCGGGGCCGTGCCCATACCCAGGTCTCAATACAGCTCAGCAAGAACAACGCTCCAACTCAGGTTCGTAGGAATGAAGGCAATGGTATCAAACCCGGCGACAATCTGCGATATGATTAAAAGTTGGGCACTGAAAGAACAAGATGACTCACCTTTTGCCACCTTTTGCGGCAGCATCTTATCAGTTGGCCTCATGCACTCTGACTTCCTTGACTGTGAACGAAGCCGAGCCCCTGAGTGGCCAACTCGCCACGATGAATCCCTGGTTTTCTCTTGGATACAGCGCTGAAGGCCTGTTGCGCTACCTGCTGCGTCCCGACCCGGCATTGTATCGCTTTGCTATCCGGGCGGAGGCCATGGCGCAAGGGTTGGTTTGTGTGCGCTATCCATGGCTTCGAGGCCCATGTCTGGAGTTGCTGGCGGTGCTCGCTGGTCACCAGCGACGTGGCTTTGGCCGTGAGGTCATGTCCTGGCTGCAGGCGCAATGCCCCAGAACAGCCCCAAATATCTGGACCCTCACGTCCTCCTTCAACACGGGTGCTCGGGCCTTCTATCGCACCCACGGCTTCACCGAGGTGGTCTCGCTGCCTAACCTGTTAACCTCCGGCGCTGACGAAATTTTGCTACGAAAAGAGCTGCCGTAACCTTATCACGCTTGCAGGAATGATCAGGCTTCGTCATGCCGGATGACTCCGGCATCCATCGCCCGCTGTCCCCGCCGATCTCCACGTGCTGAATTGCCATCTTATTACGCCTCAATAGAAATAAGTAACCGCCTTCGGTTCGTCAGACCGGCGAAGCTTGTCCCGGCAGGTTTCAAGCCGGAAGCATGCCGGTTGACGTTCCGTGATGATGGTCACTTTGTTCAGTAGCGCTGCTTCGAGTGAATCAGGAATTTTGCGCAGGCGTGACACGGGCTGTGGCACGGGATGTGCTCACCCATGAGGCGAGGACTCCCAAGATCTGGCGTGTAGAGCAAGCAAGGAGTAACTACGCCATGGGGAAGCCTCTTGGAGCACCTGCGATTTCACTGGCATAAGTGATCAACATAAGAAGGATTAGTCTCATGCCAAAGTGTGCCAATCCCATTCCGTCACGAGCTGTCGAGAGTCCCTCGAAAGTCGAGCGGAAAGTCATGTGTGCCGGCTATGAGCGCTGTCTCGACGAGGCCATAAGAAGGAACTGGGGTGGTTTCTCGTGTCGACAATGCCGGTGCTTTGAACCTTTGAGGCTCGACACGACGGACTGGCTGGCAGACTCGCTGGCCTGCACGGCTCTGGTATATGTTGCAGAATACCCGAACACTCTTAAGCAAAAACCCCGAGGGGGCATTGTCTTCAGATTGCAGCGCATCCGATCGGATGGAAACCTTGTGACTTCGACCTGATTGCTGTAGGGGTTAACGGTGCGCTCATATCGCCTCCTGGCCCCCGTCCCTGGCGCCCACCGCAAGCGAGGCCGGCCTTGAGACAGCAACGCCGTCTACCCAATGCTTGAGCTGGCAACACCTGAAGCCTCAAATCCGGCAAGCCCTCCCCCACCATAGTTGGCTCTTCATGATTATGACGAAATATCCGGATGTCGCTGAGATCTCGACATTCCAGGAGGTGCGGCGGCAGGAGCCGTCAATTCCCTGGGTTCATGAACTCGCCTTGTGAAATAATTTCTTGCATTTCAACGGATTTGCGTCATATAGTCCCTCACGAATTCAGAAAACGCCAAACTCATCGTGAGGTGGGGACGGAAAGCCAAGGGTCTTGAGTCAAGACAGCCGGGTTGCCTGAAAGTGCATCCTGGCTTTTTTCTTTTGCAGGCGGTTTTGTGTAGATCTCATCCAGTGGTGGATGCCGAGAAATGCCGGAACCGATCAGCTCGCTTCCGAGTGCGAAGGTCCTCGAACGATACCGCACGATCACCTGTTTGAGGATGGAGGCGCCTCCTGTGAAGCGTGCCGCCAAGCGCCAGGCGCGTCCCTCTGATACCGTACAGATCTCTGAGGAAGCGCGGGAAAGGCTCAGGCAGTATAACGAGGCAAAGCGAGATGACGGCCTGCAGCAGGAGCAGATGCGCAGGGAAAGGGATGAAGCCATAAGAAGAAGCCTCGAGGTGCTCGAACTTGGGGTTGAGAGCTCCAAGGAGGTGATAAGGCGAGCATACCGCCATCTGATGGGTAATTACCACCCGGACAAGTATTCTCACTTGCCGCCGGAGTTTCGCGAACTGGCTGAAAGGAAGGCCAGGCAGATCATTGATGCTTATGCCAGGTTGAATGAATAAGCGATTAGGTGACAATGGCAATCAGCCGGATGCCAGGTTGATCCTCCCACAAGGAAGACTGTCTTTTACAGCTGAGGCCCTTCAAGGCTTTCAGAGTCTCAGTGTTGTGCAGTACCTACCGCCACGGATGGCAAGATCGCATGGAGCTTCTTTCTCGAGTTTCCCAAGCCAGAATTCTGCGGATGTTGCGCCAGTCCTCTCCGGTTCTCGCCGCAATGGTTATCGGGATGCTCATCCTTTCTCCATGTGTCTTTTCATCGCAGTCGACCCTGGTCTGGGATCGCTGCCTTGATCCTGAGGTCATCGGCTACCGACTCTACTACGGAAATGCCAGTAGAGACTATTTACCTGCCGTTGAGGTTGGCAATCAGACGACCTGCAAGGTGGATGGGCTCGTCGAGGGTATTCCTTATTTCTTTGCGGTAACGGCATACGATCAATATGGGAATGAGAGTGACTACTCTGAAGAAGTCTCGCAGACCATCTATGAGAATGCCGAGGCCCTCTCAATCAGCGGTTGGGATTTCTGCCCTGGGGACTCTGGTGGGGCTGGAATCCAAAGGGTTTTTGACGAAGACCTCCAGCGTAGCGTCATCGAACTCGCCGGCAGCAGCCTTCAGAATTGCTTTAGGTTACGGAGCAATGACTTCACCGACTGGAACAACTCATATGAGTTTGTGCTTACCTGGAGCATGAAGTCTACGAAGGCTCACCGATTAACTGTCGTGGTTGCAGCCACAAGTGGCATTTTATTGCTGCAATATGTGCCACTCGATGGTGAGTGCGTGGCCGTTGATGCTGGGGTGCGTTGCGGCATGGGGACTCAGGCGATTGATGGGCAATGGCACCATTTCACGCGCAACCTGCAGACAGATCTTGACCACGCCCTGACGGGTACCAGGATTCTCAAGGTCAGACGATTGCTGATTCGAGGCAGCGGTCGTCTGATTGATATCAAACTCCTTGCAACCCCGCAGTAAGGAGTGGCACCATGAGTTCTCGGGAGGCACCATGGGGCGCTGATCAGCACCTGTTGTTCTGACCCTTTGGCATGCAAGGCCTCCAAACCATCCCTTTGGGCCATCGCACATCGTGAACCCTCATTGACCTCGCATTATTCTGCTAACATCTAATAATTCATTGACTTTCTATATAAATGTGGTACTAAATACTCTGTTTCGTGATTTTATACGTATTTACAGTAGTTCGCACGAATTCTTACGGATCTTCATTCGGGATACGATTTCATGCTGATTTCCTCTCTCCTGCGACCGGCAAGACAGAATCAGACGTTGCGTCACTGCCTCTCTTTCTGCCTCTTTTTCGGTGTCGTGTCAGCCGTTTTTGCACCGCTGGCGTTTTCTTCTGATACTACCCTGGCGTGGAACCCCAGTTCTGACCCAAGCGTTGCGGGCTACCGGCTCTATTACGGGAACGCCAGCCGGGACTACTTTCCCGCCCTCGATGTTGAGAGCCGAACTTCCTGGAAGTTGGGCGATCTCGTTGAAGGGATCCCTTATTACTTTGCGGTAACGGCATACGATCAGGCCGGCAATGAAAGTGACTTTTCCGCGGAAGTCTCGCAGACGATCTACGAAGACGCTCAAGACATCTCAACCAGCGGTTGGGACTTGTGCCCTTCCTCGCTTGGGGGAGGCATGATCGCAAACGTGTTTGACAGCGATCGGCAGGCCAAGGCCATCATGTTGCGTGGCCGCGGTCTCTCCAGCTGTTTCCGGTTGCGTAACACGAACTTCACCGAGTGGAACAACACGTTCCAGTTTGTGGTCGGATGGTGTCACAAATGCCTTGGTCTGTTCCGCGTCACGGTGGTTGTCGAGACCAGCATGGAAACCCTGCAGCTCAGTTACTCACCGGTGGACTATGATCGCCTGGCCATGGAGGACTATTTTGATTTCGGCATAGGCAGCAACGCCATGAATGGCAGATGGCATACCTTTTCCCGCAACCTCCAGACAGACCTTAACAGGGTCAGGCCAGGGGTGAGTATCGTGAGGGTTAAGTACTTCATGCTGCGTGGAAGCTGCAAAGTGACCGACATCAAACTCATGCAATCGCCTTGACCGATCCGGGCTCGTCACGAACCCGCGTTCCCTTGGGATATCGTGGGTTCGAGCAAAGCCAGCAATGCGTAACAACGCAGTTCTGAATCCACGAATCTTCGCAAGAAGCTCACTCTGCAATAACCTGCCTGAACACATCCTTTTGACTTTTTCGTCGCCTGCCATCATGATAGCGAGGTTGAATGAAAACGGGCTTGCGGCTGTCTATCGGTTTTTCCCGGAAAACTCAAGGAACATGCTTTGAATAGAACCCTCACTGGGGGGCGGAAAAGGCTTTGAACATGAGCAGACCGATGCTGATTGCGAAGAATTCAAAGGATGCGGAATTTTATCTCATTCCCCGCATGGTCAATCGCCATGGACTGGTTGCCGGCGCCACGGGAACCGGCAAGACCGTTACGCTGCAGAGAATCGCCGAGTGCCTGAGCGAAAACGGCGTTCCCGTCTTTCTGGCCGATGTGAAAGGCGATCTCTCCGGGATCAGCCAAAAGGGAACGGAGCATCCCAAGATCAGGGAGCGGATCAACCTGATCAAGCTTGCCGATCATGGCTTTCGGGAATTTCCGGTGGCCTTCTGGGACGTCTTCGGCAAAAGCGGGCATCCGATCCGGGCGACGGTCTCCGATATGGGGCCGCTGCTCATGGGGCGGCTGTTGAATCTCAATGAGGTGCAGACTGGTGTGCTGACGCTGGTCTTCAAGATTGCCGACGATGACGGGCTCCTGCTTCTGGACCTGAAGGATCTGCGGGCCATGGTCCAGTATGTAGGCGATAACGCTCAGCAGTTCACCACAGAATACGGGAATATCTCCAAGGCCTCGATTGGCGCCGTTCAACGAGGCCTGGTGGAGCTCGAGGCCCAGGGAGGAGATCAATTCTTCGGCGAACCGATGCTCGACATTTTTGATCTCATCCAGACCCATACTGACGGAAGGGGCATCGTCAGCATCCTGGCTGCGGATCAGTTGATTACCCGTCCCAAAGTCTATGCGACTTTTCTGCTCTGGCTGCTGGCCGAGCTTTTCGAACGCCTGCCGGAAGTGGGAGATCTCGAGCAGCCAAGCATGGTCTTCTTTTTCGACGAAGCGCATCTGCTTTTTGAAGACGCGCCGCCGGCGTTGCTCGACAAGATCGAACAAGTGGTGAGGCTGATCCGTTCCAAAGGCGTGGGGGTTTATTTTGTCACCCAGAACCCAAAGGACGTTCCCGAGAAGGTGCTGGCGCAACTGGGCAATCGCGTGCAGCATGCCTTGCGGGCCTTTACCCCGCAGGAACAGAAGGCGGTCAAGGTCATGGCCCAGACGTTCCGCCCCAATCCCAAGCTCGATATCGAGCAAGAGATCACGGAACTGGGAGTAGGAGAAGCGCTCATTTCTTTACTGGAGGAAAACGGCACCCCTGCCGTGGTCGATCGCGCCTTCGTGTGTCCGCCGCAGAGTCGCATCGGGGTGATTTCGCCTGAGGAACGGCAGCGGATTTTGCAGAGCTCGATCCATCTGGGCCATTACGAACAGGCGATTGATCGAGAATCGGCGTTCGAGGTCATCAAGGCGCGCACCGAACAGCGGCTGGTGGTGGCCCAAGCCTGGCAAGAAGCCCAACAGCAGCGGGCGACCCGGCAGCAGTCCCGCTCTTCGGGACCGGCCCCCCGTCGCAGTCCCGGCCGGCCCAGGGATACCATCCTCGAAGCTTTTGCCAAGAGCACCATGCGCTCCATCGGAAGCTCCATCGGCCGCCAGATTATTCGTGGGTTGCTGGGTTCCATCATGGGCGGCAGACGATAGCCGTTCGTTTGGAAGGTCCGGCGCTTTCCGGTAGAACATGCCTTGCGGAGCGTCAGGCTGGAGTCTGCCTTCTCGTCAGCACCTGGGCGATGAGATTGGCCAGGTGCTGAAGGCTGAGAGGCTTTTGGGCAAAGCCTTGGATGCCCATGGCACGGGCCTTTTCCTCGGTGATCAATTCGCTGTAGCCAGTGCACAGGATAATCGGAAGTTCCGGTCGGATGCCAAGGAGTTCTTTCGCCAGGTCCACGCCCGTCATCCCGGGCATGGTCATATCCGTTATGATGAGATCGAACTGATCGGGGCGAACGCGAAAGAGTTCCAGCGCGTCGCTGCTGTCCGTCGTGGCGGTGACTTCATAGCCGAGTTCTTCCAACATCTGCCGGCCCATGGTGACGAGCATCTCTTCATCGTCTACCAGGAGCACCCTTCCGGTACCCTTGGGGATGGGCTGCAGCCGCTCTTCCCGGGCTTCAAAATGGCCTTCGAGGGCCGGCAGATAAACGGCAAAGACCGAGCCCGCTCCCCGTTCACTGTGAACGGTAATCGTGCCGCCACATCCCCTGATAATGCCATAGACTACGGAAAGCCCGAGACCGGTACCCTCCCCCAGGTTCTTGGTCGTGAAGAAAGGATCGAAGATGCGGTGGACAATCTCCGGGGCGACCCCGGTGCCGGTGTCGGCTACTGTCAGCTTGAGAAAATGGCCTGGGATCAGATCCAAGTGAACCGCTGCCATTGCCGGGGTCACCTCCATGTCCTCAAGGGTCACCGCGAGCACTCCCCCGTGAAGACGCATGGCGTGCGCGGCATTGGTGCAGAGGTTGATGAGCACCTGATGGACCTGCGTGGGATCGGCAACGATGGCTGGGAGCCGAGACGCGATATGCTGCCGGATTTCGATGGTGGTAGGCAGGGTGGCGCGCAGCAGCTTGATCCCCTCCTCGATCAGCGGGCCCACAGCGATCGGCCTGGGCTCATTCCCTCCTGAACGGCTGAAAGTCAGAATCTGGCCGACGAGGTTTCTGGCCCGCTCACTGGCTTCCAGGACCCGTTCGAGGTAGGGGCGGAGCTCGTCCTGCCGGAGCTTGCTCTTGGTCATTTCGGTATAGCCGATGATGGCGGCGAGAATATTGTTGAAGTCATGGGCAATGCCGCCGGCAAGAGTACCGATGGCCTCCATCTTCTGCGCCTGGATGAGCCGGGTTTCCAAAGCTTTGCGATCCGTGATGTCCTGGACCGTGCCTTCGAGGTAGTGCAGCTTGCCGTCAGCATCGCGGACGGCCCGAACATTCATGCTCACCCAGGCGATGCTGCGGTCCTTCCGGTAAACCTGGGCTTCGTATTCCTGAACCGAATCCTGCTCTTCCAATATCTGCATGAGCTCATGGCGCTGCTCGGGGTGGACATAGATCTGCGTGGCAAGGTCGGTCAGATTGTGGATCACGTCTTCTTCGGAACCGAAGCCGTAAATCCTGGCATACGCCGGATTCGCGCTCAAGATCCGCCCGTCGGGGGTCGTTTGAAAGATGCCCAGGGCAGCGTTTTCGAAGATACCCCGGTATTTCTCCTCCGCCACCGCCAGCGCTTCTTCCGCCTGCTTCCTTTCAGTAATGTCGCGAATGGATTCGATGGCGCCGACCCGATTCCCGTGGGCGTCGAAGAGCGGCGCGCCGGTGGCGAACACATGAGCCCCCTGGCCATGGTAGACGCAGGGAACAAAGGTCTCTGAGTAGAGGATGTTGCCTTTCTTGCGAATATGCTGATATTTCAACGCCAGCTCCGGATCATCCTTATCGAGGAGATCCAACAAGTGGGGCCGGCGCTCGCCATAGAAAGGGACGGTGACGGCATAGTCCCCCTGGCCGATCATCTCTTTCTTGCTCACCCCGGTCATCTCCTCAATGGCCTTGTTCCAGGCGATGACCCGCTTTTGCCGGTCAACGACAAAGGTTGCGTCCGGAAGGAATTCAATGATGTCATTCAACTGCTGGTTGGCGGAAATCAGGGCCTCCTCGGCCGCCTGGCGCTGTTTTTCTTCCTTCAGGATCGTCATCGCCCGCCAGAAATAGAAGGCCCAGGCCGCCGTCATGATCAGCAGAAAACCTGCCACCCAAAACCACCGATCACGAAACCCTTGAATGAATCCCAGCACTTCGTCTGCCGGCGTGGCGACCACAATGGACCAGAAGGTGTTGCCCAACTTGATCGGGAGATAGACCGCATGCTTTGTGATCGATTCCACCGTCTGACCGCGAAGGCGGTTGAACACATAGGTGGTGGCCCCCTCCCGGCCCTGGACCATTTCGTTGGCCATAGCCAGGATCGTGGGAAAGTCCCGACAGTTGTCGAAGACGGTCCTGCCAACGTGACCCGGCACGGGGCAGTAGATTTCCACTCCCTGTTGAGTGATCATCCAGGCATAACCGTCTGTGCCGATTTTGATGTCGTCAAGAAAGCGCCTGGCAATGTCGTTGAAAGGGATCAAGACCCCCAGCGATCCGGCGAAAGCCCCGTGGTCGAACACCGGCACATGATAGGCCACTGACAGCAGGCCCTTGACGTCTGTGAAGACCTCGCTCATGATCGGTTGGTGGGTTTGGATAATCCTTTGCACATGCTCGTGCTGGGCCAGACTGGTCAGCTCTGGGTTCTCCGGAAAAGTGCAAAGGATGTTGCCTTGGGCATCCAGGCGCGTGAGGGCTTTGATATCGGTGGCATGAGTCTCGTATATCAGCTGCAGCAACCGTCGACCCTGTGTATCCAGAGCGAGGATCTCAGCTTGCCGGGCGAGGTTGTCCAGGAGCTCGCCATAATGGGCAAAGAAACTCTCGATCCCCCGCGCCGCCTCCCTGGCCATGACCCGCTGCTGCCGGTTGAGCTGGCCGATGGCTTCGTTCTTCACTTCCAGGTAGGCGGAGTGTAACAGCCATCCACAAATGCTGACCAGCACCAGTGGAATGCCGACCAGTTTCAAGATCTTCATGTGAAGGACCATCACTGGGTCTTGGGACGCTGAGCCCGATACTGCGCAAGTTCCGCCTGGATCTTCTGGTAGGTGGCCATGGGAAAGGCTTTGGCACTCATCCCGGCCATGGCCTCGTCGGTGATTTCCTTGAAAGCTTTCAGTTGGCTCGGGTCGAGGGTTACCTTCTTTACGCCCCGCTTGTAGATGATTTCCAGAGCATCAGCGTTGTCTTTGCGGGTCTGCTCGACCAGTCGCTGCAGATGTCTGGCACAGACCTTCTTCAGCGTTTCCTGCAAAGGTGCAGGCATCTTGGCCAGGAACTTCCTGTCCATCACCAATATGCCGCCCACGTAGGTAACGGGAGCATCGGTGAGGTATTTGATCTGGGTATACCACTGAGTGATGAGGGCATAGTAGGGTGAATTGTAGACGACTTCCACGAGGTTGGTCTGGAGGGCCATGAGGACATCGGGAGCATTGATGGCGACCATGGAAACTCCGATCTTCTCCATGATGGCCTGCAGCATGGGCGCGTTGGACTTGCCCCAGACCTTCTTGCCCTTGATATCGTTCAAGCTGGAAACGGGTGTGGTGGACATGAAATAGAGAAAGCCGAGCTCTGGCCATCCGAGGATTTCGAAGCCTTTCTCGGAAAAGGAGCGCTTCAAGTCGGCGTCAAACTTCCCCAGGACGTGGTCAATTTCCTGATAGCTATCAAATAGGAAAGGCACCAGAAACGCCCGTAAATCGGGATTGACGTCGGTGAGCGCACTGGAGGTGAAGGCGGCGGCATGGACCATGCCGACCCGGAGTTTCCGTAAGACGTCTTCTTCATCACCCAACACGAAACCGGCAAACAGCTTGAACCCCACCTTGCCCCCGGTCTCCTTCAGCAGTTCGCTGTTCATTTCAGTGAAAACCTGCATCAAGGAACTGTTCTCAGGAGCCATCGTGGCCAGCTTAATCTCGTATTCGGGTGCTTCCGCAGCGACTGCGGCAGAAGCAGCCAGCCAAGGCAGCAGACAAATTAGACCGAGGACCGCTGCCCGATGTGAGGGGTGAGGCGTGATGGGTGAGGCGTGAGGGGTGAGAGGTGAGGCGTGAAAAAATGACAGCTTCCAAGTATTCACGAAAAACCGGTAAAAAATCTCCATCATGGTGTACCCCAACCAGTTGTGGATAAATAAAAGATAAGAATCAACCATCCGTCCCGTCAGCCCGCCGCTGGCTCCCCGACCCTCATCTCCTGGCTCGCACCGCCTCACCCCAAACGCCTGACCCTTAAACCCTAACGCCTGACGCCTGACGCCTCACCCTTCAGGGTTGACTGCCAAAGTATTGTTCCGTTTTGTCCAGCAGCTTTCTGGCCCTTTCTTTCGCCAGGGCATTGGAGAGGGCCAGTTCGGGGGCCTCACCGGGAGGGGCCTTCACGACCTCTTGCAGCGTGTTTTCAAACATCCGGCGGTCTTTGGTGCCTACGGCATAGTATTCAGCATACATGACCTTGCCGGCCAGCGCGTTGTTGCCGCCCAAGGCAAGGGCCCGTTCGAAGTGCTTTTTTGACTCAGCCAGGCCGCCGCCAAAAACAGGTGCTCTGGCAGCCAGGTACACCCCCATCAGCAGGTGTGGTCCGCCGTGGTAGTAGCTGTCATCCAGTTGCAGGGTCCTTTCCAGCGTAGCTTCAAGAGCAGGCAGGTCCCCCACTGCTTCCACATTGCCAAGATTGCTGCTGATCCATCCGGCCCAGGCGCTGGCAGTCCAGAACAACGCCGGCACCTCCTCTTTCTGGTAGCGCTGGAGGAAGGTCTTGAACTCATCAAGATTTCCCGCGGCCGCCCGGCCAAAATCGGTACGCTCCGAAAGGGCGCGAAAGCCATACCGTTTGGCGGTGAGATAGAGAGCTTCAGCCTTCTTGGGGTGGTCGTCGGCCCCAAACATGGCAGCATAGGACGCATAGGCACGGCAACCAGCGAGGAGCAACTCCGGGTTATCGGGGTAGGCTTCAATAAGGCCATCTACGAGCATGAGGTACGCCGGGGTGCCCTCCCGGACGATGGTGGCATCTGTCTGTTTGCCGGCCGCCTGAGCGACGTCCTGCATGGTAAAGGCAACAGCGGCCACACGGGCCTGCTTAACGGGAATACATCCGGTGGCCGAAGAGAGAAGGCCTGACACGAGGAGGGAGAAAAGACAGGCTGTTGCTGTGCCTGGGCGAGTCATGGTGCCTCCGCTCATTCAAGTGCGTTAATCGTCTCGACTTGCCATGCCAATCTCTATCTCAGGAAAAACCGTGGATGAATAATTAGTTGGCAAGCCGCCATTTGTCAAGCCCAGAAGTCAGCGTGAGCAAAGCGTTTGGCGCGGTTTTGGCTAGGCGCACCCCCGGAGTTTTCGATATTTCGGCCGCACTTCCTGGTATTGGGAGAGGATTCTGGAATTCTGTATCCAGTCTTCTTCGGTTTCGCGCTGCCAGGTCGGGAAGAGGTCATAGCCCGCGTACCATTTGAAGCGGTGGCGCCGACAGATAAACCAGTGCGAACGCCCGACGTTCAAATACCCGTCATTGCGCCCACACTTGGGGCAGTCCCCAAGCTGGCCGGGTTTCGGGAATCTCAGAACAAGACCTGCACTCATGGCGCACCTCCCCTCTTGACCTTATCTGAGGTCCTTTCGCCGCGTAAGCAGGGTCTTAATCTCCTGCAGCTGATCCTTTTGAACAATGAGTGTCCTCGGACCGGCCCTCACCACGACCAAGTCCTTGACCCCTATAAGCATAACCTGTTCTGCGGGATTTTCACAGAACACCAGGTTGTCGGCAGCGCCGAGGACGGCAAGCTCTCCGCGGTAATGGTTGCCATCGGTGTCGCCGGGGAGGAACTCACGCAGCCCCAGCCATCCGCCAACGTCGCTCCAGGCAAAGGTCGAAACCACACAACACACCTTGCGTGCCTTTTCCATGACCGCATAGTCGATGGAAATCGTCTCGAGGGAAGCAAAGCTTGCGCGCAAAGCTTCAGGCCAGCCCGGGGTCCCATCGCACTCACAGGCCTGGGAAAGCGAACGCAGATGATGCGGCAGATGGGCCTTCAGTTCGTCCGTAATGGCGTCCACCGTCCACACAAACATGCCGGAATTCCAGTAGAAGGCCTTCGCCGCAAGATAGCGGGTGGCGGTTTCAAGGTCCGGTTTTTCCTTGAATTTGAGCAATTGGAAATGCTCGATACCGTCATCGGACGCCACCTGTTGGCCGACTTCGAGGTAGCCGTAGCCGGTCGCGGGGTAAGAGGGTTGAATGCCGAAGGTATAAAGTGCTCCGCTGGAGCGGGCGAAGCGCACCGCGGAAAGGAGCGTCTTCTGGAAGAGCGCCACCGGCTCAATCATGTGATCCGCAGGGAGCGTGGCAATGACCGGGTTGCCATGCCGCCTGCGGCAGAGGACTGCCCCGAGGGCCACCGCTGCTGCGGTATCACGCCTCATGGGCTCCCCAATGACGTTTTCCGGCGGAATTTGCGGCAGGTCTTCGCGCACCAGTGCCACCGACGCGGCGTTGGTGAGGATCAGAATCCGTTGCGGGGGAATCAGGTTGGCAATCCGATCGAAGCTTTTCTGCAGCAGGCTGCGATCGTCGAAGAGGCGGATGAACTGCTTCGGCCTGGCCTCCGTACTGAGGGGCCAGAACCTGGTTCCCGCACCTCCGGCCATGATGACGACAACGAGGTTCTCATCCATAGGGTCCATGTCTCCCCCTCAACTTTCGCAAGGTTCGCCGCTTAAATGCGATGGGCTTTTGTAGTTGCCTGGAAGCATTCTATGGCCGTTGCGAGAAAAAAGAAAATCAAAAGCCGAGGGCAGGACCTGGAGGCATGATGCTAATGTCTGCCGGTCAGGGGGACGAACGCTACGGGCAGCAGTTCCCGGGACTTGACCTTGCCGTCCTGATCCTTTTCCACCAGGGTCAAATACTGGGTCGTGCGAGGCGGACCGACGGGAATGATCATTCTCCCTCCCGGCTTCAACTGCTCGATCAGCGGCCGAGGAATCTCGGCAGCGGCAGCGGTGACAATGATGGCGTCAAAAGGGGCCTGCTCCTTCCATCCGAAAAAGCCGTCGCCGACGCGCACCTCCACATTCCCATAGCCCAAACGCTTGAGCCTTTCCCGGGACTCTTCGGCAAGCTCGGGAATGATTTCGATCGAATAGACCTGCTTTACGCAATGAGCGAGGATTGCTGCCTGATAGCCGCTCCCTGTCCCAACTTCCAGGACGTTGCTCGCCTTGCCGACCTCGAGCAACTCCGTCATGATCCCCACTATGTAGGGTTGAGAGATGGTCTGGCCCTGGCCGATCGGGAGCGGCCGATTTTCGTAGGCATATCGCCTCAGGAATTCAGGCACAAATTCATGCCGGGGAACACTGCTCACGGCATCCAGCACACAAGAACTGAGGGCCACTTTTCCAATGCGGTCGCGGGTGATCCTCAGGTCGGCTTCAATCTCCGCGACCATGGCCGCCCGCTGCCTGGCGTAGGATTCAAGATCGGAACCGGCGGCCGACAGCAACCCACCGCACCCCCAGGCAAGAATCCCCATGAGAAAAGCGAGCCAATGCCGTTTCATAGGCCCTCCAGCGAAAGGAACAGTCAACTATTAATAAATATGGCTCCCGTATGGCAAGCGGCCAAGATTCAAGCAGCAGCGATTTGCAGGTAGATTTTCCGCGTTCTGGGTCCATCGAACTCACAGAAGAAGACGCGCTCCCAGGTCCCCAGGACCAGCCGCCCGTGGTCGATCATCAGAAAAGTCCTGGCGCCGGTCAACGTGGCCTTGATGTGCGCGGCGGAATTGCCTTCGCTGTGCTTGTAGCCGGCCCGCCAGGGGACCTTTTGGTCGAGGAAAGCCAGGATATCCTCCATGACTGCCGGATCGGCTCCTTCGTTGACGAGGATGCCGGCCGTGGTGTGGGGTACGTGGAGGAGGCACAGTCCACTCTTGATCCCGCTCTCCTGCACCTTGCGAGCAATGAGATCGGTTACGTCAACCATAGCACTGCGATCCTGCGTCTTTATTTGTATCGTCTCCACCATACCGACTTCCTTAGGACGCATGGAGAAATAACCTAGATCAGTGCAGATTGTAGTAGACAATTTGAATTGAAGCGTGTAATTCAAGCTGGGAAACCCTACAGAGGAGGTGACCCAGCCGATGAGCGAGCAAGAGTGGAAAGGAGGTCGTGAAGACCAACGGCTGTACAGGCAGGTTCGCGCAGAGAAGCAAAGGATCCTGGTGAGTCATTATGAGCGTATCCGACCTTTTCTCAACGAGCGGGGGAGGCGTTTGTGGGCAGCCAACGAGGCGATTCGATTCGGTAGAGGTGGAATGCGGGCAGTTTCCGAGGCCTTGGGAATGAGTCTGACGACGGTGGTTGCCGGGGTCAAAGAGCTTAGAGGCACCGAGAGTTGTGGCACTGATGGAGTTGTGGTGCGACAACGCCAATCTGGTGGAGGCAGAAAAGCTATTACGAGCAAGCACCCTGATATGGTGCGACGCATCGAAGAAATCGTGGATCCCAGCACACGAGGAGACCCGATGGCTCCTCTGAAGTGGACGTGTAAGAGTCTTGAGAACATCCGGGAGGAATTGGTAGGGAGCGGCTATAGAGTCTGTACTACCACCATCGGCAAGATT
>CAZDKX010000069.1:0-17767 GCA_964505935.1 uncultured Syntrophobacteraceae bacterium
ACCGTGGTCCTTTTCATGGGTCTTCGGGTGTCCCGAGGGGACATGAGCAACTGCTCTGGGCAGGGCGGGTGCTGGCTCACACCATAGCCCTTATTCTCATTAACATTCATGACTCGCGTGCCCTGCTGAGGACTGTCCACTTTGTCGCCAGGCGATGACGTTCACAAACCTTTAAGGCACAAGGATATCTCATGGGAATTCGCTCCTTAATTCGTGATAACCCCAGGCTGATGCGGCTCTCCGCGGTGGTGGTCCTGGTGCTTGCGGCGGTGGGGCTCTATGTGAGCTTTGGACCGCCTGGGCTGTTTGCCAAATCGGGGACGCCCGAGTTCTGTGCCCAGTGCCATGTCATGGAAGCCCAGTATGAGAACTGGTTTCATAACGGCGGGCACCGTCGCCAGAAATGCATTGACTGCCACCTTCCCAATGACAATATGGCGCGACACCTCACCTGGAAAGGCTACACAGGAATGTGGGATGTATTCATTTTCTATTCCGGGCGGGTTCCCGAGACCATCACCCTCTCAGCCCACGGTGCCGTTCTATTGCAGGAAAACTGTCGACGCTGCCACGAGGAAACGGTAGCGAGAATCAATGAGGATCGCAACTGCTGGCAATGCCACCGCCGCCTGTCTCATCGGCACAGCGGGGCAAGGTAATGGTGATCTGGTTCAGCAAAGGAGATGTCGATGAAGGCTAGCAAGCACATCCTGCACTGCCTGGTTTTGATTGCCCTGACGGGTTGGGTCGTCCTGGTTTCCTGTGCCCCTCAGAAGCCCGAGCCGATCAAAACAGTGACCATTCCCGACGGGGAACTCGATCCCACCGTTTGGGGCAAGGCCTATCCCCTCGAATACGACACCTGGGTCAAGACCAGGGATCCCCGCCCCGCCAACAGGAGCAAATACAAAAAGGGGTATGACACGGACCTGATCGTCTACGACAAGTTGAGTGAGTTCCCTTACATGCCATTGCTGTTTAACGGCTGGGGGTTTGGGATAGAGTATAATGAGCCCCGCGGCCATCACTACATGGTCATCGACCAGCTTGAGATCGATCCCTCGCGGCTGAAATCGGGAGGTGCCTGCCTGACCTGCAAGACCCCGTTTGCCTCCAAGCTGCAAAAAGAGCTGGGTAAAGCCTACTTCGCCGACCCGTATCTTGATGTTCATGCCAAGATTCCCAAGGAGTTCCAGCAACTGGGGGTGGGCTGTGCGGATTGCCACAACAATAAGACGCAGGCCCTCGAGCTCTCCCGCTGGACCCTCCAGAAGGCGATGGCCGACACGGGCAAAGACTTCAAACAGGTGACCCGCCAGGAAGCCCGGTCCCTGGTTTGCGCTCAATGCCATGTGACCTATATCATTCCCAAGGATGCCGAGATGAAGTCCACCGCGGTCTTCTTTCCCTGGCAGGGGAGCAAGCCGGAAGGCATTTCCATCGAGAATATCATCAAAGTCATCAAGAGCGATCCCGCCCATCTGGAGTGGAAACAGGAGGTAACCGGGTTCAAGGTCGGCTTTCTCCGGCACCCCGAGTATGAATTCTTCAGTTACAACAGTGTGCACCGGAGGGCTGATGTCGCCTGCGCCGACTGTCATATGCCGTATATCAAGATGGGGGCGAACAAAATTTCGGACCACAATGTCATGAGTCCTCTCAAGAACGAAATGAAGGCCTGCCAGCAATGCCATACGGAGTCACCTTCTTGGCTTAACGAGCAGGTTCACGCGATCCAGGACCGGACCGTGTCCCTTATGAACCGGGCGGGCTATGGGACGGCGGTTACCGCGAAGCTGTTCGAAATTGCCCATAAAGCGCAGGCCGAGGGCAAGACGCTGGATCAACGGCTTTATGACCGGGCCAAGGACCTTTATTTGGACGCTTTCTACCGGGTGATCTTCATCGGGGCCGAGAACTCCACAGGATTCCACAATCCCAGCGAAGCCGGACGCATTTGCGGGGATGCCGTGGCCATGGCCGCCAAAGCGGAAGCCCTGCTGCGGCAGGCGCTGGCCGGTGCCGGGGTGGCCGTCCCTGCCGACATCAATCTCGAAATGGCAAAGTATCTTAACGACCGCGGCAAGAAGAAGCTGAAATTCCGTCCCGAGTTCGAGTTCAAGGATCCGTTTAACAATCAGGAGCTCATCACCCCGGTGAGTAGCATGGGGCGATAGGAGTTGGCCGGAAACAAAATCGAGTCATGTTGGTGGTATAGTTCTCTCATCCACGAAGTCACACGAAGAAATTCTCTTGTGGCCCTCGGCGGCTTCGTGGAGAGAAGGCATTCTCACCCAAAGAAAACGCCAGAGCGAGCATTGAGCCCGCCCTGGCGTTTTTTCAAAGGAACCTTCTTCTTGGGGGAGACCTGATTGGCTAAGGCGAAAAATGCTATCCCCACTCCCCCATTACTCGTCACTCGTCACTCACCACTCGTCACTATTCACTACGCTCCGCAGCCCGGGCATCCCGCAGGTTCTTCTTCCTTTTTCTTGCCTTCGCCGTTCTCCTTGCCGAACTGCCGAACAATTTCCGAAATCTTCGTGAGGCGTTCATCCACTTTGCGGAACAGAGTGCCCTCTGCGTAGGTGCCATCTTCCTGGAGGCTCCCTGCTTCCATGCCGGTCAGGATTTCAATGCCCTCTTCAATGGTGGATACCGGCCACACATTGAATTTCCCGTCCTTGACGGCATCGACAATTTCCTGTTCGAGCATTAGGTTTCGGACATTTTTGGCGGGGATCATCACGCCCTGTTTGCCGGTGAACCCTTTGTATTTGCAGATGTCGTACCAGCCTTTGATTTTGTGGTTGACGCCGCCAATCGGCTGGATTTCGCCCTTCTGGCTTACCGATCCCGTTACTGAAATCCCCTGGTGGATGGGGACGCCGGCGATGGCGCTGAGGAGAACGTAGAGCTCGGTGCTCGAAGCGCTGTCTCCATCCACCATCCCGTAGCTCTGTTCGAAGCAGAGGGAGGCGGTGAGCGACAGCGGCTTGTTTTGGGCGAAGCGTTCCTTGAGGAAATTGCTGAGGATGATCAGGCCTTTGGTGTGGGTATTGCCGCTCATCTTGGATTCCCGGTCGATGGACACCATGCCTTCCCGGCCGACACTGACGGTAGCCGTAATCCGGTTGGGCTTCCCAAACATATGATCGCCGGTCATGAGCACTGCCAAGCCATTCACCTGCCCCACCTTGTCCCCATCCGTCTCGACCCAGAAGATGTCCTTCTCGACGAGTTCCTTGACCCGTTCCTCGACCAGGTCGGACCGATAGATCCGCTTCTTGATGGCATTCTCGACATGCTTTGCCTGAATCAACTCGGCATTATCAAGCCCGGCAAAATAGTTGGCTTCCTTGAGCAGATCGCTGATCGATCCGAGCTCGAGGCTCAGCTTGTCGCGGTCCTCGGTCAGCTCCATGCTGTATTCAATGACCCGGGCAACGCCCGTGCGATCAAGGTGACGGAGTTTGTGATCCTTACAATAGCTGCTCATCATGCGGGCGCACTCGACGATGGTCTCGTCCTTGCGATTCATCTGGTCGTCCATGTGCGCCTTGACCTTGAAGAGCTTTGGAAAGCGATCGTCATAGGTATAAAGCAGCTGATAGATGTATGGGTCGCCGGTCAGGACAATCTTGACGCTGAGGGGAATGGGTTCCGGCCGAATGGTGCGGGTGCTGAACAAGCCGTACAGTTCCCCCAGGTCCTCGATTTTGATTTCCTCGTCCTTCAGGGCGCGCTTGAGGGCTTCATAAGAAATGAACCAGCGCAGCAGGTCAAGGGCCTTCATGATCAGATAGCCGCCGTTGGCCTTGTGCAGAGCGCCGGGCTTGATCATGGTATGGTCCGTAAACAAGGCGCCGAACCAGGCCTGCCGTTCGATGGAGCCGAAGATATTCGTATAGACGGGGTTTGATTCAATGACCACGGGAGCGCCCTGGGTCTCTGAGTTGTCGATCAGGACATTCACATCATACTTCCTGAAGAGCGTTTCCTTGGGAGGGACCGGAAAAGGCACGCCGGGCTGAGGCTGCTGGGCTTCGGGCTTCTTCTTGAAGTCCTCGATGTTCTCCAGGATATCTTCCTGAGTCATTTTGAGAAAATCCAGCACCTGGGGATCGTCCTGGTACTTCTCTTCATAGCGATCCATGAGTTGACCGACTACGAACAAGGCGATTTCATTGTCCAGTTTGGTGTGCTTTTCTTTAAACTCGCTTTCCGCCTCTCGAATCTTCTTTATAGCCTCTTTCATCTTCTCGTGAAGCTCATCGCTCTTCTCTCGCAAGACCTTGCGCTCCTCTTCATCGAGGTGGCGAAGGTCTTCCTGAGTCATCGGCTCGCCTTCCTTATTGGCGGGAATGATGACCATGCCCACTTGGGAAAACTGCAGGATGAACCCCTGCTCCTTGGCCTCATCGGAAAGCTGGTCGATGATTTCTCTTCGCACTCGCTCGAAAGACTGGTGAACCTCACCCTCCTTGGCACGATAGTCGTCACTGTCAAACACTTCAGGTATCTTCGCCTGGAGGGTTTCCACGAAGTCGTGCATATCCTTCTTCAGCTGCTTGCCACTGCCTGCGGAAACCATGATGCCTTTCGGTTTATCCGGTTCCTTGAAGTTGTAGACATAGCACCAGTCAGGGGGGGTAGGTTCCTGCTTGGCCTGTTCCTCGATGAAGGTCTTGGCCGTATAGGTGAGGCCGGCGTTGGAGGGGCCGGCGATGAAAATATTGTATCCTCGCTCCTTCATGCCCATGCCGAACTTGATGGCATCGATGGCCCGTTCCTGCCCGACTACTCTCTCCTGCAGGTCTTCCAGTGAGTGGGTATTCTCGAATGGCAGTGATTCAGGTTCAATGCGGGCCCGCAATTCGTTCACGGACAGCGCCGAAGGTTTGTTTGCCATGAGTTTCATCCTTCCTTAAAAATACCGGTTTGGGAGTCAATGGAGGATAGCGTGCAACCGATAACGTTAATTCCTGCCGTCCCTTAAGTTAAGAATCAGGATAACCCTGTCAATAAACCATGCCGCTTCAGTTTACGACCTCGAGCTTGACGCGCTTCTTGTGGCTCGAAGCGGCAGCCTGGAGCACCGTTCGGATGGCATTGATGGTGTTGCCGTTTTTGCCAATGATCTTGCCGATATCTTCAGGCGAGATCTTCAGTTCGAGAAGGATAGAGTCATCCGTTTCATGCTCTGCCAGGACCACTTCGTCGGGGTGATCCGCCAGAGACTTAACAAGGTATTCAACCAATGCTTTCATTTGATCGGTCCTCATGTTCCTGCAGGGAAAAACGGCGATCAGTGGTCAGGGACCTCTGATCAGAAGTATCCAGCAGCCGTACGCGTATCCGGGACGTCGCGGGCAGAGAGCAGAGCGTTCCTCGAAGCTGGCAATCCTCTGCCGGAAACCGGGACGGCGGGCGCCGTCTGCCGCGGATTCAGGGTTGGGTCAGTTTCGACATGACCGAGCGGATCTTTTGTTCCGGGCTGCCGCGTTTGTCTCTGCGGTCATCAATCCGGATCTGGGTGAGTACGCGATTGACTTCTTCCGAGAAGCAACTCTCGTGCATTCTCCGCAGAACCCGTAAAATCTCCTCCAGATCACCCGAAATGATCGTTCCCATAGCCGTCAGCTCGAATTGCAGCGAACTCTCCTTGAGTACCTTCAAGACACGCGCGACATGAGTGCTGAGACTGGTGCCGGGAACACCAAGAGGGATGATGCTGACTTCTGCTACGGCCATCGTTCAGTTCCTTTCTTTGCGCATCGAACCGTGAGCTCAGCTCTGCCGGCTCGGCTACCGGTTCAGAATTGGAGGTTGCGTTCGCAACGCCTTCCTTGTTATGCGATCACGGCTCACTCGTCAAGCTCCATTACTTTCACCAATCCCGCAAGGCTTTGGGCAAAATGTTCCTCGGTATGGGGTTCCAGGGTAATCAGAGGGCTGAGACGATGGGTCCGCAGGAACCCAAAGAACGACTGGAAATCAATGGTACCCTGGCCTACGGGCAGGTGATCGTCATGGCTGCCACAGTTATCATGGGCATGGACTTCTTTCAGGAATGCTCCAAGGGCTTCGACCCAAGTGGCCAGGGGAGTTTTGGAGAAGCTGTGCTGATGACCCACGTCCAGGCAAAAGCCGCAGTAAGGCGAACGGAGTGCCGTCAGGAGTTGCTGATGAAGCTCGGGTCCATGTTCCCACACATTTTCGAGGAGCAGGGGGGTCTTCGAGGCTTCGGCGCGGGCTACCAGTGGCTCCCAGATCGCCAGGCTGCGCTCCCTGAAGGAATGGTGATGATAGCCGTGGTGGCTTGGGTCAAAACCGGTGTGGCAAACGACCTGGATGGGACGGAACACTTCCACCAGGTCAAAGAGCTGGTGGAGGCGGAATTGGGATAGCTGGCGGATGAGGGCATCGGAGCTGCCGGGACAGAGGTCCCAGAAAGGACCATGAAGGGTAATGCGGCATCCCGCTCGATGAAGCTCCTCCGCCACCGAGCGAAAGACCGACCGCGAAACGCCGTCAAGGTGTTCCGCCTCGATCCCGATTTCAACGTTGATGGTCAGTTCGAGGACCGTTTGAAGGTAATTTGGCAGATACCGCCAGGGCATGTTCACATGGACGTGCTTCAGGGCCCTGGTCTGAGCCTCGTCGAGTCCTGCCAGCGACCGGCCGGTGCGGTACGCAACCGGCTTCCTGGTCTCCCGGTCAGTCATTCGGATGGTCCTGGCGCTTTGCCTGGTAGAAAAACTGGCGGCAATAATCCCGTGCCGACCAGTAGCTCAAGATGACGGAAAGCCACAGGAAAACCATACCCGCCGGATCGAGCAGCGGATGGGCACCAGGACCGGCAAGCAGCAGAAAAGCGAGGCCGATGGTCTGGGAAACCATCTTGTTCTTGCCGGTGCGGCTGGGGTTGATGATAAGCCCCTGAGAGGCGGCAATCGAGCGGAGGCCGGTGATGGTGATATCCCGCCCAATGATGATGAAGACCAGCCAGGCGGGAACTTTCCCGTGGGGAATGAGCATGATCATGACGGCTGAGATAAGCAGCTTGTCGGCCAAAGGATCAAGGAGCTTGCCGACGGAGGTGACCAGATTGTGCCGCCGCGCGAGAATGCCGTCAAGGTAATCGGTAAGGGATGCAATCAGGAAGATGACAAACGCCGCAGTCTGGAAATTCGGCCAGGCCGCGGGAGTGAGCATCACCACGATCACGGGGATGGTCGCGATCCTGAGGTAGGTCAGGAGGTTCGGGAGGGTGACAAGGTGCTTGCGCGAGAAATCAGAACGAGTCATAGCGATCGTAGAACCCTGCTCGAGGAAAAGCGGTCAGGGACCGGTAGTATGCAGACAATGAAGGAGAATCGATAATGAGCCGGTGCATGTCTCTGCTCTGTCACACCAACCTGGAAGCCACCCACGGGAACAGGAGGAAGAATCCAGGGTCAGGGTGAGGATCTCCCATAGAATTCCAATACCTTCTGAACGTAATTGCGGGTTTCTTCGAAGGGAGGAATCCCGCCATGCTTTTGTACCGCTTCCGGGCCCGCATTGTATGCGGCAAGTGCCAGAGCGATATTGTTGCTGAAGCGGTCCATGAGAAACCGCAGATAGCGCACACCCCCGTCAATATTCTCCACGGGATCGAAGGGATTCATCACCCCCAGGTCGCGTGAGGTCCCGGGCATCAACTGCATCAATCCCATGGCACCCTTGGGTGAGAGGGCGCCGGCGTCAAAGGCCGATTCCGCTCGAATCAACGCTTTCACCAGGCGATGGTCCAACCCATACCGCCGACAGGAGTACTGGATATGGGGGTCATAAAGGTTCTGATTCATCAGGTTGCAGGAGGGAACGAGCGAGCGAAAGGGGTAGAAAGGTCGCGGTGAGGACGAGCTCAGCTTATTCAGCAGGTTCGCCGCATAGGGCGGCATGGTTGGTGTCTTCACCTGATTGGGCAGCGTGGGAACGTTGGTAAAATGGAGCACACCGTCCTTATCCACGTACCTGAACACCTGCGCCTCGGAGAGGGCCGGCAAGAGCAGCCAGGCGGCTACCAGCAGCAGTGAAAACAGCCAACTAGCGGGTCGTCTCGCCGGTATTCCCATAGCCTGTCCTTCCCTCGGTAAGGTTATCGGGTAATCCACCAGTCCTCTTACGACTCTACTTTCTGCCAGTCTTTCAGGAATTTGTCGATCCCGATATCGGTCAAAGGATGCCGGGCCAGTTGCTCAATAACCTTGAAGGGGATCGTGGCGATATCCGCTCCCAGTCGGGCCGCAGCCAAAACATGCAGGGGGTTGCGAATACTGGCCACGATCACTTCGGCCTCAAAGAGATAGTTGGCGAAAATGTCGATGATCTGCTCAACGACCTTCATTCCATCCAGGGCAATATCATCCAGACGACCCACAAACGGGCTGATGTAGGTCGCCCCGGCCTTGGCGGCCATGAGGGCCTGCAGCGGCGAGAAGACCAGCGTCACGTTAGTCTTGATGCCTTCCTCGGAAAGCTCCTTTACGGCCCTGAGGCCGTCCAGGGTCATGGGGATCTTCACCACCACATGAGGATCAATCTGTGACAGGGAACGGGCTTCGACCATCATCTCTTTCCGGGTCAAGCTGACCGCTTCGGCGCTCACCGGGGCCTGAGTCAGTTCGCAGATGCTCTTGATATGATTCTCGAACGCACTTCTGCCGGTAATTCCTTCTCGGGCGATGAGCGAGGGATTGGTCGTCACGCCATCGAGAATTCCGAGGTTGTGGGCTTCTTTGATTTC
Source organism: uncultured Syntrophobacteraceae bacterium (assembly GCA_964505935.1). GTDB lineage: Bacteria > Desulfobacterota > Syntrophobacteria > Syntrophobacterales > Syntrophobacteraceae > JADGQM01. The sequence goes on from CAZDKX010000069.1 coordinate 8,795, forward strand.
GTCAAGATTGGCTGTGTCGATGAAGAATTTCATAATCTCCTCCTGGCGGTAAAGCCACTTTCCTTCAGCTGTCCCGGTGACTCAAGAGATACTTCTCCCGGCATTCCTCGCTGCAGAAATAGACAGCCCGCCCCCCGATTCTCGCTTCGACGCCTCGCTGCTTCAGGAAATAGGTCCCGCACTGGGGGTCTCGAATCAAATCGGCCTCTTCCGTCGAAGACCGCTCAGGGGGGTTGCTGGTGCTGGAACCACCGAGTGAAGCGATCCAGCGTTTGAGAAGGCGATAAGCGAGGTAAATCAGAATGCCGTAGAAGAGGAGTCGAATCATGAGGCCTCCAGTCGTTGCACTTCCTGCTCGCGGTCATCGGCGAGCCGCTGCAGAAGGTCGCCGACCGAAACCATGAGGGCCGGGTGCACCCAGTCCGGGACAAGCTCCAGCAGGGGCTCCAAAACAAAGCGTCGGGCATGAAGTTGGGGATGAGGAACAGTCAGAGTGGGCAGCTGCATTTCGAGATCGCCGTAGGCAAGCAGATCGAGGTCGAGGGTGCGCGGGCCCCAGCGAACCTGGCGGTCCCTGCCGAATTCTCTTTCAATTTCCTGCAGGGCCTCAAGGAGACATTCCGGGCTCAAGTCCGTCTCCGCCAGCACCACCCCGTTGATAAACCAGGGCTGATCGGCAAGCAACAGCGGGCTGGTGCGATAGAAGGAGGAGGTGTTGCACACCCGCAGGTGCGGATGGGCGCGCAAGCACTCGATGGCGGCGGTACATATCCGCACGGAATCCCCCAGATTGCTCCCGAAACCAATCAGAACCCGCTCCATTGCTAGAAAGACAACTTCCCAATGCGCGTCACCGCCTCGGCAGTCCGCCCCCTGTCAACCGTCAGCGCCATGCGCACATAACCCTCCCCCGGTTCGCCGAACCCGCTGCCCGGGGTGGTCACGATACCACACTCCTTCAGGAGAAGGGAGGTAAATTCCGACGAGGTATAGCCGGATGGGACCGGGCACCAGACATAGAAGGTGGCCTTGGGGACGGCTGGGGCCAGCCCCACGCTGCGAAGCCCGGCGATGAGCACATCGCGTCTTTCCTGATAGGTCTGCTGCATCTCTCCGACGCACTCCTGGCTGCCTTCGAGCGCCGCAATGCCGGCCATCTGGATGGCATTGAAGGCACCGGAATCGATGTTGCTCTTTACCTGCCCGAGTCCCTGCAGGAGTTGGGCATTGCCCACGGCAAACCCAAGCCGCCAGCCGGTCATGTTGTAAGTCTTGGAAAGTGAATGGAATTCGATGCCAACCTCCTTGGCACCGGGAATTTCGAGAAAACTCATGGGACGGTAGCCGTCGAAGGCCATTTCACTGTAGGCCGCATCGTGACAGACGATCACCTCGTATTCCCTGGCAAAGGCAACCACTCTTTCGTAGAAGTCCCGCTCGGCGGTTGCCCCCGTCGGGTTGTTGGGGTAGTTGATAAACATGACCTTGGCCCGTCGCGCGAGGTCGGGAGGGATCGCCGTCAGGTCGGGGAGGAAATCGTGCTCGCGTACCAGCGGCATAAAAAAGGATTCGCCGCCGGCGAAGAGCGTAGCCACATGATAGACCGGATAGGCCGGAGTCGGTACGAGCGCAAGGTCCCCCGGATTGATGAAGGCGAGGGGAAAATGGGCGATCCCTTCCTTGGAGCCAATCAGCGTCACCACCTCATCGAGAGGGTCCAGGTCAACTCCGAAGCGCCGGCGGTACCAGTTGGCAACGCTGATCCGAAAATCGTTCATACCGGAATAGGAGGGGTACTGATGAGTGGTCGGATCTTCAGCGCCTTTCTGCAGCGCCTGGATGATGTGCCCGGGGGTGGGCAAGTCCGGGTCCCCGACACCCAGATTGATCACGTCCACGCCCTTGGCGGCAAGTTCAGCCTTCAGGCGATCGATTTCCTGAAAAAGATAGGGAGGAAGCTGTTTCAGTCGTTCCGCCTTCGCAAATGCCATCAAAACCTCCAAAATTTCACTTAATTCCCAGAACATGCTGCATGTCGTAGAGGCCGGGGGCTTGCCCAACGACCCACCGTGCGGCGCGGAGGGCGCCGTGGGCAAAATTGTCGCGACTGTGAGCGCGATGAATGAGCTCGATCCGTTCCCCGAGGCCGGCAAACATCACCGTATGTTCGCCCACGATATCGCCCCCCCGCAGCGTCTGCATCCCGATTTCCGTGGTGGAGCGTTCGCCGATGAGGCCATGCCGCGCAAAGACGCCATGCTGATCAAGATCACGCCCCAGGGCTTCGGCGACAATCTGGGCCAGTTTGAGCGCAGTCCCACTGGGAGCGTCCTTCTTGAAACGATGGTGCGCTTCGAGAATCTCCACGTCAAAACCGCTGCCCAGCATGCGCGCCACTTCGCCCACCACCTTGAAGAGCACGTTGACGCCCATGCTCATATTGGGCGTGAGGACACACGGCATGGCCCGGCAAAGGTCCTGTGCCTGGCGGATTTCCGCCGGGCTGAAACCGGTTGATCCGACCACCATGGCGATCTTCCGGGCGGCAACGACCTGTAGATGCTTCATGGAGGCTGCGGCGTTGGTGAAGTCGATCACCACGTCCGCTCCCGCCAAAGTCTCCCCCAGCCCCGGGCAGACCTTTATTCCGGTAGGACCCCCACCGATGATCTCGGCGATGTCCTTACCCACCGCGGGATGGTCGGGATATTCGAATGCGCCCGCCAATTCGAGGCCATCGGCCTCACGAACCAACTGGCCAATGCGTGATCCCATCCGACCGCCAATTCCGGCTACCACCGTTCGCACCATCACCTTCTCCCCTTACAGCAGACCATAAGCCTGCAAATCCGCTCGCAGTCGTTCGCGATTGGCCTCGGACATGGGTACCAAAGGCAACCGGACCTCGCTGCTGGCAATTTTGGTCATCATGAAGAGCGCCGCCTTAACGGGAGCGGGATTGGTTTCATAGAAGAGGGCATGGCACAGGGGCAGCAGTCGGTAGTAGAGCTTCTTCGCTGCCGCCCAATCGCCCCGCAGGGACAGGTTGCAGAGCTCTGCCATATCGCGGGGGGCCACGTTGGAGACCACCGAGATCACCCCCTTGCCGCCCACGCAGAGGAGTGGATACGTCAAATAGTCCTCCCCGGAGAGTACCACAAAGCGCTCATCGCAGAGCGAAACGATGTCGGTGATTTGCTTCATGCTGCCCGAGGCTTCCTTGACGCCGACAATATTGTCCAACCTGGCAAGCCGGGCGATCGTGGCCGGTTCCATATTGACGGCGGTCCGGCCCGGGATGTTGTAGACGATGATCGGGATGTCCACCTTTTGGGCAACGGTTTCAAAATGGCGAAAGAGGCCTTCCTGGGTGGGTTTGTTGTAATAGGGGCAGATCATGAGGGCGCCATCCGCGCCGGCCTTCCGCGCATGGCGGGTGAGACGGATGGCCTCCTCCGTGTTGTTGGAGCCGGTGCCGGCAATAACCGGGACCCGCTTGTTCACCTGCTCCACTGTAAGCTCGATGACCCGTTCATGCTCCTGGAAGGTCAGGGTCGCTGATTCCCCTGTGGTGCCGCAGGGGACGATCGCGTCCGTACCGTTGGCAATCTGGAATTCGATCATTTGCCGCAGTGAAGCTTCGTCCACCACACCATCCTTGAATGGCGTTACAATGGCCACCATCGCGCCTTGAAACATAATGCTCTCCCTATTTCCTTAAGGTTTCATCCCAAAGTATGCCTTCGCAAACGACCTTGGCATCTCCTTCCAGGTAAACTTCAGCAAATTCCGGCGCACCTTGGGCAGTTGGCTGTGCAAAATGAATGGTCAGCGTTTCTCCGCTTTGGGTCAACACTTCAACGGGAGAGGTCACCAGGTTTCGAGCGGCGGCAACGAGGGTGGCAGCAATGGAGCCCGTACCACAGGCGAGCGTTTCGGCTTCCACCCCCCGTTCGTAGGTGCGAACCGCCATGTGATGCCGGTCGCACACCGTGGCAAAATTGGCATTGGTGCCGGCTGGTTGAAAATGAGAATGATAGCGCAGCGTACGTCCGAGGGGGAACACCGCGACCTTTTCCAGCACGGTTTTGTCTGCCACAAAGTGAACCACGTGGGGAACTCCGGTGTCGATGAAATGCACGTCGAGAAGACCGCTTTCGAGCGGCAAGGAGATGTCCATGTGGAGACGATGAGGAGGGGTCATGCGAACCTTGACCCGCTCCCCCATGATTTCTGCCCGAATGATGCCGGCGAGGGTGCGGAAGGCCATCTCCCGCTTGGGGACGATGCCCTTGAGGAAGACGAAACGAGCCGCGCAACGGGAGCCGTTGCCGCACATTTCGGCCTCACTGCCGTCGGCGTTGTAAAAGCGCCACCTGAAGTCCACTTCGGGATCGTTCTCGATCAGTATGAGGCCGTCGGCACCGAGTGAGAGGTTGCGACGGCAGGCCAGACGGGTCAGGGGCGGGCCCTGATCGGCAGTGATGAACTGCGAGCGGTTGTCAATGATGATGAAATCATTGCCGCTGCCGGTCATCTTAAAAAATGGGATGGGGCATCCAGAACCAAACATCACTTAAGAGCGCTCCCTGTGCTTCAGTGTGAGAGAGGGCATGCTCCCCGACTATGAATTGGGGGCAAAATCGGGAATTTCCTCTCCCCGGATGAGGTCCTCCCACGTCTCCCGCTTTCGGATCACGAAATACTCATCGCCTTTCACGAGGACCTCTGGTGGGCGCGGGCGCGAGTTATAGTTGGAAGCCATGGTGAAGCCGTAGGCTCCGGCGCTCATCACCGCCAGGTAATCACCCGCTTTCACCATGGGCAACTCGCGATCCCGGGCCAGAAAGTCGCTTGATTCACAGATCGGGCCCACCACATCGACGACCTGGCTTTGGCGACTGGTCCTGTTTACCGGCTGAATTTGATGGTAGGAACCGTAAAAGCTCGGTCGCACCAAATCGTTCATGCCGGCGTCGGTGATGACGAAATTCTTCACCGCTGTTCGTTTGGTGTAGAGCACCTTGCCGAGCAGCACCCCGGCGTTGCCGACGATAACGCGGCCCGGTTCGAAAATCAAGGTGCAAGACAGACCCTTGAGTTGTTCGAGCATGGCCTGGGCGTATTCCCGGGGATGAGGAGGGGCTTCCTGGTCGTAAACAATCCCGAGCCCCCCGCCCAGGTCGAGGTAGCGGATCGGAATGTTCCTTTCCTCCAACCGCTCGATCAGCGCTCGCAGCCGGTGGAGAGCGTCCACAAAAGGGGCTAGTTCGGTGAGCTGGCTGCCGATGTGGCAGTCTACCCCCTGGATTTCGATGCCCTCCAGAGTCCTTGCCTGCTCGTAGGCCTTGATGGCCGTGTTGATGTCGATGCCAAACTTGTTCTTCTTCATCCCGGTCGAAATATAGGGATGGGTCTTAGGATCGACGTCGGGATTGACCCGCAAAGCGATGCGAGCCTTACGACCAACCGTTCGAGCGCGCTCGCTTATGGCTTCCAGCTCCTGCTGGGATTCGATATTGAACATCAATATGCCCTCGTGGAGCGCGTAGTCGATTTCCTGCTCCGTCTTGCCCACCCCGGAATAGACAATCCGTTCTGCGGGAATGCCGGCCCGGCGGGCGCGGAAGAGCTCACCTCCGGAGACAATGTCCACGCCTCCGCCGAGGGAGCCGATGAGGCTCAAGATGGCAAGGTTGGAATTGGATTTGGCGGAAAAGCAAACCACGTGCGGCACGTCGTCAAAAGCCTCGTCGAATACGTTAAAATGCTGACGCAGCGTCGCGTAACTGTAAACATAACAGGGGGTCCCCACGGTTTCGGCAAGCCGGCGCAGAGCGATACCTTCGCAATAGAGTTCGTCCTGGTGGTATTGAAAATAATGCATCGTCCTCTTCCACCTCTTCTAGGGGCCGATCATGAGACTCCTGATTTCCGTCCATTTGGACAGGAGCCCTTCGCGGCTGCCATTCGGTGTGCTTTGGCTGCTCACGGCGGATACTGCGTAGCCATAAACGACATTCTTCTTGACCGACTGATCGATGAAAGGAGGACCTTGTACGGGTGTTGCCGTCAAGCGGATGATGTCTTTCCCCTCCCGTCGATAGATGTGATAACCGCCCACCATGCCCTGGCTCTTTAACCAGTGAACTTCGAGCGCGCCCTTGACCGGAATGACCCAGACGTTTCCAGGTGGCGGCGGCGGCACCGCTTCGGGCGCTCGGGCCTGCTTGAAGACCGAAGGCTCTCCGAGAATAAGGGACTCCTCGAACAAGTAGGCCGGTGTCACGCGATAATCGTAAGTCTGGCCGGAAGCTACGGCTGAATCCAGGAAAGTGGTGCCTCTGACGGGCATGGTCGAGAGCTTGTCCCAAGTCTTGCCCGAACTATGGCGTTCGACCAAAAACTGAACCTCTCCCGGCACCGCAGCGCCTGCGGCGCTCTTCACTACTCCGGCTTTCCAGTGCAGGGAGACGCCCCGCGGATCAGTGCCTGCGGCAAGGGTCTTGAGCGGTGGGGGGGGAGCAATGACTTTGACCACCGAAGGATTGGAGGAAGAGAGTTGGTGTCGGTTCCGGTCCCGCACGATAACCTGATAGCGATAGGCGTGCTGAGGGGCCACCACCGTATCCAGCCATACAAAAGTGTTGCCCTCACGAATGGCGGGAGCGGGGTTGGCCGGATCAAGGGTCTGCACTTCCTGCTGAGAAGGGGTCGGGCAATCAAGACAATTCCGGTTTCCCCAGTTCAATTCAGCCTTTACCACGACGAGGCGGTACGGGGTTTCCTTCAGGGCCTCGCTGAGCTCGGTCGGAACCGACCAGGCCACCTCGACCGCCTTCAGGCGGACCTGTGTCCGCAAATCCTGAATGGTGGGGATTTGTCCCTCGGATACCGGTTTTGGATAGGTCTTGAGACCACACCCGGAAAGCGTCAGTCCCAGTACCAGAAGCGTCACCAGGCCGACAGGGCGGGGATGACCCGCAAGGAGTTCGCTCTCAATATTCATACCAGTCTGCTCCCGTCAGGAGACTAGGGTTTCAGCTTCAAAACCTCTTCTCTAGCCGATAGCTCTTTCCAGGCCCGCTCGATGGCTTCCTGGACCCGGGAAGGCGCGGTACCCCCCAGCGATGTCCTCCGCTCGATGACGCTGTTCACTTCGAGAAAAGGAAAGACATCATGGTCAAAGGCTTTGTGGAAAGATTTGAGCTCTTCGAGACTACACTCAGCCAGTTCCTTGCCCAGATGGAGACAGTGCTGCACGAGCTGACCGATTACATGGTGAGCTTTGCGGAAGGGTAACCCCTTGCGCACGAGATAGTCAGCCAGGTCCGTGGCCAAGGTGAACCCCTCGGTGGCCATCGCGGCCAGGCGTTCTCGATTGAAGCGAATTTCCATAAGCAGTTTGCCAAGCAGCCGCAGCGTGCTGAGAAGCGTATCCGCCGTGTCGAAGATCGGCTCCTTGTCTTCCTGCAAATCCCGGTTGTAGGCGAGGGGTAGGGCCTTGGTGAGGGTCAGGAGGGCCATCAAGTTGCCGTAAACGCGGGCTGTCTTGCCCCGCATCAACTCAGGGACATCCGGGTTCTTCTTCTGAGGCATGATGCTCGAACCGCTGCAGAAGGCGTCACTGATTTCGATGAAGGCAAATTCGCTGGTTGACCACAGGATCAATTCCTCGGCCATCCTGCTCACGTGCATCATGACCAGGGCCGCGGCGGCATTGAATTCGATGAGATAGTCCCGGTCACTCACGGCATCGATGCTGTTGGCGGTGATTCGCGGAAAGTTGAGGTACTTCGCAGTCCATTCCATGTTGATGGGAAGGGTGGTTCCGGCAAGCGCCGCGCTTCCCAAAGGCAGCACGTTGGTGCGCTGGAGGCAGCCCTCGAACCGCTCGTCATCACGCCCGAACATCTCATAATAGGCCATGAGATGATGTGATAGCAGCAAGGGTTGGGCATGCTGCAAATGGGTGAAGCCGGGCATGATTACCTCCAGATGCTTTTCCGCCAGGGTGACCAGGACCTTTTGCAGCTCGTGGAGCAGGCTCCGACCCTGGGAGATGATGTCACGCAGGTAAAGACGCATGTCGAGGCAGATCTGATCGTTGCGGCTCCTCGCCGTATGAAGCTTGCCGCCCACTTCGCCAATCTTCTGCATGAGCAGTTGCTCGATGGCCATGTGGATATCTTCCTGGGCGGAGGCGAAATCCATTTGACCGCGCTCGATTTCCCGCTGGATTTCACCCAGCCCGGCCACAATGCGCGAGGCCTCCTCATCGGAGATGATCTTGCAGGCTGCCAGCATCCGACTGTGCGCAATGCTGCCTTCGATGTCATAGCGATAGAGCCTCTTGTCGAAATGAATCGATGCCGAAAACTCTTCCACCTGTTTGTTCATCGGTTGTTCAAACCGGCCCTGCCAGAGCTTTTCCCCCATAGAATTCCTCTTTTCACCATCACTTCATCATGCTCTCGCCGTGTCTTGCGATAACCCTGCACACCCTGAAAAGTCGCTCGGAGCATGTCCAGAAAGCTGTTCCCATCGTCACCCCGGCCGCTGGGGGGAGAAAGTAGAACCCTCAGCATATCCTGGGTTCCCGCCTCCGCGCACTGGCGTCAACTTAGGATTTGTAACCACGAAGAGCACGAAGGATACGAAGACCCCGAAGGAATCATAGAACAAGACGTTTGATCCCATCAATGGCCGTCCCCTAGCTTCTCTGACCGGCCACGAGTGAGGCAATGCGGAGCCGCAGTCCATTGAGTCTGATGAAGCCGGTGGCATCATTCTGCTGATAAACTTCATCTTCCTCAAAGGTGGCGAAGCTCGGTTGGTACAGCGACCGCTCGGATTTGCGGCCGATGACCTGACAGGTACCCTTGTAGAGCTTGAGACGCGCCTTGCCCCACACGTGTTCCTGGGCGAGATCCATCATGCCCTGTAGCATGCGCATCTCCGGTGCGTACCAGA
>CAZDKX010000070.1:0-17665 GCA_964505935.1 uncultured Syntrophobacteraceae bacterium
CTGGATATTGCAGAGACCCTGGAAGTTGATCAAGCCCCACGCCACGGAAAGGGTCGCAAAGGATGGTTCATCGCGGCGGCCCTGGCGGCGGTGGCGGTCATCATTGCTCTCGTCGTCTGGCAAGGATCGAATTCGTCCAACGGCGTGCGTTACAAGACCGAGGAAGTCCAGCGTGGCGAGCTGACGGTCATCGTCACGGCCACCGGCACCCTGGAAGCGACCAACCAGGTGGATGTGAGCAGTGAGCTCTCCGGCATCATCAAGACCGTTGAAGCGGATTACAACAGCAGAGTGAAAGTCGGCCAGCCCCTGGCAAAATTGGACACCACCAAGCTCGAAGCCCAGGTGACGCAATCGAAGGCGGCCCTGGAGTCGGCAAAGGCGAAAGTGCTGCAGGCGGAAGCAACGGTCAGGGAAACCCGCAGTAAACTGGCGCAGCTGCGAAGAGTAAAGGAATTGAGCAATAATAAGGTCCCGTCGCAAACGGAGATCGATGCTGCGGAGGCCGCCCTTGATCGGGCCGTGGCAGACGTCGCCAGCACCAGGGCCGCGGTCTCCCAGGCCCACGCCACCCTCGATGCCAACCAGACAGACCTGTCCAAGCTGGTCATCCGATCGCCCGTCAATGGCATTGTCCTCACCCGGAGCGTCGAACCCGGCCAGACGGTGGCGGCGACGTTGAACCCGCCGGTGCTGTTCACCCTGGCCGAGGATTTGACCAAAATGGAACTCATTGTCAATGTGGACGAGGCCGATGTGGGTCATATCCAGGAAGGCCAAAAGGCGACTTTCAGCGTGGCCGCCTACCCGAACCGCACCTTCGAGGCCCGGATTGTTCAAGCCCGTTTCGGTGCCAAGACCACCTCGGGGGTCGTGACCTATGAAACCGTCTTGAAAGTCGACAACACCGACTTGGCGTTGCGGCCGGGGATGACGGCGACTGCGGACATCATTGTCAAGAAAATCGAAAATGCGGTTTTGGTACCCAGCGCCGCGCTGCGTTTCATGCCACCGGTCCAGGAAGCAAAGAAAGCGTCCACCGGCCTGCTCGCTAAGATTCTCCCGCGTCCGCCCAGTTCCAAGACAGTGCCGCGCGACGACAGCGCCGGCAAGAAGGAGCAGCGGGTCTGGACGTTGAGGGATGGGGAACCCTCGGCGATTCCAGTCAAGATCGGGGCGACCAACGGCAGCATGACCGAAGTTCTGGCCGGCGAGCTCCAAGCCGGGATGGCGGTCGTAGTGGATACCGTCACTGCGGCGCAATGACCATGACCAGCTCTTGTCAACCGAGCCAGCCGGCGCTCATCGAACTGGAGGGCGTGACGAAGGTTTACGGCAGCGGCCAGGCGGCCATGCACGCCCTGCGCGGCGTCGATCTTCGCATCTTTGAGGGCGAATTCGTGGCGGTGATGGGACCGAGCGGTTCCGGCAAATCCACGTGCATGAACATCCTGGGCTGTCTGGATACGGCAACCGCCGGCAGCTACCGGTTCAAGGGCCTTGAAGTGAACCAGCTGACCCGCACCCAGCGCACCAAATTGCGCCGCTTTTATCTGGGTTTTGTCTTTCAGGGCTTTAACCTGTTGAACCGCACTTCGGCGCTGGAAAATGTGGAGCTCCCCCTGATCTATCGCGGCGCCCCCGCCCGCGAACGGCGCGCCCAAGCCCTGCAGGCGCTGAAGACGGTGGGCCTCGAGGGATGGGAGACTCATACGCCCGGCGAGTTGTCCGGAGGCCAGCAACAGCGGGTCGCCATCGCCCGCGCCATCGTGACCCGGCCCACCGTGTTGTTTGCCGATGAACCCACGGGCAACTTGGATTCAGCCCGCAGCCATGAAATCATGGAACTGCTCACGGGGCTTAATCGCGAGCAGGGGGTCACGATCGTCATGGTCACCCACGAAGAGGATATGGCGGCTTATGCCGGACGCATTGTCCGCTTTGTCGATGGTCGGGTGGCCTCGGATGAGCCCCATGTGAAGGAAACCTGATGCTCTGGAACAGCATGCTCCTGGCTTTGCGCGAGATCAGGCGCAATGTGATGCGCTCGGTCCTGACCATCCTCGGTATCGTGATCGGCGTTGCCGCGGTGATCATCATGGTGACCATCGGCGGGGGAGCCACGCTGCAGGTCAAGCAGCAGATTTCCAGCATGGGCAGCAACCTCCTCATGGTCACTCCCGGCAAGCGGCTGGGACCGGGCCAGTCGAGCGGCAACATCCCCTTCAAGGAAGCCGACGCCAGGGCCATTGCCACAGAGGTCAACTCGGTGGCCGCCGTGGCCCCGGTCTCGACCCAGTCCGCCAAAGCCATCTTCGGTAACCAGAATTGGTCGACCCAGGTGGTCGGCAGCAGCAACCAGTATCTCCAGGTGACGAACCGTTCGGTCAGGTTGGGCAGACAGTTCACCGACAGTGAATTGCGCAGCGGGGCAGCGGTCTGCATCATTGGGGAAACGGTGCAGACCAAGCTCTTCGGCGGACAGGAAGCGGTCGGGGAAAAGCTCCGTCTGCATGGTACCAGTACCACGAGCACGACCAGCACCAGCAGCAGCAGCGGTAGTACCGGCACCAGCAGCAGCAGTTCCAGCAGCAGCAGCAGTACGAGTACCAGCAGCAAGCTCTCCTGTGAGGTGATCGGGCTCCTGACGGCAAAAGGACAGAGCACCATGGGCACCGACCAGGACGATCTGGTGGTCATTCCGCTGGCCGCCTTTCAGCGACGCCTTGCCGGAAATCAGGATGTCACGATGATCCAGGTTTCCGTCGAGGAGGGCGTCGCGACGGAAAAAGTCCAACAGGACATTGTGCGGCTGCTGCGGGACCGCCGCCATCTCTCGTCGAGCGATGACGACAATTTCAACGTCATGGACCTGAAGGAGATCGTCAAAATGCTCACCGGGACCACCCAAATGATGACGGCCCTGCTCAGTGCCGTCGCGGCGGTCAGCCTCCTCGTCGGCGGGATCGGGATCATGAACATCATGCTGGTGTCCGTGACCGAGCGCACGCGCGAGATCGGCATCCGCCTTGCCATCGGCGCTCTCGAAAGCGAGGTGCTCATGCAGTTCCTCGTAGAAGCGGTCGTGCTTTCATCTTTCGGCGGGTTGATCGGGATTGCGCTGGCGCTAGCGTCTTCCGTGTGGCTGGCCGGAATCTTGCGGGTCCCCTTCGTCTTCAATGGCGGCGTTGTGCTCCTGGCGTTCCTCTTCTCAGCCGCGGTGGGGGTGGTCTTCGGCTACTTCCCGGCCCTCAAGGCCGCCCGGCTGGATCCCATCGAAGCCTTGCGGCATGAGTAGCCCGTCGGGGGGATGAATGACACCGTCTGCCAGGGGGGATGCCTTGCCTGCTCGTCGTCATACGATTGTAAAACCAGGAGGCAGTTGCTCATGTCCCGTCGGGGCACCCGAAGACACACGAAAAGGACCACGGTTGACAGGCAACTGCCACTGGTAACTCGCAACTCGGAACTTTTCAGGGCAGAGACTCTCGTTTCACGTTGATCCGCGATGACCCTCATCATTACTTTCCTCCTGCGCCTGATCACTTCAGGTTGTCGAGGATTGCCGATCGCGTCCTGTAGCGGTCACAATGCTCGCGGAACTCGTGCCGGTTGAGGATCCTGGTTGCGTAGACTTCAGCGGATACCGGGTAGGCCAACTGGAAGTGGATGCTTTCGAACCTCAAGAGTGAAGTGGGGTCGCTCACCTGCTTGCCTTTCGGGTCAAAAACCGTGGTCGTCGGCCTCGCGGCAAAGGAAACCTCCACTGGCCTGGTTGACCAGCCCATGAAAACCCAGACCTTGGTCTTACGGCGATTGACATCATAAAAAAGCGGGACCATCATCCGGGCATCCTGGCCCACGTCGGGGTCGCCCGCCAGCTTTTTCTGCCAGGCGACAAAGGCCGCCGCAGCGGTTTCTTCCCCCTTGCCTGGACTGGGATAGGCCGAGGCGGTCGGATTCATTCCCAGCTGTCGGCAAGCGGTCACGTAGGCCCCGTAGAAGAGATTCTCCATCATGGGGAGCTCTTCGGCGAGAGGGGACGGCACCGCGCCTCCCGCCGTCAAGCGCTGGATCTTCTCGAGGGCCGGAGCACCAAAGGTGTTTTCCAGGGTTTTACGGATATAGGAATAGGATTGGGCGCGCCGAAGATAATAGGTCGCGAGCGGCTCCGCACTCAGCTCGGGTGCGATCCGGATGATCAGTTTGGGCATGCGGGCAGCGCCGGCGAGCGGCAGTTCAAGCTGTTTAACGTGCGTCTCGCGGGTCATGGCCAGAATCCCCTTGAACAGCTCCAGCAGCTGCTTGCGATAGCTGGGATCGAGTTCCAGGTGGCGGGCCTCGGGCGCTTTGTCCGGAATCACCAGCGACTCCAAGGCCCAGGTCTGGTAGTCGTACCACCCGGAGTCCGCTGTCGGACGTAAAGCAAGCCGCCCATCCTGAATGCCCGAAATCATGGTGTCGACCAGGCTGAAACCCTCGGGTATCGGGCGATCTCCATAAAGTTTCTTGATGAGATCCGTTTCGTGGGCGCGGGAAGGAGGAAAGAAGTAAAGGCCCCGCTCCGGAATAGCCGTGCTCCCGCGGTCGGCGGCGGCCAACAGCACTCTGAGATCGGGATAATCCGGCGACAGCGGGTTGGTCAGCCTGGCAACCAGGTCCAGGCAAGCCGCGTAGGCGGTCCGGGCATCCCTGTCGTCGTTCAGGGCCTTGACGATCGCCGCAATCCCTCCCCGGCCTTTCAGCTCCGTTTGCAGCATGCGGTCCTGCCTGAAGATCGCGCCCAACTGGTCATTCCAGCTATAGAATCCGATGGGTTTGGAGCGAAGTTGATCCTGGAGAAACGCGTTGATCACCTGCTGGACGGCCTCGCGAGCAGCAGTCGGCAAAGCCATCTCCTGGTCTCCAAGCTTTGCCGCGGCAAACAGGGTGAGCGCGGCCGGTGTGGGTGGGTCCCCTGCACTCCGGATGAGGCTGTGGATAACCCGTGCCAGGAGGGCGGCCTTACCCGAAAACTTGCCGGTCCCCCGTTGCGCAGCCAGTTCGACGGCGGCGTAGAGTCCGTCGTCGAACTGCTTGGCCTTCTGTGCCAGGACCGATGCCGAGGTGAATTGTTCATCGGCGATTCCGGCAAGGGTTGGGACAATGGGTACCTCTTCCGGTACTGCCGACATCCCGCTGGAGAGGCCCTTATCTTCAGGCACCGTCAGCCGCAGGACCTGGGTGCTCAGGTCAAGGAGAACTCGATAGCCTTGTTCACTGATTTCCCGCACGAGCTTGCGGTCTTTGTTCTGATCCGGTGGTTCCGTGGCGGACATCACCACGGTCGGTGCGGTGAGTGCTGCTATCAGCATCAGGATGATTTCTCTCATCGTTCGTCCCCCTTCCCATGACACCCATACGGTTGACTCAAGCTCCAGCCGTCATTCCGGAATGACGAAGGCAGGCTGGATCCCGGCTTTCTGGACACGCTCCCGGAGAGACTCTTCCGGTGAAAGCAGGGCAAAAAGGCTCGCGACCAGCAGTCGCATGCTCCCCCGCCGAGTCACTTGAACTCACCGGGAAGGGGCGCTTCCTTCCTGGTGGCCAGCAACAGGTTGGCCGAGCCGGGCCGATAATGGTACCCTACCCCGAAAGCAATGGGGGGGCGTTCCTGGTCTTTTGATAGAGCTCGGCAAGGTCCCTTTGATGCCGATAACGAAAAACCGGCAAGGGTTTCTGATAGGTGCCGAACAATTGCAGGTTCCATAGGGACGGGTCGAAGGATTTCAGGGGGATTCCTGAATCGGTTTGTACAATATTCAAAATCCGCCCCGCTGATGGGATAAAACACGGTGTAGCGGGAGGCCCCTACGGCGCTGAGCTCCCGTGCCGCCCATTCCCTCATGGGTGTCAGGCGCTTCGCTTCGAGGCCCTGCCAGCTCTCATTGAAGGACTTGGCAAACCGAGCCCACGCCGGGCTGCCTTCAGAGGCGGCAAGGGAACCGTTCGGGTTACTGATGCCGGCGATAAAGAGGGCGCAGTCATGGTAAGGCCGCGCAGGCCTTTCGGGCTGCTCCTTTTGCGGGGCGGTCCTCGCCTCGGTTCCGGGATTCCCTTCGGCGCAGTGACTCCAGGATGTCGTGAGTCCGAAGGTGAACAGCAGAAGAACCGCTAAACTGCTCAGTATTTTGACGTCATTGGGCCGCATGATCACGTAAATCGTCGCTGTATACCATGCTCTCACTAAAGTAAAACCCCCACCTTCGGGTTTTGCCCGGTGACAGTTGCTCATGTCCCCATGGGACACCCGAAGACCTTTGAAAAGGACCGCGGTTGACAGGCAACTGCAACTCGCAACTCGTAACTTTTCAGGGCAGACAGCGGGAAAAACAGCAGCCCGCATGCCGGAGTGATCTCCGCCCAAGGGGCGGGAGCAGTTTCAGGATCAATAGGTAACAGAGCATCCACCCCTTGAGCAATAGAAAAACCGCCGGAGCAGTCGGGAACCGCGACGTCGGCTTCGAAGAGTTGCGGGTTGCGGGTTGCGGGTTGCCTGTCAACGGCGGTGCTTTTCATGGGTTTCCGGGTGTCCCCAAAGGTCATGAGCATCTGCTTCGATGAGTCTCTTAACTTTCCAGCGATTTTTTCCGATAAATAAGATGAGCTGAATCGCTCCAGCAGATGAGTTCGGACCCTGAAACGCCTTGGCTGTGTGTCCTTCTTTCGGGACCGTCCGGGTTCACTTGAAAGCGTTAACCGGGAGGTAGGCCGGGACCTTATGTACGGTTTGGTGAGGCGGTATGCATATAAATTCTGATCTTCTTGAAAACACCTGTAAAAATGCGATTGAGACCATTCTTCTGTGCCTCAAGCATGCAACCCAGGGGATCATCTATCGAGTGGGTCCCATGCCCAGCCTGCGGACTGTCAGAGTCACGTCGGGAATTCGGAATGGTGAGAATCAGACGATGAGTTGGGGATTGCCTCAAGTTTCCGATTACAATCCCCCGGGGAGGAACTGGGAGGAATATCGTGACCAGCCCGGGCGCGTCCTGGAGGCCATGGCATGGTGTGTGGAGCAGCAGAAAAGCTGGACAGCGGACGAGCCCGGTGAAGACACCCGAAGCGTTCGCAAGCAACTGCGGGGCGAAATCGAAGAGTGCCACCATATGGAACCGGTTTTGCTAAGGAAAGCAAATCTCTTCGAACCTGGCCTCAGCCGCCTGGAGTATCCTTTGGATTGGCAAGGGAACCCCATCTGGCGGGAGACGGACTGTGTGGTGGTGGCGGTGATCAAGATCAACTTCTTGCCACAGACCATTCGGCGTGGTGACGACGCCACCAAGATCATCAAGCGTCTCGCTCGCACGCTCGGCACCGAGCTGCTCGCCCTCCATTTACGGGAGACCTATCTGGAAGCTCGCGAAAGGCTCAACCGCGAGCGGCTTGCAGCCTGCAACAACATGGCCCATGAGCTGCGCAATACGCTCGCCAAAATGGGTTTCATCTTTTCGACCATCAATACGGTCGTGAGTTTCTTGCGGGCACAATGGGAAATCGAGCTACAGAAGGTCCTGCCATCCTTCGATGGCAAAGCCGCTATTTTGGGGCGCCTGTCGACGCTCCTCGTTCTGGGTCAACCCCGTCTCGAGGCCCAGGACAAATTGATGCACCTCAGCAAAGAGTTGCTGACGATACAAAATGAGCTCGCCAATCTGTTCCTGCTGCCGCAGCAGGAAGCTGAGTGGCTGGCGTCCCGGATTCGCCCGAAATGGAATCGCCTCTTGACCTCCAGTCAGGTATGGGAAGCGCACCGGGACGAAATAGAGGATCTCCTGGACCGCCTGCACCAGGCCATCTGGATCGTGGTTGACGAGGAAGTTGCCCAGAAATTGGTTCACCTTCCCGCTGATCTGAGGACAATGTGGCCGAAGCTGGCTTACACGCAGTTTTCCGCAGACAACTCCCTGGTATTGGAAGAAATCTTAACCCTCCTCGAGCATCCCGTGCTCTCCATCAGACAAAAACACCAGATGAAAAAAGCCCTGAACTCGCTGAGGGTGCTTCTTCGAACCATCTCCGGCATCGAACAACAGGCCAACCGGGTGATCGACTCATTGAAAAACGGGGAACAGACTGAAATACTGCCGTGAATAGGGCCATATCCGCAACCAGGGACCGCGTTTGTCCAGGGAAGGCCGCGGGGCGCCACACCGGCCTTGCGCCGTCACTCCTCGAAATCGATGACATGGCAGGTGAGCGTCCTCTCCACACCGGGGATCGGGTGAATCTTCTCGATGACCAGTCGACCGATCTTGTGAAAGTCGGCGCCTGTCACCGTGACGATCAGATCGTAGGGACCCAGCACCGCGTCAACATGAGAAACGTCCCTGAGTTCCATGATTTGATCCATCACTTCCCGCACTTTGCCGGCAGTTGCCGTGATCAGGATGTAGGCTGATGCGATCATGCGTTCCTCCCTTCAGGCCAGGGTTTGCTGAAAAGAAAATCGCTCCGTTATGTCTTTTGGTTATGACGTGCCGTTGCTTCTGTCAAGAGGGGCATATTTCAGCGGGACCTTGCCCGGCGACTCACTCTTTGCGGATTGCTCGGCGCGGATTACCGCACCCTGATACCTGGATAAAATAGACCGAGTCATCCTTGCCCTCAAAGGTTTGCGCAACGGCATCATGGAATCGGATCCTCGCGAAGGCCGGTTACCAGGCCACCGGAGACTCTGTGTATTGGAGCGGCGATGCCTGCATTCAAATATTCAGGGCATGTGTAAATAATGTGGGGCTTTGGGATATCTGGCAAGTTGTATGAAAATGATATCGGCAATGAACGACCTGCGGCCGTCAGGGACAGAAAGTGTTGAGTATGGCGACCTTCCCTCCCCGGAAGAGTCCTCAGACGATTGGGGTTTTTGCCAAAAAGAGATCAACTCGATTCAATCTTGAAGTCGCTACTCACATTCCCGATAATTGATTGCACCGCATATCATGGAAGAAAAGTGGCGATGTTTGAGAGGCAACCACCATCCAACCCGGGCGATGGAGGGCGAATCCCGGCACGCCGGCAATAATGAGACAACTGAGTCGGTAGCCATTGTAAACGGCTACGGTTCGAGGAACTTGAGATGCGAGACAGAGACGACACCAAAGAGCGGCTTATCGAGGAAGTGGCAATGCTGCGCATGCGTATTGCGGAACTGGAGGCTGCGGAGAGCAAGCGCAAGCAGGCGGAGGATGCCCTTCGAGAGAGTGAAGAGAAGTATCGTTCTCTATTTGAGCATTCGCAAGATGCAATCCTTCTGACGGTGCCGGATGGGTCAATCCTCGACGCCAATCGGGCCGCTTGCGAGATGTTTGGCAGATCTCCGGAGGATATCAAAAGTTTCGGGCGCAGCGGTTTGGTGGATATGGCGGACCAGCGACTGCACACGGCCTTGAGCGAGCGGGCCCTCAAGGGATTTGCACATGCCGAAATCACGATGCTTCGTGCCAACGGTGACAAATTTCCTGCAGAAGTCACGTCGACGGTTTTCGTCGATGCCAGCGGCCGGCGGAAAACCAGCATGATCATCCGCGACATCTCGGAGCGCAAGAGGTCTGAAGAGGCACTCAAGGAACGTGACATCCAGTTCGAGAAGCTATCTCTACATGTCCCGGGAATGATTTATCAGTTTATGAAGAGACCGGACGGTACCTATTGCGTGCCGTTTACTACGGAATCCATCAAGGATATCTTTGGTTGTTCGCCTCAAGATGTGCGCGAGGATTTCTCTCCAATAGCAAGAGTAATCTTGCCCGAGGATTTGGCTAAACTGATGCGTTCAATTGAATCTTCCGCTGAACACTTGACTGCCTGGCAATGTGAATATCGAGTACAGATTCCCGGACGACCAATGAGATGGATGTTTGGCCAATCGACGCCCGAGAAATTGCGTGGCGGCAGGATCATCTGGCATGGATTCAATACCGACATCACTGAGCGCAAACAGGCGGAAGCGGCACTTCAAGCATCCGAGAGGGAAAAGACGACCTTGAACGAAATCGCAAATGTCTTTCTGACGATCCCGGATGAAAGGATTTATGAAGAAGTTCTGAGTGTCGTTCTGAAAAGAATGCAGAGCGAATACGGGGTCTTCGGCTTCATCGCGGACAACGGCGATCTGGTTATCCCCAGCATGACGAGGGAGATCTGGGGCAGCTGCCAGGTCCCGGAAAAATCCATCGTCTTTCCAAGGCATACCTGGGGGCATAGTCTGTGGGGCAGAGCAATCAGGGAACAGCAATCCTTCCTCAGTAACGGACCGTTCGAGACGCCCGAAGGCCATGTGACCATCGAGAGCTTTCTAACCGTGCCCATTGTCTTCGGGGCCAAAACCATCGGGCTTCTATCCGTTGCCAACAAATCTGGCGGCTTCACCCAAGAGGACAGGATCCAACAGGAGCTGATAGCAAATGCCATCTCTCCCATTCTCAATGTGAGGTTGGAGCGAGACAGGCAACAGAAGGAACGCCGGAAGGCCGAGGAGGCCCTGCAGGAGAGTGAGGAACGGGTGCGTTCATTGATCAACTCCACCCCCGATATCGTTTGTTTCAAAGATGAACAAGGACGTTGGCTGGAAGCCAATGAGGCGAACCTGGAGTTATTTCAACTGAAGGGTATCGACTACCGGGGCAAAAAGGATTCGGAGCTTGCAGAATACAGCAGCTTCTACAGGGATGCTTTCCTCACCTGCGAGGACACGGATGAACTTGCCTGGCGAAAGGGTGGCCCTTCCCGGGATGATGAGACCTTTCGTTGTCCTGACGGTACTACCAAGATCTATGATGTGATCAAACTCCCACTGTTTCATTCCGATGGAAGACGCAAAGGACTCATTGTCTTAGGTCGTGACATTACCGAGCGCAAGCAGGCTGAAGAAGATCTTATCACAGCAAATCAGCAGTTGAATGATATCATTGAATTTCTCCCCGATGCCACGCTTGTCATCGACGGTGAAGGGAAGGTCATTGCCTGGAACCGGGCCATCGAAGAGATGACCGGGGTCAGTAAGAAGGAGATGGTCGGAAAGGGAGATCATGAATATACGCTGCCTTTCTATGGCGAAAGGCGGCCCCATTTGCTGGACCTCATCGGTGTCAGTAACGAGGAGCTTGAATCGAAGTACCGGTTTCTCCAGCGAAAAGGCCACATCCTGAGTGCCGAAACCTACGTCCCCTCTGTATACGGAGGCAAGGGGGCGTATGTCTTTGCCACGGGAGCACCGCTGCTCGACATCCACGGTAAATGCATGGGGGCCATCGAGTCCATCCGCGACATCACCGGATATAAGGAGGCAGAAGCAGCGTTACAAGAATCCCAACGACAACTCGGAGACATCATCAACTTTCTTCCCGACGCCACCCTTGTGATCGATAAAGACGGTAAGGTCCTTGCCTGGAACAGGGCCATAGAGGCTATGACGGGAGTCAAGGCGGAAGAAATTGTCGGAAAGGGGAATTATGAATACTCTGTTCCCTTCTACGGGGAAAGACGACCAATTCTCATTGATCTTGCCCTTCATCCGAATCAGGAAACTGAAAAGGATTATACGGCACTCCAGAGACGGGGGGATATCATTTTTGGCGAAGCCTTTACCCCAGGCTTACCTCCAGGCAATGTGCATCTGTCCGCAACAGCATCCGTTTTGCGGGATTCAAAGGGCGAGATTGTCGCCGCTATCGAGTGTATTCGTGACAACACCGAGCGCAAAAGGCTTGAGGAGCGTTTGAATCGCGCCGAGAAAATGGAAGCCCTCGGTACCCTGGCCGGTGGAGTGGCTCATGATCTCAACAATGTTCTTGGTGTCCTGATCGGATACTCGGAACTGTTGCTGGAAAAGATACCGAAAGGGGACCCCTTGAACAGACACGTGTTCTACATTCTTCAATCCAGTCAAAGAGGTGCTGCGATCATCCAGGACCTGTTAACCCTGGCTCGAAGGGGTGTGGCTGTTTCCGAGGTCATCAATCTGAACGATGTGTTATCGGATCTTTCCGGAACTCCTGAGTTTAATCAGGTGAAAGAATATCATCCAAAGGTCACCTTCCGGACGGATTTGGAAAAAGACTTATTGAATATCAAGGGATCCCCTGTCCATTTAGAAAAAACCATGATGAATCTGATAGTAAACGCGGCAGAAGCCATTACTGACAAAGGAGCGGTGACGATTCGGACCGAAAACCGTTATCTCGACAAACCTATTCGCGGTTATGACGACATGCAGGAAGGCGATTATGTGGTACTGACGGTATCCGACAATGGAAAGGGTATTCCGCAGGCAGACCTTGGGAAGATATTCGAGCCCTTTTATACGAAGAAAGTCATGGGCAGGAGCGGAACGGGACTGGGATTGGCGGTTGTCTGGGGAACGGTTAGGGACCATGACGGATACATTGATGTGCAAAGCGAGGAGGGGAAGGGAAGCACCTTGGCGCTTTACTTCCCGGTTACCAGGGAGGAATTGAGCAAGGAGAAAGACAAGACATCCCCCGACCAATACATGGGTGAGGGGGAATCCATCCTTGTCGTGGACGATATGGAGGGGCAACGGGAGCTTGCCTCGAGCATGCTAGCCAGGCTTGGTTACAGGGTTCAAACCGTTTCCTGCGGAGAAGAGGCGGTCGCATATCTGAAGTCCGATAACGTCGACCTGTTGGTGTTGGACATGATTATGGAACCGGGGATCGATGGCCTGGAGACTTACCAGCGGGTGCTTGAAATCAACCCGAAGCAGCGAGCTGTTATTGTCAGTGGTTTTTCGGAAACGGATCGTGTGAAGAAGGCTCAGGCACTGGGTGCGGGCGCCTACGTCAAGAAACCCTATGTCTTGGAGAAATTGGGGCTGGCCGTCAGAAAGGAGCTGAATCGGGTTGCCTGATCTCTTTCCCACAGGATGGTTGGATTCTCATAGGAGGGGTGAGTGAGCCAGGAAATGTTGCTTGACTTGATTCGAAACGTTGCCTTGCTCATCGCCTTGGCGGTGTCTTTGCAGATGCTGACCCGCCGAATTGAAAAGCGTTCTGTGTATTATGGAGTGAGCAGCGGCCTTCTATTCGGTACGGCATGCATCATCGGCATGATGACACCGTTGCGCTGGGTCCCCGGCGTCATCTACGATGGGCGATCTATTGTGCTCAGCTTGGCCGGACTCTTTGGGGGACCGATAACCGCCGCCGTGGCTGTCGTAGTGTCAGGTGCCTACCGTGCCTACCTGGGGGGCGCCGGGATGGTGGCCGGAGTATTGACCATCATCGAATCGGCAGTCCTGGGAACCATCCTCTATTACCTGCGTCGTCGGGGCGAAGTCTGGGTCGGTTGGGCAAGATTGTGGTTATTCGGGGTACTCGTGCATGTCATCATGCTGGCCCTCCAGTTGCTGCTTCCAGGCCGCACCGGCTGGGATGTGCTATCGACCATAGGCATCTCGATCCTGACCTTCTATCCGCTTGCATTTCTGTTGACGGCACAGATGTTCCTGGATGGCGAGCGCAAGCAGCTGGCGGACGAAGCTCTCCGGGAGAGCGAAGAGCAGCACAGAACGATCATCCATACCGCCATGGACGGATTCTGTCTGGTAGATATGAAGGGTCGCTTGCTACAAGTTAATGAGTCCTATTGTAGGATGAGTGGGTATAGCGAAGAAGAGCTTATGACTATGAACATCTCCGATCTTGAAGCTGGGGAAACCCCCAACGGCACGTCTGCCCGCATCAAGAAAATCATGACAGAGGGCAAAGACCGATTTGAAAGCCGACACCGCCGCAAAGGTGGGGGCGTCTATGAAGTTGAAGTCACGGCGCAATACCAGCCGTTTGGAGGAGGGCAGTTGGTCAGTTTCATCCGAGACATCACCGAGCGCAAAGTTGCAGAGGAAGAGTTGCGGCGGACCAATAATCTCATAGACATGATTGTCGAGAATATTCCCAATATGATCTTCGTCAAGGATGCCAGAGACCTGCGGTTCGTCCGGTTTAACCGGGCAGGAGAAATTCTGTTGGGTCATTCCAGGAATGAACTCCTGGGGAAGAGCGACCACGATTTTTTCCCGAGGGAGCAGGCTGACTTCTTTACGGAAAAGGATCGGGAGGTACTGCGCGGAAGGAGTGTTGTAGACATTCGAGAAGAATCTCTGCTGAGCCGCGGCAAGGGAATGCGCATCTTGCACACGAAGAAAGTGCCCATTCTTGACGTCAACGGTGAACCGGAATACCTGCTGGGCATCTCCGAAGATATCACCGAACGCAAGCAAGCCGATGACGAACGCCGAAAGCTGGAAGAGCGCTTGCAGCGTGCAGAGAAGATGGAAGCTTTGGGGACCCTGGCAGGAGGCGTGGCCCACGACCTTAACAACGTTCTGGGGATTGTTGTCGGCTATTCGGAGCTGCTTGTCGGCGATCTGGATAAGACCAGCCCGGCAAGGTCCAAGGCTGTGCAGATCCTAAAGGGCGGCCAAAGGGCAGCCGCGATAGTTCAGGATTTGTTGACCTTGGCGAGGAGAGGAGTACCGAACAGGAGGGTGTTGAATCTGAACAAGGTGATCCTGGAATGTCAGAAATCCCCTGAGTTCGCCAACGTGCTCTCCGCCCATCCAAACATCCAGGTGAAAACGGATTTTGAGCCGGACGTGCTGAACGTGCTGGGTTCATCCGTTCATTTGGAGAAGTCCTTCATGAACCTGGTTTCCAATGCTGCCGAAGCCATGCCCGGTGGGGGAACGCTGACCGTAAAGACAGCCAGGTGTTACCTCGACAGGCCTATCTCCGGATACGATGAAGTGCGGGTGGGCGACTATGTTGTGCTGGCCGTGTCAGACACGGGAGAGGGCATGGCGGCGTCTGACTTAATGCGCATCTTCGAGCCTTTCTATACGAAAAAAGTCATGGGAAAGAGTGGAACCGGTCTTGGACTGGCCGTGGTTTGGGGGACAGTGAAGGACCATCAAGGCTATATTAATGTGGAAAGTCAAGAAGGCAAAGGAACCACCTTCACCTTATATTTCCCGGTAACCAGAGACGAGATAAACGCGGAAGAAATCTCGGTATCCGCAGCTGAATACCTGGGCCGCGGTGAGTTCATCCTGGTTGTGGACGACGTTAAGGAGCAGCGGGAACTCGCAACGACGATGCTGCAGAAGCTGAACTACGTGGTTGAAAGTTTTTCCAGCGGAGAAGAAGCGGTGCAGTATCTCAAGCAAAACGCCGTTGATCTGGTTGTCCTGGACATGATCATGGACCCGGGCATGGATGGCTTGGATGCTTATCGGAAAATGCTTGAGGTCGCTCCTCATCAAAAGGCGATAATTGTCAGTGGCTTTGCCGAAACCGAGCGGGTAAGAGAAGCTCAAGCCTTGGGTGCAGGTCCCTATGTCAAGAAGCCATATGTGTTGGAGAAACTGGGATTGGCGGTCAGAAAAGAGCTTAACCGGGTAGCATGATCTTCGACCTGAGAAATTGACTGAAGTGTCGATACCTGCCTTGTATCATGCCGTCGGCACTGCAACTCTTCGATTTAAGATCTCTGCCTTGTATCCACACCCGAGGCATTTTTCCGTCGGGTGTGGATAGCATTTGGATACGGTCAATCATCCATTTCCTCTTCCTGTCTCCAAGAGGCTAGCTCACTTTCCGAAATCACAACCGACCTTTGCGGAAGGGTTTTCCCAAGGGTGCCGGAAACCCCACACATCTCTCCCTTTTGTAAAAAATGAGGCGGTGAGATCTTAAATGTTTCCAGATCATACTTTTTGTGCAAGGTTAGCCTGGTTGGATGCTGCCTTCTGGCTCGGTAAGGTGTAATCGGATGACCATCGAAGAACGTTACAGAGATCGATACAAATCAGGCAACACGCCGTGGGACATCGGCCAGGCCGATTCCAATCTCATCGAAGTTGTGACGAAGAAACCCATTCTGAGCTGCAAAGTCTTGGATGTCGGTTGCGGGACCGGAGACAACTCCATCTGGCTTGCCCAGAACCGGTTTCAGGTTATTGGGATCGATACTTCACAAACCGCCCTGGAGAAGGCGAAAGAGAAAGCTTCCAAAGCCGGCGTTGAATGCGATTTCCGGCTCGCTGATTTTCTCAAGAGTGAAATCGAAGAGGCTCCTTTTGCTTTTATGTTTGACCGAGGCTGTTTTCACTCATTCAATTCTGAAAGTGATCGAAAGAGATTTGCCCAAAAGGTCGCTGCGCATTTGGAAGAGGCCGGCCTGTGGCTCACCATCGTCGGCAATGCTGATGAGAAACGCCAAGGTCCGGGCCCCCCGCAACGGACTGCCGCAGACATAGTCTTGGCGGTGGAACCCTATTTCATGATCCTTTCACTGACATCCAGCCATTTCGGATCCAATCGACCAAATCCACCCCGGGCCTGGAGGTGCCTGATGCAGAAGCGGGGCACCTCACATAACTGTGCGTGATATCAACCATATGACTGGAGCTATCCCTTATGAAACACGCGCTCGCCTTGACCGCAGTGCTGGGGTGCCTCTACGGCGTTCCGGCGTCCTGTGCCGAGGTGGCGCTGGAGCCCTGCACCTACACCGAAAATTTTGAGGCTCACCTGCTCGGCGCCTGGGCGTCCTATCCCCTGTGGCAAGACACCGCCTATGATCCCAATTTCCGCATCAACGCCATCGTTCCCGGCGACGCCAACCTCTCCCTCGAACAGCGGGTCACTCCCTATACGAATGTGGACAGTTACTGCGGCGCGCAAAAGCTGTTCGACATGGCCCTGACCCCGGATTCCTCCATCAGGTTGCGATACTACCTCAAATCCCACCTGCCGTTCGCATACTTCAAGGTGCGGATCGCGGCGGGCCTCGATGGCAAAGCGGATGTGACTTTTCCCCATCCGGAATTGAATCGCTGGGTCTGGATTACGGTCACCTGGAACGATTTCATCCGCGAGAATCCCCACCTCGCCGGAAAAGACCGGGTGAAGGTCAATGCGCTCGCGGTGCTGGGTAAATGCCCCAAGGCCGACCCGACTATGCCGTTCTACCTCGGCCTCGACGATATCACGTTCCAGGGTGCGAGGGCCTGCGCGTTCCGGTTCGCCGAACCCGCCATGCACAAGCTCCCGGAATTCGCACCCTATATTCCGAAGAAACCGTATTTCAAAGGGGACCGTTTCATCCTGCGGGGAACATGGCCCCTGAACGCCGCAAAAGTGGAAGTCGCGGTCACCCCCTATACCGACCGGTCGCGCACGGTTTACACCGCGGCGCTGAAGAAGGAGGGCGAGGTCTGGTCGCTGGCGCCCCTGACCCTCTCCTGGCCGGAAGGATGGTACCTCGCCACCCTGCGGGCCTATGCGGATGACAAGATAGCTCGCGCACTGCTCTCGGAGACCCCGTTCACCATCCATGTCGCTCCGAGAGGCATCGGCGGCAAACACCCCCGGCTGTGGTTCGACGCCGCGAAGAAGCAGGAGATCGAAGCCCGTCTCAAGAGCGACCGGTTCAAGGGCGTCCATGACGCTCTCTTGAAAGACGCCGAATCCCAGCGCAAGCGGTATCGGCTCGACCGCATGGCCTACGACCTCGATCAGTATCCCGATGAGAACTGGCTGCCTTCATGGTCCGAAGCGGGGGCGAAAGTTCTCAATTCCGGAGACGCCGTGCTCGCCAA
>CAZDKX010000071.1:0-17641 GCA_964505935.1 uncultured Syntrophobacteraceae bacterium
CGCCGGAAGCGGTTCTTCTCATCGAGCAGCTCGACCCAGCACAAGGCCTCGGCCATGCTGCCGGCTCTGGTGCCGGCATTCATGAAGGCGGCGCCGCCAATAGTTCCGGGAATGCCCACCAAGAACTCCAGGCCGCCCAACTGGTTTTCCAGGCAATAGCGCTGCAGACGCGCCAGCCGAACGCCGGCGCCGACGGACAGGGATGCCTTCTTGCCCTCGGCCTTGCCCTGCAGGCTAATGTTCGAGGCGCAAAGCTCCAATTGGATGGCGACCGCTTTCACTTCATGGTCGGGCAATAGGAGGTTGCTCCCGCCCCCGAGGACAAAGCAGGGGACCTGGTAAGACCGCAATACCGCCATCAGGCGTACCAGCGCCTCCTGGGTCCGCGGTCGGGCGAGGCACAGGGCCGGTCCCCCGACGCGAAAGGTGGTGTAGCGCGCGAGGGGCTCTCCCCACCTGAGCTCCACCTCAGGCAGATCGATCAGTAGCGCATGCAATGTGTCCGGATTCAGCGTCACTCCCCCCAACTCCTTCATTTGAGCGCCTGCAGCAGCGCTTCTCCCACTTGCCAGATGTTCCCGGCCCCGAGGGTAATCACCACGTCACCCGGAATCACCAGGCCCTGCAGCTTCTCGAGGGTTTCTTCGCCGGTCGGGCAAAAATGCAGATCGTGATGACCATGGGCCGCAATCCGCTGTGCCATCAGCTCGCCGGTTATGCCGGGAATGGGTCTTTCGCTGGCGGCGTAAATCTCGGTCATGAGCAGGACATCGGAATGATAAAAGCAGCGGGCGAATTCATCCATCAAGGCCCGGGTGCGGGTGTAGCGATGGGGCTGGAACACCACGATCCGGCGGCGCGTGGGATAGCAATCGGCCAGCGTTTCAAGAACGGCCCGGATCTCGTTGGGATGGTGGCCATAATCATCGAGGACGAGCACCCCCCGGGCTTCCCCTTTTATCTGGAAGCGGCGTTGTACTCCCGTCATGTCGCGCAACCCGGCCTGAATGTCTGGCCATGACAGCTCCAGTTCCCGGGCAACGGCCAGCACCGCCAGAGAGTTCAAGACGTTGTGGCGCCCGGGTATGCGGATTTCGATCTCACCCAGGGCCTCCCCCTGGTAAAACGCCTGGTAGCCGGTAGTGAGACCGTGAGTCCGGATATCCCGCGCCTGAAAATCCGCCTGCGATGAAAAGCCATAGGTTACGAAACGCTTGGTCACCTGCGGCAGGACCTTCTGCGTGTTGGCATCCTCGAGGCAGAGCACCGCCTGCCCGTAGAAGGGCACTTTGTTGATGAATTCGAGGAAGGTCTGCTGAATGTGGTCGAGATCGCGGTAGTAATCGAGGTGCTCCAGGTCGATGTTGGTCACCACGGCAATGGTCGGCGGCAGCAACAGGAAGGTGCCGTCGCTTTCATCGGCTTCCGCCACCATGAAATCCCCGGACCCCAGTTTCGCATTGGTACCCCAGGCATTGAGCTTGCCGCCAATCACCACCGTGGGATCGAGCCCTCCGCGGGAGAGGACGGTGGAGATCATCGAGGTGGTCGTGGTTTTGCCATGAGCCCCGGCCACCAGGACCGAATATTTCAGGCGCATGAGCTCGGCCAGCATTTCGGCTCGGCGAATGACCGGGATTTTGCCGAGACTTCGAGCAGCACGCAGTTCGGGATTGTCGTCGGCAATGGCTGAGGAGAGGACGACAACATCCGCGCCTCTGATGTGGTCGGCATGGTGGCCGATGGTGACGGTTGCCCCAAGGGAGGCCAGACGACGCGTGAGATCGGTTTCTTTTGCATCGGAGCCGCTCACCTGGTAGCCAAGATTCAAGAGCAGTTCGGCGATACCGCTCATCCCGATACCCCCGATCCCCACGAAATGAATGTGCTTGTAGCGCTTAAACATCTCTATTCCACTCGCAAGCGGCTCGTCCGCGCAATATTCATCAGGATGCCTATGGCCACGCAGTTCGCCACAAAGGCGCTGCCGCCATACGAGATGAAGGGGAGCGGCATCCCTTTGGTGGGAAACAATCCCAGGACGACATTGATGTTCATCATGGCCTGGAGGCACAGCAGCATGGTCAACCCAAAGGCCATGAGCGCCCCCAGATAGTCGGAGGCCGAGCGCGAGATTCTGATGCCGGTTTGAAAGAGCAGGAGAAAGAGGGCGCAGACCCCAAAAATCCCAACAAATCCCAGTTCCTCGCCGATCACCGCGAGGATGAAATCGGTGAAAGTCTCCGGCAGGTAGAAAAGCTTCTGTTGGCCGAACCCCAGCCCCTTGCCCAGCAGCCCCCCGGAACCGACGGCAATCCAGGCCTGGATGAGCTGGTATCCGGAGTCGAGCGGATCGGTCCAGGGATCCAGGAAGGCCGTAATCCGCTCCCAGCGATAGGGCACCAGGTAGACAAAACGATAGCAGAACAGGCCGGCCACCGGGACCAGGCTGGCCAGGTAAACGTACGGGACGCCGCCGAGGATCAGCATGAAAATCGTCAAGCAGCCCAACATGAAAGTGGTGCCGAAATCGGGCTCCTTGAGAAGCAAAGCAGCCATGATCCCCAGCAAAACCATGGGCGGCACAAAACCGACGCTCAACCGCCTGATCTTATCCTGCTTCTTCACCAGAGAAACGCTCAGGAAGACGATCCACACCACCTTGGCAAACTCTGCCGGCTGCACCAGAAAGAAGCGGAAATTGAACCAGCGCCTGGCGTTGTTGATTTCGGAGCCGAGACCGGGGATGAGCACCAGCATCAGCACCAGAAGCGTCCACAGGAAGATCCACGGTATATGTTCGCGGTAGTGCCGATAGGAAATGCGACTGACTACCAGAATGGTCACGAGCCCCAACCCGATACAGACCAGTTGACGCTTGAAGTAGTGAGCGGCATCGCCAAATTTCTTGAGTGCCATAATGGAGCTCGCGCTGTATATCATGACCAGCCCCAGACCGATGAGCAGCATCACTTCGATCCACAGCTCCACCTCCAGCGGAATCATGCCGCTGGTGGCTTTCTGCCTTTCCTTCTCAGCCGAATCTGAAGGGTAGGCAGGGGCATCGGCAAGTGGTCTGATCATCGGTCTCCTTTTTAGTGATCAGTGATCACTCAGATTCCTCACCAGGCTTTTGAAGTGATCGCCGCGGTGCGCGTAACTTTCGTACTGATCGAACGAGGAGCAGGCGGGGGAGAGCAGCACCACATCGCCGGCAACCGCCTGGGCCATGGTTTCCTCGAAGGCTGCCGCCAGGTCGGGAAAAGCGTGGGTGGGGAGCCACCCCTTGAGCTCCTCGTGAATCCTCGGGGCCGCTTCGCCAAAGGCAAAAGCTGCCTTGCCATGAGCCTTCAGGGCTTCACCCAGGGGCTGGTAGGAGCCGAGCTTATCGCGTCCCCCGAGAAGCAGCAGCACCGGGCGGTCAAAGTTCTCGACGGCTTTGATCACCGCCCCGACATTGGTGCCTTTGGAATCATCATAGAAATCAATCCCGCGCCATGAGCGCACCCATTCCACCCGGTGAGGCAGGCCGCGATAGGAACGCAGCACGTCCTGCATGGCAGCGGGCTTGGCATCCATCGCCGCCGAGGCGAGGATGGCGGCCAGGATGTTTTCTTCATTGTGAATGCCCTGCAGGTGGGCTTCCTCAAGGCTCAAAGTGAAAGGTGCCATCCAGGGAATGGCTACCCGGAGCTGCCGCTCCTGAAGAGTCGCTTGCGCCCGTTCATCCCGGCGGCTGAACTGGAGCAGACGGCTTCTCACGGCGAAATGGCCTTCGACACAGAGCGGGTCGTCGGCGTTGATGATGGCAACATCGGAGGCCTCCTGACGGGCAAAGAGGGAGAACTTTGAGCCCGCATAGGCCGCAAAGCCCCGATAGCGGTCAAGATGATCTTCGGTGATATTGAGGAGGACACCCACTCTTGGACGGAATTGGGAGGCCGTATCCAACTGAAAACTACTCACCTCCAAAACCAGCAGTTCCGCTGGGTCGCGCGTGAGCAACCACCTGCTGAGCGGTGTCCCGATATTGCCGCCCACGAAAACCTTCTTGCCGGAAGCCGTTAGCATCTCGCCGATGAGTGAAGTCGTGGTGGTCTTGCCGTTGGTGCCGGTAACCGCCACCACGGGAACGTCCACCTGGCGCCATGCCCATTCGAGCTCTCCGATGATTTCAACGCCCTTCTCAGCGGCTTCCTCCAGAGGCTCCAGATCAAGGGGCACCCCCGGGCTCACGATGATCTGATCAGCGTCGAGGAAGTCCTGGCGGTCGTGGGCACCGAGTCGCAAGACGCATCCTCTTGCTTCCAGAGGATCCAGTATCCCATCAAAGTGGTCCCGCGTTCTGAGATCGGTGGCAATGACTTGAGCTCCCTGCTGCAGCAAAAGCTCGCAGACGGAACGGCCGGAAATGCCCATGCCGACAACCACGATCTTGCGCGGTGGATTCTCCGAGTGCCTCAAGCTCATTGGGGGAGTATTCCTTCCACAATACGTTCCATGGCCATGGAACGGGACCCCTTGACGAGGACCCAGGCCTCCTTCACCGGTTGATCTTTGAGCCAGCCCACGATTTGCTCATGGCTTTCCGCATGGCGCCACGCAGCTGCCGGCAGTCCGGCTTCCGTGGCACCTTTAGCCAATTCCCGCGTCATCGGCCCCAGGGTGATCAGCTGCGCGACCCCCAGCGCCCCCAGTTGACGGCCCACTTCCCGATGCAGTGCCGCACTCTCGGCCCCCAGCTCCCTCATGTCTCCCAAGACCGCCACCACCGGTTTTCCCCGGCTTGCGGCGACCACCGTCCGGAGGGCGGCAAGCAGAGAACCGGGGTTGGCGTTGTAAGTGTCGTCGATAAGGGTCCGTCCATCGGCAAGAGGGTGCATCTGCATGCGCATCTTGACCGGCTGGTAGTTTGCCAACCCCGCGGCGATGGTTTCGGCTGACAGTCCCATGCCCCAGCCTGCGGCTGCGGCGGCCAGCGCATTCATGACATGATGAAAGCCGAAGATGGGAAGGCGAACCGCCATATCCCGCGCTCCCAGCCTCATGGTAAAAGTGCTCATCCCCCCGTCCGTGGCCACCTCACCGGTCAGCCTGACGTTCGCGTCGGCGGTCTTCATCGAATAAGTGACGGTGCGGGCGGAGAGGGTCCGCGACAGCGCCGCCAGGCGTTCGTCGTCGAGGTTCACCACGGCCAGGTCCTCTGGTTGCAGGTTCAACCACAGTTTTCCTTTTTCCCGGACGATCTCGTCCAGAGATCCCAGTCCCTCGAGATGGGCGGGCTGCACATTGGTGATCAGGCCCACCGTCGGTCTGGCAATTTCAACAAGCCTGGCCATTTCTCCCGGTACATTGATGCCCATCTCCACAACGGCCGTCTGGTGCCGTGGCTCAAGCGCCAGAAGAGTCAGCGGAAGACCGATCAAGTTGTTGAAATTGCCTTGTGTTTTGAGGACATGGCGACTCTCGCCGAGCACCGCGGCCACCATTTCCTTGGTGCTGGTTTTGCCGTTGCTGCCGGTGATGCCGACCACCGGGATCGGATGCACCCGTCGGCGATAACGGGCCAGTTCTCCCAGCGCGTAGAGGGTGTCGGGCACGCTGATGACTGCCACCTCCCCTTGAGCAGTGAGGGAAGGACCCTCCACGGCGCGGGAAACGATGAGGGCCCCGGCCCCTTTAGCCAGCGCCTCGGGAATGAAAACGTGACCGTCGGCATGCTCGCCGGTCAGGGCCACAAAACAATCGGCAGGCTGGAGGCGGCGGGTATCGGTTGAAATCCCGCTCAGGGATTGCTCCAGGCGTCCCTGAAGCAGGGTGCCGCCGGTTGCCTCAATGAGTTTTGCGACCGTCCAGTTCATCGGTCTGTGTCCTGAGGTTGCGAAACCCCCGCCAAGGATGTGACCCACTCTTGGACCACCGCCCGATCATCGAAAGGCAGGACCTGGGTGCCAACAATCTGGTAGGTCTCATGCCCCTTGCCCCCAATGAAGACGATGTCCCCCGGAGCAGCCCAGGCAAGCGCCAAACCGATTGCCCGCCGGCGGTCCCCTTCGATGGCATAAGCCTTTTCTTCCGGCGCCTGGGCGTGCGAGGCGTGATACGCAAGTCCCGCAGCCTGGACGCCGGGCTCGATTTCTCGAAGAATCTCCTCCGGTTTTTCGCTCCGTGGGTTATCACTGGTCAGAATGACGAGGTCCCCGAATTGCGCGCCGACTCTTCCCATGAGCGGGCGCTTGCTCCGGTCGCGATCGCCGCCGCAGCCGAAGACCACCAGGAGACGGCCCCTGGTCATTTCCCTCAAACAGGAGAGCGCCTTTTCCATGGCATCGGGGGTGTGGGCATAGTCCACGACCACCTCGAACCCGCAGGCACGGGGAATCGGCACTCGTTGCAGGCGCCCGTCAACCGAGGCCAGGACGTGCAAGCCCTCGCTGATTGCTTCCCCGGGTATTCCCATCGCCAGGGCGGTAGTGGCCGAGGCCAGCAGATTGTACAGGTTCAACCGCCCCAGCAGCGGCGAGCTAACGCGCAGGTCCCCCAAGGGGGTGGCGAACGTCGCCTCAATCCCGGAAGGTTCCAGGTCTGCCTCCTTTACCCAGACCCGGGCTTCCCGGTTGCCGACGGAGTAGGTCCAGAGGTTTCCGCTGATTTCCTGGCTCAAGCGCTTTCCATAAGGATCATCGACGTTGATCACACTGGAAAAACCTTCCGCGCGGATAGAGACCTCATCTGCGAAGAGCAGTCTCTTGGCGTCAAAATACTCCGCCATGGTAGCGTGGAAATCCAGATGGTCCTGAGAGAGATTGGTGAAGACGCCCGCATCAAACTCACACCCCTCGACTCTGCCCAGGCTCAGGGCATGAGAGGAAACCTCCATGACCACATGGGTTATCCCGCCTTCTTTCATTTCCCAGAAAAGCCGCTGCAAGTCGGAGGATTCAGGGGTGGTCATGGAAGCCGGTTGCCGGGTCTGCCCCCAGCGATAGCCCAGGGTCCCGATCAGGCCGGCGGCCTTGCCGGCGTGCTGCAGGATGCTCTCAATGAGCAGGGTCGTGGTGGTCTTGCCATTGGTGCCGGTCACGCCAATGAGGCGGAGGTCTCGAGACGGGTTTTCGTAGAAGTTACGGGCAAGCCTGGCAAGGGCTCGGCGACTGTCGGGGACGCGCAACCCGCTCACGGTCAGGGAACCATTGAGCGGATTCTCGGTGACGATCACCCGTGCTCCCCGGCCAATGGCGTCCTCCACAAAGGTGCTCCCATCCACATGGACCCCGCGGAGAGTTATGAACACATCGCCGGGCTGAATCTTTCGACTGTCATAGCTTAGACCGCTAACCGACACCTGGAGCTCACCACAAGTCTCACAGATCTCCAGACCATCGAGGATCGTGGCCAATGCTTTGGTCACTTGCGACTTCTCCCTTCACTGTCCGTACTGATTCAAGATGGAGACCTGTCTTACTCTATTTTCCTCTCTCCCCGTCACCCGGGCAGTCCTTTCTTCCGTCTTGACCCTAGGGTACACGCGTTATGTTCACGCTGCCGGGCGATTTTGGCTTGTTCATTGCCTCCAGAGCCAGGGCCGCGGCAACTGGTTTGGGGCCGGATGGCAGTTTCGTCTGAACGGCGGGAATTGCCACCCCCTTCGATGCCCCCCGGGGGTCCTTCGAGCATGGGGTGAGGGCCCCGGCCAAGCCTTTCTTTTCAGCAGGGGCAGGAGGTTTGGCTGCCTTGTTCTGGCCCGTACCAGCCAACTGGACGCCCGGGGGCAGGGCAGGAGTGCCGGCGTGAGGGAAAACACCCAGATAAGGCAGGGCCTTGGCGGCGATGTTCCGGAATACCGGTGCTGCCACCACGCCGCCATAGTTGGCACCATGAGGTTCATGAATGACCACGGAAATCGCCAGACGGGGCCGATCAGCCGGAATGAAGCCCGTGAAAACCGAGGTGTACTTGTTGGACGCATAGCGTCTGGTTTGTGGATCCAAGACCTGCGCTGTTCCTGTCTTTCCTGCGGCGATGTAACCGTCGGGCGCCGCCTTTGTTCCGGTTCCGCCCTGTTGAGTGACGCCAACCATCATAGCACAGATCTGCTGGGCTGTCTTTTTGCTTACGACCTGCCGGAAAGGTCGGGTGCGGAGGGGCTCAAACCGTTCGCCCTGACCGTCGACCATTTGTTTTACGATGGTTGGCTGGCCAATGAGGCCGCCATTCGCCAGACAGGCGATCCCCGTCGTGAGCTGCAGCGCGGTCACGCCGATGCCCTGGCCGAAACCGGTGGTAGCCAGCTCGATGGGGCGCCATTTCTTGCCGGATCGCACCAGCCCCCTGACCTCTCCCGGCAGTGTAATCCCGGTCCTGACGCCGAACCCAAAGCCCCGGACGTATCGGTAATAGCGCTCATTTCCCAACTGCAGGGCAATCTTGGCGGCGGCGATGTTGCTCGAGTACTTGATGACCTCGGGGATGGTGAGCCAACCGTAAGGATGAACGTCGTGGATGACATGATCGGCCAGGCCAATTTTGCCGTTTTCACAGAAGATGCGGTCGCGTTCCTTGATCAGGCCTTCCTCCAGCGCCGCGCTCACGGCAAAGACCTTGAACGTCGACCCCGGTTCGAAAGAATCCGTTACGCTGCGATTGCGCCAGGCATCGGCACTGCTCTTGTTGGCCAGATTGGGGTCGAAAAAGGGCCAGTTGGCCATCGCCAGGACCTCGAAGTTCTGGGGGTCAAGAACGACCACTTCCCCGGATTTGGCGCGATACTGCTGCACGGCTTTTTCCAGTTCAAATTCGGCAAGATATTGGAGGAAGGTATCGAGGGTCAGTCGTACCCCAAAATTCTCCATGGGCTCGGGGGGAGGAGCAGTGTCAAGCCAGAGACACTTCCTGACGCCGTCCTGGAGTTGCCCAACGGTCACACAGTTTTCCCGCAGGATCTGATCGAAACCCTTTTCGATCCCTTCCAGACCGCTGCCGTCCACGCCCACGAACCCTACCACCTGGCCTCCAACCTGGCCGTAGGGATAGAAACGCTTGTATTCATCCACCAGCGCCAGGGCGGGTTGCTTCAGGTCTTCTACCGCCAGGGCCTGTTGGTCGGTCAGATGCCGCTTGAGCCAGACAAAACGGCGCTGGTTGGACAGCTTACCGGCGATGACGCTGGGGCTTTCCTCGAGGATGGGGGCCAGGCGCGCAGGAAGGTGAGCTCGAGGCTCCACCTTGGTGGCATCGGCAAAAAGGGAACGCTGGGGGACGGAAAAAGAAAGGAGGCGTCCCTGACGATCGTAAATGGAGCCACGAAAGGTGGGTACGCGCATCGTGGCCTCCGTCTGATTCTGAGACCGTTCCAGCCAGGTCGCGTGTTCGATCAACTGAAGCCGGGAAGCTCTGGCCAGAATGACGCAGAAGCCCAGGATTACCAGCGCATTGAAAAAGACATAGCAGGACCAGTATCGAGCATTCAGTATTCTGCCGGACTTGCGCCTTTCCACTTGCCGCCCCTTTGCTTCAGATTACCGTCACCGCATCGGTACCTTCTGGTCCGACCGGGGAGGGGTCAACCCAAACTCTTTGCGCCCCAGTTCCTCAAGATGATGAGGATCTTGAAAACGCGACCATTCCAGGCGCAGCTTCCTCTGCACGGCAATCAGCTGCTCGTATTCATCATATAGGTTTGCCACCCGGTAGCCGTTCTGGACCTGCTGCACGTAAAGCCAGATAAAGAAGATCGCTCCGAGCACAAATGCCGCCCCCATGATGCCGGCCAGGAAAATCCAGACCTTCATCCCTGCCCGGGAGGGGCGCTTTACGGGTCCTTCAAAATCGTCCGCAGATTTCATGCTCGGCATCGGTTCCAACCTTCCCCCTCAACCTGGCACCCCGGAAAACCCGTTCACGCCCTGCTCATACCCTCACCCAGCTTTTCAACGACCCTCAGGCGCGCACTCCGCGACCTCGGATTGGCCTCGATTTCGCCCGCGTCCGGGCGAACCGGTTTCCTGGTTATCATCCTCACCCGGGGCTGCCCCCCGCATTCACATTGCGGAAGGTCCTGGGGACAGCTACAGGCCTTCGCCCACTCCCTGAAAGTGTTCTTGATGATTCGGTCCTCGAGAGAATGAAAAGCCACAATGCAGAGCCGTCCTCCGGGTTTGAGGCATTCCAGCGCATGGGCGAGGAACCGTTCCAGGGAATCCAGTTCATGGTTGACCGCCAGGCGCAGGGCCTGAAAGGTGCGAGTCGCGGGATGGATGCGCAAACTGTCTCTGGTTCGGGGGACGACTTTGGCGATCTCTTCGGCCAGTTCGCGGGTTGTGGCAAAAGGCCTGATTCGGCGTCGCGCGATAATCATCCGGACAATGCGGGAAGCCCATCGCTCTTCGCCCAGACTGCGGATAAGGTCGGTCAAGTCCTTCTCCGAAAGCCCGTTTACCAAGTCTGCGGCAGTCTGCGGCAAGCGACGATCCATACGCATGTCTAACGGCCCCTCAAGCATGAAGCTGAATCCCCGTGTGGCGTCAGTCAGTTGATAGCTGGATACCCCCAGGTCGATGACAATGCCATCAACCAGCCTTTGATTGAGCCCTCCGAGGATGCGAGGAAGGTCGGCGAAGTTCGCTTCTGCTAGAAACAGTCTGCTCTGGTAGGAAGACAGTCTTGCCTGGACGCGTACGATGGCTTCGGCATCACAATCGAGCGCAATCAACACGCCATCAGGAGCGCTCGCTTGCAGGATGACCTCGGCGTACCCTCCTCCTCCAACGGTCCCATCGACGTATACCCCTCCCGCATGACATCCCAGAAATTCCATAACGACTTCACGCAAGACCGGTACGTGGGGGCGTGAAGTTCGTTCATCCATTTGCCTCTAAAGTCCGGTTAAGGAGGCCTTGTCCATGAGTT
Source organism: uncultured Syntrophobacteraceae bacterium (assembly GCA_964505935.1). Classification (GTDB taxonomy): domain Bacteria; phylum Desulfobacterota; class Syntrophobacteria; order Syntrophobacterales; family Syntrophobacteraceae; genus JADGQM01. The sequence continues at coordinate 10,909 of CAZDKX010000071.1, forward strand.
GCCCGATGTTACTGCGGCACCACTTGCTCTGCTCCTGCCAGGCCTTCTTGTCCCAGATCTCGAAGTTCTTGAGCATCCCAGCGAGCAGCACTTCCTGGTCCAAGCCCGCCGTTTCCCGCAAATAAGGGGGAATGAGTATTCTTCCCTGGTTATCGAACTCACACTCTTGAGCGCTTGATACGAAATGCCGCATGAAAGCCCGCTGGTCCGGCTGCACCTGAGAGAAATCATGCACCTTGGCCTCCACTTCCTCCCAACCTTGCGGAGGATAGGCCACCAAGCAGTTGTCCCCGAGCGTGATGATGAGAGCATCCGTATAGTTGTTCTGCAGGATTTCGCGGAATTTGTTGGGAATCCGCAAACGCCCTTTGGCGTCAAGGCGGTGGACCGACTGCCCCCGGAAGTACGGCTTTTCCAGTATTCCCACTTATTACCCCTTATTCCCACATTTTCCCACTTTTCGGCTACTAAATTCTATTTTTTCAGCTTTGTCAAATATAATCGCACCATCCATGAAAAAATGGTGCACCCTGATGCTCCTGGCACCGAGCAGGCGGTGAAAACTTGCCCAAGCTATTTCATTTGCCATGAGTTGTGGCGTTGTGTTATGGGGGTGAACGGGTGATGGAATGCCTGACAGGGTATTTCATGCCGCCTCAGAAAAGCCTCTGCTCCAACCCTAAAGGCCTTCCTTCAGCAGAGGCTTTTTTGCTTTGAACCCGGTTGAAAGGTATGCTCGTGCAGCAGGACGATGAGATTATCCTCCGATTTGCAAAGGAGATCGCCATCAAGTTTATTGAACTGGGGAGGATTTCCCCCGATACCTTTGGGGAGCATTTCCGGCGGATTTTCTGGAGTCTCAAGAACACGGTGGTAGATGCCCGCATCCCCGAACTTCAGGAGAAATTTCCGGGCGAAGAGGATGCGGGACCTTCCTGAAGGAAAGGAAGATGGCTTTAACGGACAACCACTCAATGGGCAAAGTACGGCCGACCGAGGGCGTGGCGGCCGGGAGCAGGTCGTGAAAGCCCTGCTCCGGAAAAGGGGAAAGGTCAGGGGGTGAGGGCTTGCTCACCCCTTGGGGGCCTTGGTGTGAAAACCGGTCAACGGGTGAATCGGCAAGGCGTCAGGGCCGGTTTTCATCCTTCATTGCAGCTCTGGAGGTCACGTCGGTTACAGGGAGAGGGACTTCGCCAGGTATTCAATGATGTCTTTCACGGTCCTGATCTTTTCTGCTTCCTCGTCGGGAATCTCCAGATCGAAGGCTTCTTCGAGAGCCATGACCAGTTCCACCACATCCAGGGAATCGGCTCCCAAGTCATCCACAACGTTGGCCTCGAGCGTGACGATTTCCTTCTCGACTCCCAACTGATTGGCAATGATGTCCGTAACCTTCTTCTGCATTTCATTTCTGTCCATAATTCCTACCTCCTGTTCAGTTTAGGGTTTCTCATGGTCTTGATGGCTAACAAAGCCATAAAAGAGCACTTCCAGAACACTGGGTAATTCGTCGGCAAGCGAATAGCTGCAGTCATGCGCCAGCCACTTCTGGATGATCCCGTGGATAAAACCCATCACCCCATAAAAGACGGTCTCAAAATCGAGTGGTTTGAGCACCCCTTTCTGGCTGGCTTCAAAGACTTTTTTCCGCAACACCAGGATGCGCCGCTTTACCTGCTTGAGGTAAAGGTCCTGCACCTGCCCCCCGATGTCGTGGCGTTCCTGTACGATGAGTCGGTACAGACGCTCATTCCGGTCAAAGAACTCAAAGTAGACCCGGATGTATTTCTCGATCATGGTGAGAACGTCATCCTGCCCATCGAGAACGGTCCTGGCTTTCGCTTCGAGCTCTTCCAGGCGCTGGCGCACCAGCTCATTGAAGAGCGTCTCCTTGTTGGCAAAGTATCGATAGAGCGTCCCTTTGCCCAGTCCCGCCCGGTCCGCCACTTCATCCATGGTTGCGACGTGGAAGCCCTTCTCGGAAAAAACCTCCAGAGCCGCATCCAAAATCCTTTTGCGTGTAGTCGACCTGGCCAGAGTCCTGGGTTCTTCGCCGGGTTCGGTTTCCCCCAACATCCTTTCCAGGAGCCTGACATGGAACTGCTCCGGGCCAATCTCGAACCCTCTGGCAGCGTCATGGAAAGCCGAGATGAAAGCGGAAAAAGGAAGAGCAGGCTGAAGTGACCTTGGTTTGAAGGCCTCGCGCAACTCAAGGAAGCATCCCACCAGGTCATCCAGAATCTTCTCCCGAGGTTGACCACGGTTGATAACCTCAGTCAGGGCCGCAGTGATGGTCTCTGGTTGACTCTTGCCCGCAGCCAGTCTTTTCGCAAGATGCGGCAGACGCTCCCGCCGATGTTCTTTGTTCAAGTCCACTCTCCCTCTTCCCTGTGACGGACTGGTCGGTCATTAATCATGGAAATCAGGCAAAGTCAAGGAAGTTCTCTCTATCGGCTGAACCGGAATTCAAGGTCCGGGCATGAGCTGGTTGGCGTTCGAATCCTGGAACTTCGATTTTGCAGATCAGGCGGAGCTGTATGAAATAGCGCTGGAAGGAGGCTGTTGCGCTACAAAATGATCTTGACGGTATCGATAACCTCTGTTATCCAAAAGCCTTAGAAAAGCGATTGCTTATCAGCTATCAGCAGGTTACCAGCCCGCCCCCGTTATTGCAGGCGGACCAGATATTTTTGGCCGAAGGTGCACACAAAGCGGCATGGCCAAGCGAAAATCCATCAAAACTGTTTCGAAATCCGTCCCGCCCGGGCGGGTAGCTGCCCCCGCGCCGCGACCGTCGGTGACGCCCACCCTCGCGCCCGACTGGATTGGCTGGCTCGCCGCCGCTCTTGGATTGGTTTTATACCTCAACACTTTCGGACATCTTTACTGCTTGGACGATTATCCCATTATTATAGAAAACTGGGTGACCAAGGGTGGCTTGAACAACCTGGGCCTCATGTTTACCAAGGAATACCGCTACGGCTCCTGGAACAGCCCCGGGTCTTTGTACCGGCCCTTATCGCTGCTCATCTTTTCCCTGCAATGGCAACTGTCGCCCAACAACCCGGCCGTCGGGCATATCATGAACGCCATGGTATATGGCCTCAGCGGCTGGGTGCTCTGGATCACCTGGCGGCGCATCCTCGCCGGCTATCCGCCCATTTTGCCCGCGCTGGCCGTTTTGTTTTTTATGGCGCATCCGGTGCACACGGAAGTTGTGGCCAATATCAAAAGCCTGGACGAGATACTGGCGCTGCTGTTCAGTACGGTGTCGCTTTACTGTATCTGGCGCTATTTTGAACTCAAGAAGGGCAGCTGGCTGGTATGGGGCGTTTTGTCGTATACCCTGGCCTTGTTTTCCAAAGAAAGCGCCATCACTTTTCTGGCGATATTTCCACTGTGCATCTGGTTTTTTACCGACCGGAAATGGGGAGACAACCTGCGCACATCGGCGCTTTTTCTGGTGCCTGCCGCCGTTTTTCTCCTGATCCGACATCTGGTCTTGAGCGCGCAGCCTTGCCAGGAAGTCTATTCGGAACTGCAGAATTTTATCATGGCGGCAAAGGATGCTTCCACGCGCCTTGCCTCGGCTTTTATGATGTGCGGTCTGTATCTGAAAACGCTTGTCTTTCCTCACCCTCTCATCAGCGACTTGGGCTATCCGCAGATGAAACCCGTTACGTTTGCCGACTGGCGGGCGCTGACGGGATTTTTTATTTACGCCGGTATGTTCATCTGGGCGTTGCTGAACCTGGGCAAGAAGCACGTGCTGGCATTTGCCATCCTGTTTTACCTTGTTTCCTTTTCACTGTTCAGCAACGTGCTCATGCTGATCGGCACCTCTTATGGCGAGCGGGTTTTGTACACGCCGTCGTTCGGCTTTGCGCTGGCGCTGGCATGGCTGGTCGCACGCCTGTTCGTTATCCGGAGGGAAGAAAACGTCCCGCTGGCCCGCCAGCTGGTCAATCCCGGCGGCAAGGGAACGCTTGTTTGGGGCCTCGCCGTTGTTCTTTTACTGGCCTATTCGGTAAAGACCGTGCTGCGCAATCCGGCCTGGTACAGCACCTACACCTTGTCCAAAGCCGATATTCCGAACTCGCCGAACTGCGCCAGACTGAATTACGGCCTCGGTGTTGAAACGATGAAAGAGGGTATCGTGGAAGAAACCCGCGTGGTGACCGACCCGAACTTGGTGAACAAGGCCATCGGCTATTACACCCGGGCTATCGAGCTTTTCCCGCAGTACCACGAGGCCTATGGCAGCCGTGGCTTTGCCCATTCCCTCCTCCAAAAATACGATGAAGCCTACCGTGATTATCAACAGGCGCTCAAGTACCGCCCCGACGACGACAAGGTGCTGTTGAATATGGGCCTTATCTATTTTCTGCGCAATCAGCTCGACTCCGCCGAAACGGTGTACCGGAAGTCGCTGGCCGTCAACCCCCGCTTTATCGAGGCCCGGCGGAACCTCGGCGCCGTGCTGGCCACGAAAAAGGAATTCCCGGCTGCCATTGAGCAATGGCAGGAAGGTCTGAAATACGAGCCGGAGAATCCGACCCTGCTGCAATATATCGGCTCGGCCTACCAGGACATGGGGCAGCCGGAAAAAGCCCAGCCATGGCTGGAGCGGGCCCAGGCGGCGCAAAGGAAGCGGAAGGGGCAATAAGGTGAGGATCACCCTCGCCGGCCCCATCGTTTCTTTGATGTGTTCTGGATTCCTGAGCCCCTCATCCCTGCCAACACGGGCATGACGGACTCTGAGGCTTGTCCGGGATTTCCGCCTTGCCGGGCGAGTAGAAGTGTTTGACTCAGTTTGCGCATACTTGCCGGCCGATTGCTTCTGCCAACGTTAGAATATCATGGCGGGTTTCAATGACTCCTGCCTCTCACCGCGTCGTTCCGGGGTCCCGGCCCTTTCAGCATGCAGGTGACGACTTGGCGGAAGGGGTTTGGCTGCGAGTTTGATTTAGGGGGTGTTTCACGACCGCCGTGCGCGATCTTGTGACTCCTCAACGTTTCTTGCGCCTCTGTGCCGCCCGGACCGGACAACTACTCAACCTATCCTCCCTGGCAGTGGATTGCGGCATCTCCCAGAGCACCGCTACCGCCTGGCTCACCGTGCTGGAAACCGGCTATATTGTGTTCCGCCTTCCCCCCCACTTCGCCAATTTTGGTAAGCGGCTCATCAAGGCGCCGAAACTCTATTTTCACGACACCGGTCTCGCTGCCTTTCTCCTCGGCATCCAGAGCCCGGAACAGCTTGGCATTCACGCCGCCAGGTCGGCCCTGTTCGAGACCATGGTGGTGGGGGAATTCCTGCGTGCCCGCTGGAACCGGGGAGCGCAATCCAATCTCTATTTCTGGCGCGACAGCACCGGCAATGAAGTGGATCTCGTATGGGACGAAGCCGGGGTGTTGCAGCCGGTGGAGATCAAATCGGGCCAAACCGTGGCCGGCGACATGCTCAAAGGGCTTCAAAAATGGCGCGCAATAGCCCGCAGCCCCATGGGTCAGCCGTGGCTGGTCTTTGGCGGCGATGGGGAATACGTGCGCCAGGAGGTGCAGATGATGGGGTGGCGGGAGATGGTGGGAAGGTTGAAAGAGGATGGATCATAAGGCCCGATTGTTCTTGAAGATCCTTCCAAGAAGCCATACAATGTGCAAACATATATGGCTGACCGGGAGGCTAAACTATGGCCAAAATTATCAAAAAAACCATGCAGATGAACCAGGACTACATAGATCAGTTGCGCCGCATTTTCGGCGCGAGAACGGACACGGAAACGGTCAACAGGGCTTTGGAACTGGCACTGATCGATGAGGAGATTATCAACGCCCACAAACGTATGAGAGGCAAGGGAGAGGTCATCGAAGAGGTTTTTCGATGAAGGTTATGTTCGATACCAACATCTACATCTCCTATATCCGCAGTGGCCACCATCAACTCCATCTCGAAAAGAGAGGTACGGTCAAATACCTCGCCGCGACGGTGCTGATGGAACTTTGGGCAGGGGCGAAAACAAGAAGTGCTGAAAGATTGTTGCAGAAGAATCTCAAACCCTATATCGAGACCGGGCGCGTGGTGATCCTGCGCACCGAACATTTCCTGTCCATCGGTCAATTCCTTGCCAAGGTCCCGAGAGAATATGAGGCACTAATAAAAACCGCTCGGTTCTTGAATGACGTTCATATTGCCTTCACCGCCTCGTCCATCGGGGCAGTCTTGTTCACCGAAGACCGGGACCACTTCGACATCATTGCCGGCAGGTTGCCTTCCTTGAGGGTCGAGTATCTGTCTCCGAGCGGAATCTAGCCCCAGGCTGAGTCAAGCCTCTTAGCATTTTACTGTTTGTTCACCTTATGTTCGCCCGACTGCCAGTAGAATTTGATCTGAGCAACTGGAATGGTGACGACGTGGGAGTAGGTCTTAATCTCGGGGATAACAATATCTCCATCGAGAGGGTTTGGTGACTGTTGCTGCCATTGGGAACGCTTCGCAAGGGCCAAGGCGGACCTCCGGGCACCGAATCCATCAAGGTTAGGCGGTGGTATCTTGGGGTCGAAAAATAGATTGATGTTGCTCGCTAATGTCTGGCTCCTTTCCAGTAACGTCGCGACATATTGAGACAGGGCCGCTGCATCGGGTTTAAACTCGCTGGGCCGAACATTGCCGTTCTTGAATCCGATCAGGATTTCAAGGGGCTTCAAAAATGGCGCGCAATCGCCCGCAGCC
>CAZDKX010000072.1:0-17433 GCA_964505935.1 uncultured Syntrophobacteraceae bacterium
CACCTGCACGCCCATTTCTGCCACACCCCAACCTCGGTAGCGCTCTTCGCTTCCGAGCTGACCGGCTTGCCCTTCAGCTTTACCGCTCACGCCAAGGACGTCTACATCACGGAACCTCCGCAACTGCTGCGAAAAATCCAGAAGGCCCGCTTCGTGGTCACCTGCACCCACTACAACGGCACCTATCTGCGGGACCTCGCGCTGGCCGCCGGGTGCGATACTCCCATCCATGTTATCTATCATGGTATTGACCTGGGCCTTTTCACCCTTGCCTCCACGTCGCACCACGGGCCCCCTTACGAGATTCTCTCCGTCGGCCGTCTGGTTCCCAAGAAAGGCTACGACACCCTGCTCGAAGCCCTGAGCATCCTCCATCGGGCGGGGCTAGACTTCCACTTTACCCACATCGGCAGCGGGGAAATGCAGGCAGCGCTGGTCGCCATGATCCGGGACCTCGACCTGCAGCAGCGCGTAACCCTGCTCGGGACCCTGCCCCACCGGGAGGTCATCAAGCACTATCGTCGCACCCACTGTTTTGCCCTGGCTTCCAAGGTCGCCCCCAATGGGGACCGTGACGGCATCCCCAATGTGCTCGTCGAGGCCATGGCTACCGGGGTGCCGGTGGTGGCAACCCAAGTCTCGGCGATCCCCGAACTGGTCGAACATAACGCCACCGGCGTCCTGGTGCCACCCGACGATCCCGTCGCCCTGGCAGCCGCGATCCGGGATATGCTCCTCCATCCGGAAAAATATGCAGACCATATCCGGAGGGCCCGGGCCAAAGTTGAGGCGGACTTCGACAATCGGCGCTGTGTCATGAGGCTGTATGCCCTCCTTAAGGACGCTGTGGCGCCGCCATGAAGCAACTTCGAGTGAGGCGTGAAGGGTGAAAAGTGAAGGGTGAATAGCCGGTGGTTTACTTCCGGCCAATCACCCTTCATGCATGCTGGTATGTATTCTCGAAACCAAAATCCTGGAGTAGTCCTCCCTTGCTTCCCCCACCATCCGCAACCCGCAACCCGCAACCCGCAACCCGCAACCCGCAACCCGACACCAGTCTCAAGATAGCCTTCTACTGCCCCAACAAACCACTCTCCCACCCCCACCCTTCCGGGGACCTCACCATCGCCCGCAACCTGCACCAGGCCTTGAACGACCTGGGGCAGGATTGTCGCGAAATCATCCAGTTTCGCAGCCGTTGGTTCTGGCGATCAGGGGGAGGCTGGCTCAAAGTCGTTGCCAGCGTTTTCGAAGCGTTGCGCCAAACCCACCGGTTTCGTCCGGATCTCTGGCTCACCTACCACAGCTACTACAAGTCGCCGGACCTTGTCGGACCGCTCATCTGTCGGCTCTGCCGTATTCCCTATGTCATCTTTCAGCCCATGTACAGCACCCGGCGGCGCAAGGCCGCCGGGACCCGAGTGGGCTTCTACATGAATCGTCTGGCCCTGAAAACGGCGGCAGCGGTCTTCACCAATAACCGCAACGACCTTGAAGCCCTGCAACGGATCATCCCTGCCCCCAGGATCACCTACCTGCCCCCGGGCATCAATCCGGAGGCTCTGCAATTTGATGAAGCAGCCAGAACACAACTCCGGCGGCAGCATGGCATTCCTGATGATGCCACGGTCATCATGACCGCCGCCCGTTTCCGGCCTGGAGTCAAGGTCAAAAGCCTGGTCTACCTGTTCCACGCCCTGGCCCGACTTGAAGGACGCACCCTGCCCTTCACCCTGCTGGTTGTCGGCGATGGCCCCATGGAAGCGTACGTACGGGACCTGGCAGGGAAGCTTCTGCCTGGCCGAACCATTTTCACCGGCGGCGTAGCACTCCCTGATATGGTCCGGTACTATTCCGCGGCGGATCTTTTTGCTTTTCCGGGGATCGGTGAATCCCTGGGCATGGTGTACCTGGAGGCTCAGGCGTGCGGCCTGCCGGTAGTTGCCCTGGATTCACCCGGCGTGGCGCAGGTGGTGGTGAAGGATCGGACGGGACTGCTGGCGGCGCAGGACGGAGGAGAGGCCATGGCGGAGGCCATCGGTGCATTGCTGACCGATCCGGCCAAACGAAGCAGGATCGGCCGGGAAGGCAGGCGATACATTGTAGAACAGCATGATGCCCAACGCAACCTCGGCCGGCTTTCCGAGAAACTCGTCCAGCTGGCAGGGACATTTTGAGTAGGTTCATTGATAGATCACCCGACAGATCATAAAGTAAGTTGACACCTAAGAAAATGTATGAGAAATATCGAATTATATGAATAGTAGGTTTTTGTTATCTAGTAGTCATAGCAACACCCTATTGGAGAGTGCGTATGCCGATCGTATCCACGTCAAACCGGGGACAGATCGTGATCCCCAAAGAGGTCAGGAAACGCTTGAAGCTCCTTCCGGGTAAGAAGCTTCTCATCAAGGTTGAGGGCGACCATGCGATTCTGAGGCCGCTGCCTGACAACCCCGTAGATTATTACTGCGGCTTTCTTACGGGAGAGGGGTCGCTTACGGAGGCCCTTATGGAGGAGCGAGAAAAGGACCGGGAGCGTGAAGCGGAAAAGACTGCTGGATAGTTTTGCTTTACTGGCTTATTTGAACAAAGAGACCGGCTTCACGTTGGTGCATCAGGCTCTCGCTTTGGCAGAGTCCGCCGGAGAGGCGCTCCTCATGAACGAAATCAATGTGGGAGAGGCCTATTACATACTTTACCGGCGAAGAGGCCGCGAGAAGGCCGAGTATTTCCTCGATGTCATCCTGCCGGCGCTCCCGATCGCCACCGTTGGCAACACTTTCGAAGACGTGATCGCTGCGGCCAGGATCAAGGCGGAATATCCCATGGCGTTCGCGGACTGCTTTGCCGTGGCTACCGCACAATCTCAAAGTGCGCTGATCATGACCGGTGATCTGGAATTCAAGAAAGTGGAACACCTTGTCGACATCGAGTGGCTTGAGGGCTGAGGTTCCCTTTACACTCGTGCAGAGTGAAGATCTTTGATGTCTTCACGCGCTCTTCGTTGGGTTTCGTTATCACTCAACCCAACCTGCCATCTCACGCCCTGTTTGTTGGGTTTCGTTGCCACTCAACCAAACCTACGGCTCACCAGGCTACGCTTTCCCCGGTTTTACCTTGAAGGAAGGATTCAAGCCCAAATCAGCAGGCCTTGCCTGCAGACACCCATTGACACTACCACTGCTCGCGGACGCTGAATTCGGGCTTGCCGTCCGGCGCCTGAACGACCAGGAAAGAGACCTTTTCGCCGTCGATCAGGACTTCCGTGATGGTTTGCCGGCCGTCACTGTGGGTGTTCTGGCCGGCATTGCCGGTGTTGATGAAAAAGATGCCCCGGTACCGGTCGGGAAACCGCCGCCGGTAGTAGATGTGGGTATGCCCGGCGAAAACGGCTCGGACCTTGCCCTGGTGCTCGACCAGCAGTCGCCAGAAGGGATCTCTGTCAGGAAAGAAAGGCAGGTAAGGTTCGTGAAAGGCCACGAACACATGGCGAATGCGGTCGGGGGTTTCGAGGGCCCCTTTGAGCCAGGCGGTCGCCGCTTCCCCGTCGAAGGCTTTGCCCAAGCTGGAATACTGATCCAGCACAATCAACCGCACGCTCTTCCAGTCCGCGTAGTAGTTGAGGCCCTTTTGCTCCTGAAGGCTTATTCTCTCCCCGTTCAGAGGCAGGACCCTGTCGAGAAGGAAACGGACATCACGCGAGCGTTCGTGATTGCCTCGGACGGGAAAATAGGCGGGTGGGGCGCCGTGGAAGGCCTCCCGGAAGATGCGGAAGTTCTCCTCCGCGGGGCTCACATCGCCACAGGCCAGCACGAAATCAAAGGAAGGATACCTCTTATCTGGGTTGACAGTCTGGTCGCGAATCTCGTTGAGAACATTTCGGTAAGCGGTAAATCCCGAGCAATTGTCGCTGAAGACCGCAAAGGCCCACTTCTCGGCCAGCGCCGGGGTGGCGATCGAAACCACCAGCAGGATCGCAGCCAGCCATCGTTTCACGCCGAACCGCGGCAGCATCGACCAGGGAGCCCGGTTACTCTCGAATGAAGATGGGCGCATCATTTCGTCCGCCGATTTCGGATCCGCGCTGGAACAACGAGGATATGACCATCTGAGATGTCTGCAGTCTGAAATATCCTGAAAATCTTGAAAAGCCATCGAGCCTTGCCCTCACGCCAGCGGGCACCTCTTGCCTCCATCATGTCCCAGGCAGACCTCAGAAAGAGCGTTTCCAGGTACCGCTCACGGGTGCGCCCCCTTTCCATTTGCCGGATAGCGTGATGACGTTTTTCTCCCAGTTTCCGGTCAGGGAGCCATCAACGGGATCACCCTTGGGCGTCCAGCTGTCGAGGGTGACCAGGACCGAACCATCGGCGGCAATGCTTCCCCGCGCCGACGCCTGTTTGCGCGTGACGACATGAGTCCAGGTCCCGTGGACCCTGCCCCCGTCTACTCGCAAGGTCAAGGGCCAGCATCGCATTCCCGGCATCTTGGAGGGACGCTCACTGCAGAGTTGGCCTTCGTACACGCCATCGAAGCGAGCTGACCCCTTGAGCTCCCTGGCGGGCGGAGCGGCCTCAGGCGCAGGGCTGGAGGGCTGGGGAGCAACCGCTTTGGCCACCGCCGCCTGCTCGCCGGGAGGCTTGTCCATCGCCTTTTCCGCAGCCCGCTTCTCCGCCGCGGCCCGTTTGAGCTCCTGATCGAGCCGCTTCTTTTCTGCCTCAGCCCGTGCCAGAGCTTCCCTGGCTGCCTGCGCTTCGGCATCCAACTGGGCCTGCCGCTGTTTGGCCTCGGCCTCCACTCTGGCTCGGCGTTCCGCTTCGGCGGCAAGCTGTTCTTCCGCCGCCTTGCGTTTGGCCTCCGCTGCCTGACGCTCTGCTTCCGCTGCCTGGCGTTGGCGTTGCTCCTCGCCTGCCTGGCGCTCGACGGCAACGGCCCGGCGAAGCTCTTCCGTGCGGCGCACATCGTATTCCCGGAAGATCCAAAAGCCGCCGGCGACGGCGATGAGGGTACCGAAGACGGCGATCATTCCGAATACCTTCCTGGACTTTGCGCGAACCGGTGCGTTCGGCGACGGCAGGGCCGCTCCTTCCACTTCAGCAATGGAGAAGGTGCGGATCGGCTGGGCGATGTTCTTGAAGCTGCGTTCGCCCAACAGTCGGAACTGCAGCGACAGCTTGTTCTGAATCTGATCGTAGACGCTCCCCGAAATGCACACCCCTCCAGGTTCGGCGATGGTCTGGATGCGGGCGGCGACATTGACGCCATCACCGAGCAGATCATGGCCCTGCACAATGACGTCGCCGAGGTTCACCCCGATGCGGAACCACATGCGCTGCTCCTCGGGCAGGTGCTCGTTGCGCGTGCGCAGGGCCGACTGGATTTCGGTGGCACAGCGAACGGCTTCCACCGCGCTCGGGAATTCGGCAAGGATTGCATCGCCCGCCGTATTGAAGATGCGGCCCCGATGCTGCGCGAGCAGGGCGTCAAAGATCTCCCGATGCCCCCGCAGGACCTGCACCGTCTGTTCTTCGTTTTCGCCCATCATGCGGCTGTACCCGGCCACATCCGCGATCAGGATCGTCGCCAGGCGGCGTTCGAGCGATGGTTGCCGAGTCTCACCCGTGGGGACATCGTTTGGCATCATTTCCTCCAGTGTGCCAGGGGAAAAGCGACCTGCCAGCGTCAGCATCTCGCACGCTGTCCGGATCTTGGCCGCGCCCCCTCACGGCGCCGGTGCCAACACCCCACGGCAGAGATCAGGCTGACAAGACCTTTATTATCCCGACGCTACTAAAGAGGGAAGCCCCTGTCAACAGAGGACCAGCGATTGGAACTTGCGCCAATCCTTCATTTGGAATAGATAGGCAGAGTCGCTCCGAAGCGTGGTGAAGATTTCCCTTCCCGGGGAGGCTAGAATCACCATAGTGTCACAATGGCTTTATCTCTTATTTTGGTTGACGCTTTATGGAATGTCCCGTCTGTAAGAGCACCTGTGAATCAGATGACCGGTTCTGCCGCAACTGCGGAGCACAACTGAGCGCGGCACCGGCACCAGAGCCAGAACCTCAGGGCCATTTTCGCCCGCTCTTCCAGAGAGCGCCCGACCCGGCCGCACCGTGGAATGACTATGGCCGGCCTTTTATTATGGCCGCCTTATGGTTCTGTCTCGGCCTCGCGGCGCTAGCCGGGGTTGCGTACCTCATCCAGTACCTGCTGGGCACTAACTGATCTTGAAAAGCTTCAAGAAGACGTCACGGTTTCTTGCCATGCAGGCGCATTGAATCTCGCACCTAAAGAACACGCCGCCTGGATTCCTTCGAGGCAGAGCGCAAACGCACCAGAGGATCCCTTCGTGTGTCTTCGCAGACCTTCGTGTGACTTCGTGGATAAAATTGTGGTCAAACGGGCTGGTCGGTGAATTCCATGCTGACGTCAATCGCGCGGGCGGAGTGGGTCAGGGCGCCGCAGCTGACATAATCGACCCCCGTTTCGGCAATGGCGCGAATCCGTTCGAGAGTGACGCCCCCCGAGGCTTCCAGGAGGCAGCGCCCGCCCGTCAGAACAACGGCTGCTTTCAGGTCCGCTAATGAGAAATTATCCAGGAGGACCACGTCCGCCCCGGCTTCGAGGGCAACCTGGAGATCCCGCAGGTTTTCCACCTCCACTTCGACCTTCAGGACGTGAGCGACGCGTCGCCGGGCTCGTTGCACGGCCTCGCGCACACCGCCCGCGGCTGCGATGTGATTGTCCTTGATGAGGACGCCGTCGTAGAGGCCGAAGCGATGATTGGTCCCCCCGCCATGGCGCACCGCTTCCTTTTCCAGGACCCGCCAGAGGGGGGTGGTCTTGCGCGTATCGAGCAGGCGGCAGGAGGTGCCACTCATGGCATCCACCATCTGCCGCGTCAGGGTGGCGATGCCGGAAAGGCGCTGCAGCAGGTTGAGGGCAAGACGCTCCCCGGTCAGGAGAGACGCCATGGCGCCAGCGAGTCGGAAAACCGGCACATTGGCCTCAATCCGTTCGCCATCGCGGCAGCAACTGGTGATTTCCACGGCGGGATCGACCAGACCGAAGACCCTGCAAAAGGGTTTGGAACCGGAGAGCACGAACGGTTCCCGCCCAAAGACGACGGCCTTTCCCGGGCGGTCCGGGTCAACCACCGCTTCCGTGGTCACATCACCGTGGCCGAGATCTTCCTGAAGGGCCAGCCAGAGGAGCAGGTCCGTGCGGTCCATCACGATTCCTTCACGGTCGCACTGTCCCGGAGGACCTTGAGCTTTTCATGGAGGACCTTGAGTTTATCGCGTTTTTCCCGCAGGCGGGTGCCTTTTTCGCGTTCCTTCTCGATGACCTCGGCCGGTGCCCGCCGCAGAAAATCCTCGTTGGCGAGCTTCTTCTTGGTATAGCCAAATTCCTTTTCCAGCTTCGTCAGCTCCTTCTCGAGGCGTTTGGACTCACTGTCGAAATCCAACACATCCTGCAGCAGCACAAAGACTTCGACATTCCTGGCAACGGCCCCGGCCGCCATGCGTGGTTTACCGACCTCGCCCGGCGAGGCCAGCTGCAGGCGGGCAAGGCGGCTGAGATCGCAAATGGTGCTCGCATGCTCCTGGAGAAGCTCCCTCTCGGCAGCCCCCTCCGCCAGGCAAAGCACTTCCACTTTAGTCGCCGGAGGAACGTTCATCTCGCCCCGGATGTTCCGGATCGCGGTCACCACCTCCATGATGAGTGCCATCTGCTCCTCGGCTTCCGTATCAACCATGGTCTCATCGAAAACTGGGAACGACGCCAGCATGATGCTTTCGCCGGCGGAGGGGAGCTTGTGCCAGATCTCCTCGGTCACGAAGGGCATGACGGGATGAAGCAGGAGGAGAATCTGTTCCAGGCCTTTCAGCACCATGGTTTGGGCGGTGCGCCGGGCCGCGGTGTCGTCGCCGTAAAAGTCCGGCTTGATCATCTCGAGGTACCAGTCGCAGTATTCATGCCACACGAACTGGTAGAGCACATGGGCATATTGATTGAAGTGATAGCCCTCCACCGCCTCCCGGACCTCACCGATCACCCGCTGCAGGCGGCTCAGCAGCCAGCGGTGCATGAGCTTTTCAGGGTTCCGGGGCAGCTCCGGGATTTCCTGCAAGCCCTTGAGATTCATCAGCACCAGGCGTGAAGCGTTCCAGAGTTTGTTGATGAAATGCTTGTAGCCCTCGATGCGTTCTTCCGAGAGTTTGACGTCCCGACCCTGCACGGCCAGGGCGGTGAGCGTGAAGCGGAGGGCATCGGTACCGTACTGATCCATGATGATCAACGGATCGATCACATTGCCCTTGGACTTGCTCATTTTCTGGCCCTGGGAATCCCGGACCAGGGCATGCACGTAGACCTGGCGAAACGGTGCCTCCTTCATGAAATGGAGGCCCATCATCATCATGCGCGCCACCCAGAAGAAGAGGATATCGAAAGCGGTCACCAACACCGAGGTGGGGTAGAACCGCTTCAGCTCGGGCGTCTCCTCGGGCCAGCCCAGGGTGGAAAAGGGCCAGAGGGCGGAACTGAACCAGGTATCGAGCACATCCACATCCTGCTCCAGGTCCCCGCTGCCGCAAAGGTGGCAACTCACCGGCTCTTCCTGGACCACCATGACCTCACCGCACTGCCGACAATACCAGGCGGGAATGCGATGCCCCCACCAGATCTGGCGGCTGATACACCAGTCTTCGAGGTTTTCGAGCCAGAGGAAGTAATCCTTTTCCCACTTGGCGGGAATGATCTGGGTCTGGCCCTCACGCACCGCCGCAATGGCCTTGTCAGCCAGCGAGCGGGTCGCCACAAACCACTGCAGGGAAAGCATGGGCTCGACCACACTCTGACACCGGTAGCAATGGCCGACGCGGTGTTTGTAGTTTTCCACCTTGACCAGGAAGCCGCCCTTTTCCAGGTCCTTGACGATGCGCTTGCGGCAGGCATAGCGGTCCAGTCCCGCGTACGATCCGGCCGCCTCCCCCATGGTCCCGTCTTCATTGATGACCTCGAGCAGGTCCAGACCACGCTTCCGGGCTACTTCAAAGTCGTTGAAATCGTGGGCCGGCGTGATCTTGAGGGCCCCCGTGCCAAACTCCCGGTCGACATAGGGGTCCGCGATCACCGGCAGGGGACGCTCCACCAGAGGCAGCAGCACTTTCTGGCCGATGAAGGCCTTGTAGCGAGGGTCCTCGGGATGGACGGCGACAGCGGTATCCCCCAGCATGGTTTCGGGACGGGTAGTCGCCACCACCACCGCCCCCTTGCCGCCAATGACCGGGTAGCGCACATAGTAGAGATGCCCATCCAGCTCCTCGCCCTCAACTTCGATGTTGGCGAGAGCGGTTATGCAGCGCGGACACCAGTTGATCATCCGCTTGCCCCGATAGATGAGGCCTTCCTGATAAAGGCTTACGAATACCTGACGGACCGCCCGTGAGAGGCCTTCATCCATGGTGAACCGCTGCCGCTCCCAGTCGCAGGAGGCGCCCAGGCGTTTGAGCTGATTGATGATGATGCCCCCATATTTGGCCCGCCAGTCCCACACGCTTTGCAGGAACGCTTCCCGACCCAGTTCATGCCGCGTCTGCTGCTGGGCCGCCAGCTGCCGCTCGACCACATTCTGCGTGGCAATCCCGGCGTGGTCGGTGCCGGGCACCCAGAGGACCTCGAAACCCGCCAGTCGTTTGTACCGGCAGACAATGTCCTGCAGAGTGTTGTTGAGGGCATGGCCCATATGCAGCTGCCCGGTCACATTGGGAGGGGGAATGACAATGCTGAAGGCCGGTTTCGAGCCGTCGAGACCGGCGTGGAACCTTCCCTCCTTTTCCCACCGGGCATACCAGTATGATTCAACTTCATGAAACGCATAAGCCTTGGGCAAATTGCCTTCACTCATCGACATGCTCTCCGCGTGGTCTATTCATCAGCGCTATGCTTCCGTCTCCCCGGCGTTTTTCAAGCGTTCGATCTCTTCTCTCAGCACCGTGCGCACAATCTCGGGCAGTCGCGCTTCAACGAGTTCCCGCACGGTATCGAGCAACCGGCCTTCGAGTTGCGTCATGAAATCCTCGAGGGAGGGTTCCGGTTCGATGGGGACTTCCTGCAGCTGACCGGGAGCAACCGGAACAGGTCCTTCAAGCTCGGGGGCTTTCGCTGCGACCGCCGGTGCCGCCGGCTCAGGCGTTTCCGGAACCTCGGGGAGTTCTTCGGTGGTATCCGACAGGAGCATCTCGGCAGGGCTTGCCAGCGTCGGTTCAGCCGGCATTCTGGCAGGACTCCTCGCTGGTTTGCTTTCGGCCGGTTCGTCCTGAAAGAAGGGCAGCTCCTTGAGGAGGTCTTCCTCGAGGAGGAATTCCTCTTCCGACTCCATCTTCTCCCCGTTCTCCTTCAGATCCAGCTGCCGGTCCGTATCCAGGATTTCCACATCGAAGCCCGGTTCCTCATGGTCCTCGACGCCATTTGCGGGGAACTCGATGATCTCATCATCCAGTTCGATGATCTCATCATCCAGTTCGTCAAATTCCGCCTCGAAGCTCTTGGAGGAGACCAGGGGAGAGTCTTCCCATCCATCGGAACGCTTCAACTTCTTCATTTTTTCTCTTTCTTTAGCCATGCTTTCGCCACCGTTCTTGATGATTGGGATTGTACCTTCTCCGGGAGAAAGGTAAACGCCATTTCCAGCCAACCAGCAGCATCCCCCGATACCATGCGCCAAAATCTTCTGTCAAGTTGCATGATTTCAGACCAAAAGCCGATCCTCCCCTCTTTCGCGCCACCCTTTTCACATTGACCTGAACCGGGTCTTTCCGCTAGATTGGCCGAGATGAAAAAGACCCTGTACAAGTACCTGATCAGAGAGCAGATTGTACCTCTGGGGGTGTGCTTTTTCGGGTTGAGCCTGATTCTCATCATGGGACGGCTGCTCCAACTCACCCGCTATCTTTTCACTTCTTCGGTGACCGTCGGCGATCTCGCAGCCATCATGGCCTTTGCCATGCCCAATCTGGTGCTCTACGCTCTTCCCATGGCCACCCTGGTAGGGGTGCTCCTGGCTTTCGTGCGCCTCAACAGCGATAATGAACTGGTCGCCCTGCGTGCGGCAGGAATCGGTTTTCACCAGTTTTTCCCGGCCATCATTTCCCTGTTGGTGATCACCACTGTGTCTTCCTTCCTCAACGTGGTCTGCTTGATGCCCTCGGCCAACCGGGCCTTTGAGATCAAGCTCAAATCCCTCGGCCGCAGTATACTCCCCGTGCTGCTGAAAGAGGGTACCTTTATTGACATCGTTCCCAAGATTGTCTTCTTTTTCAAGTCGGTGGACGCTGCTCATCTCAAGATTGAAGGGGTTTTCGTCCAAGACAACCGGCAGCCGGAGGTCGGCGTAGTCATCGTGGCAGATCATGCCCAAATCGCCTATCCTCCGGACCTGAGCCAGCTCATTTTCAAGATTTCGAGCGGCATGATCACGCGGGTTGCGGACGACCTGCGGAATGCGCAGGCCATCACCTTCAAGAACTATGACCTGGCCCTCTCCATGGATGAGCTCTTTGGAGCTTCTTCGCGACTTACCAAAGGGCGCCGGGAGATGAACCTGAGCGAACTGCGGATGAAGATGCGGGAAAAGGGACCGGACTACGAAGTGAGCTATGCCCTGGAATTCCATCGTCGCCTGGCACTCCCCCTCAGCTGCCTGCTGCTCGGCCTGGTGGGAGCGCCTCTCGGAGCCATGTTTCGTCAAAGCGGACGCATGGCCGGTATCACTCTCGGACTGGGGGTCTTTCTCACCTACTATATCGTCCTGTCCGCAGGCAAGGGACTGGGGGAAAACGGGATCATCTCCCCTTTTCTTGCGGTCTGGCTTCCCAACCTGCTGACCACCCTGGTGGCCGTTCTCCTCTGGGTCAAGGTGCAGCGGGAGATTCCCCTGGACCTCGGCAGCTTCTGCCGCAACTGGCCGCTCCCCCGGCTCAAGCGGGTCGGTGCTCCCTCTTCTCCCCGGCATCCTGAGTCCTGATATGAAGATCATTTCCCGCTACATGCTGAAACATTTCTTCCCGGTTTTTGGCCTCGCTCTCGGCGCCATTGTCGGCCTCTACCTGGTCATCGATTTTTTCGAAAAGGTGGATAATCTGCTCGAAAAACACGTTGACGCCGCCGGTATTCTCTCCTACTTCATGCTGAAGCTGCCCTTCATTGTCACGCAGGCGATCCCCATGGCAGCCCTCCTGGCCTCCCTGGTCGCCATCGGCATCCTCAAACGCAACCGGGAACTGATCGCTTTGGAAACCGCCGGAATCAGGGCTGCCAGCTATGCCGCCCCCATCCTCCTGACCGCCCTCGGACTCTCTCTGGTTCACCTGCTTGTTGACGAGACGCTGGCGCGAGCCATGAATCAGAAGGCCCAGCAGATCTGGCAGAGCGAGGTCCTCAACCAGAAGGCATCACTGGCGTGGAGCCACGAGAACGTGTGGTACCGGGGCCAGCATGGCATCTATCAGATTCGCCTCTATAACAAGGACCAGCAAAGTCTCGAGAGGGTGTCACTCTTTTACCTGAATCGGGAGTTTCAACTGACCGAACGGCTGGACGCCAAAAGGGTTCGCTGGCAGGACCAGCGTTGGATTGCCGAAGACGGTCTGATCCTGCGTTTCACCGAATCCCGGGTGGACCAGGAGTGGTTTGCGGAACGGCCGCTGGCCCTGGCGGAAACGCCCGCGGATTTCGCCCGTTTGGAAACCATACCGGAAGAACTGAACTGGCTTGATCTTTATCACTATACACATAAGATCAGGACCGAGGGCTACAACGCCAGACCCTATGAGGTGGAGCTGCACATGCGCCTCGCCATGCCGCTGACGACCTTCATCGTGGCTCTCCTGGGAGTAACCATCGCGTTGAGCCAGGGTCTTCACGGCGGCCTCGCCGTCGGCTTGGGGGTCGCACTGGTCGTGGCCTCCCTCTATTTTCTGGTGCTGCACCTGGGAACGGCGCTGGCCACGGCGGGAATTCTGCCGGCACTGGTAGGGGTGTGGGCCGGGGACATCATTTTTGCCACCCTGGCGGGATACCTTTGGACCGTCAGGGTCCGCTGAATAATCACAAGAAAAATATCAGGAGCGCAGGGTGGGCTGTGCCCACATGCAACCCAATCGGTAGGCGCAACCCACCCTCCAAAGCCGCCCGGTTGTTTTGGACAGTCGCTTATGGGAGGCTGCTGCACAAAAACAGCATCGAACAACCTCTGTGCTGCCACATGGCCATGAGCCAACAGCTAACAGCCAACCCTATGGCAGGCGGGTCTCCAGAGCCAGGGTGATTTTCTTTTTCAGCTCAGTCAGATCGAAGCTTTTCACCACATAGAAATCGGCGGCAATCGACTTCAGGTCCTCCTTGAAGGTGTCGTACGCCGTCGACAGGATGACCGGCAGGTCATAGAAGCGATTTCTGATATCCTGGAGCAGGTCCAGACCGTTGTAATCCACCATCTTGATGTCAAGGATGATCAGGTCCGGTTTTTCTTCATCGATGCGTTCCAACAGCTTGTATCCGCTCTCGGCCGTGATGACCTCATAGCCCGCTTCTTTCAGCTCCTCTGAATAGAGCAATCGGATGTGCTCTTCATCGTCGACGACCAGGATTTTAGGCATAATCATTCCTCCGCTGGTGTTGAACCCTATTCCCATACCTTGAGCAGATAAGGCTTGGTTTCCTCAAAGGTGGTGCATTCGTTTTCCACATAATCTTCCGTTTGCTGCACGGACATCCGTTCGGTCTTCTTCACGAAGGAGAGCACCTTTCCAAGGTAGAGGGGGAGGAGAGAATCCACCAGGAGTGTGCGTTTGGCTTCGTCCGCTCGAAGATAGGCATTGGCGACATCAAACAGAATCCTGGCCCAGGTTTGTGTTGGGAAGGAAAAATGCTGCAGGCCCAGGGTACGGATTTCCTGCAGTTTGGGGCAAACGGTCTGATCGTAGATCTCCTGCCACATGCCGGCGTATTTATCGAAGCCATGCAGGAATCGCTCATGGAGGCGTTCGACGTTGACTTCGGTGGGCACGGGGGTCTCGATATCATGGATATCGGTCCCGAACAGCAGCGTGGGTTTGCTCCATTTAACCTGGCGCCAGAAGCTGGCATATTGGATCATCTGGTCAAAAATGGTGCGGATCACCTGGGGGAAAAGGACCGGCAGGTGGGCGTAGGGATCTTTCACGCGATGCATCTTGGGGGCCCCGATGAGCGACTGGCAAATGGGCAGGCGGGCATTCAGGGCGATGGTGGTCATCCAGATATCAACGCCGTAGTGCTGCACCGCCTCCGTCCACACCGGTGAGTTCAAGAAAGCCTCCACCAGGTCGCCCCGAAAACCAAAATCCCCCACGTTAGGCTGGCGCACCCGCCGCCCGTAAAGGCAGCGCATGAATGGGTAAACCAGCGAACTGGTAAGAGTCGCTTCGTATTTGTGGCGCACATAGAGGGGGCAGACATAGCCGGCCCCTTTGCGGACGGGTTCTCCCAGGTTCTTGATCCAATGAGGGGCCACGTTCCGGATATCGGCTTCGAGTACCACCACGATGCGTGCTTCCAGGGCTCGGACTTTCTCGAACAGATTGCGCAGGTTTATCCCCTTCCCGTGCTGATCGGGGGCCGTCGACAGGTAGATCTTGGGAATTTCGGAAGGGGTCGCGAAGAACGCCTCTTTGGTCCCATCGGTGGAATGATTGTCACAGTTGATGATGACGGTTTCCAGGTCCCCAAAGTATTCCGTTAATCCCCTGGCCGCCTGCATGGTGGTATGACCGATGGTCCCCGCTTCATTGCAGGAGGGAATGGCCAGGACCAGCTCGGCCCTGGCGACATTACTGGGATTCTCTTCGTAAAAGGCCATGGTGGACTCCCTGAATTACTTCCCCGGCAGTTCAGTACTTCGTTTCAGATACTTGAAGATGTCGGCATCAGTCGAGAGGACGAAGGAACTCCTGGGGTTATTAAAACTCTTGTAGAAATCCAGCGTGCGATAGAGCTCATAGAACCTTGGATTCTTCCCGAAAGCCTCGGCATAGATACGGGTGGCTTCCGCATCCGCTTTTCCACGAACCTCCTGGGATTTACGGTAGGCTTCCGAGGTGATCTTGGCCATCTCCCGCTCCATCTGCCCCAGAATGGCGGCCCTTTCCCCCTCTCCTTCCGACCGGTACTGGGCCGCAATCCGCTTGCGTTCGGAAATCATCCGGTCGAAAACCTTCTGCTGGACCGATTCAACATAATTGATCCGTTTGATGCGAATGTCCATGAGCTCGATCCCGAATTCGGGCAGCAGTCTCGAAGCATCGGCCACCATCTCCCGGGTGATCTTTTCGCGGCCTTTGGTGAGATGATCGTTTTCATCGCCCGCCGCACCCTCGCTGGCCGCTTCGAGGAGCTGAAAGTCGGGAATACCGGCCTCCCGCAGGGTCTGTTTGGCCTCTTCCCAGCCTTCACTGCGCACCAGTTCCACCAGGTCGTTGTCGGAAACATGGTCCCGTACCACCGAATCGATGATGCCGTCCAGGCGGCTGTGAGCCGTAGTGAGACTCCCGACCCGTTTTAAAAACAGCAGAGGGTCTTTGATCCGCCATCGCGCCGTCGTATCCACCCAGATATATTTCTTGTCCTTGGTGGGAATTTGATTGGGGCTCCCATCCCATTTCATGATCCGCTTTTCGAAGTAGTTGGCCACCTGGATGAGGGGGATCTTGAAATGCAGGCCCGCTTTCGTGATCGGCTCGCCGATCGGCTTTCCCAGCTGGGTGATCACCACCTGCTCGGTTTCGTTCACGACAAAGAAGGCACCACTGACAAAAACCGCCAACACCAACACGACGGGAATGAGAAACCGCAATCCGGAAACCATCATCAAGCTCACTCGCTTTTCAGGTTTACCTGCGGGGATGACGGGTCCCCCGATCTCTTCTGATCGCCCCCGCCGGTGGCAAAACGGTTCAAATCGAAGAGCGGCAGAAAGCCCCGCTGGTTCTCATCGACCACCAGGAGATGTTCAATCCGGCCCACCAGCTCCGCCGAGGCCTCCAGATACATCCGCTTTCTGGTGACATCGGGGGCCTTATCGTACTCGGTGAGAATATCCTTGAACCGCCTCACTTCCCCTTCGCTGCGGTTGATCCGTTCGAGAGCATACCCTTCGGCCTGGGTGATCGTCTGCCGAGCTTCCCCCATGGCTTTGGGAATCTTTTGATTGTAGACCTGCTGCGCTTCGTTGATCATGCGCTCTTTTTCCTGACGCGCCTCGTTGACTTCGTTGAAAGCCGCCTTCACCGGGGTTGGGGGGTTGGCGTTCTGAAGCTTGACGGTCACGATCTGCAGACCGGTTTGGTAATGGTCCATGATCTGTTGGATTTCGCTCCGCGCTTTTTCGGCCACCGCGGAACGCCCCACGGTGAGCACTTCGTCGGCGTAGCGATTTCCCACAATCCTTCGCGCCACAGACTCGGAAATGTCGTCCAGCGTCCCCTCCACGTCCTGGACCTGAAACAGAAACGCCACCGGGTCCTGGACCTTGTACTGCACCGTCCACTGCAGGTCGATCACGTTCAGGTCCCCGCTGAGCATCATGGACTCTTCTTCATAACCCTTTTCCACAAAACGTGATCGCACCCCGGGCTGAGTCGTACGATAGCCGTACTCACGCTGCAAGACCCGCCCCGTCACCACCTTTCGCACCGTCTCGACACCAAAGGGAATCTTGAAATGGAGCCCCGCCTCAGCAGTGAGGGTAAATCTACCGAAACGCTGGACCACCGCCGTTTCCTGAGGTTCGACGATGTAGTAAGAATTCAGCCCCACGAGCAGTGCCAGGACGCCCAGCACGATAAGCGGCAGGCCCTTGCGCGGCACTCCGGAAAAGTCGAAGCGGTTCTTCAGGTCCCGAAACAG
This sequence comes from uncultured Syntrophobacteraceae bacterium, assembly GCA_964505935.1. Taxonomy (GTDB): domain Bacteria; phylum Desulfobacterota; class Syntrophobacteria; order Syntrophobacterales; family Syntrophobacteraceae; genus JADGQM01. The sequence goes on from CAZDKX010000072.1 coordinate 16,957, forward strand.
CTTTTCAAGGTCTTGAATATTCTCAGGCCTTGTACCTCGGCGAGGCGGCCTTTCCCAATCCATTATGCCCCCTGATGCTTCCAGCGAAAACTAACTGAAACGAACAAGAACGAAACCCGGAAAGCCTCCGTCTCCTCCACTCCCCATTGAGCTCCTTCTGAGTCCTAGGGTCTCCGGCCGCGATGGAAGAGCTCGAGGACGTAAGCAGCGAAGGTCAACAGCCCGGCAAGCGCGAAAATGGTCAGCAGGCTCGCCCGGGGAAAGAAGAGCCGCGCCAGCAGGAAGGCAAAGACTACCCCGAGGGCGATACGAATCACCAGGACCTTGACGCGTAACTCTGAAAAGAACCGTTCCATCATGACGCTCACCGCAAGGCGTGAAAAACTGTTGTTTGCCGGGGGGAAATCCCGCCCGTTCCTGAGTTCCAGGGCATTTGCTCATGTCCCGGTGAGACACGCGAAGACCCATGAAAAGGAC
>CAZDKX010000073.1:0-4559 GCA_964505935.1 uncultured Syntrophobacteraceae bacterium
CCACCGAGAGAGTTTTGCCAAAATTTTGCCAAAAATGGTGTGATGCATACGCAAAACATGGTAGGTATGGTGAAGATCAGCGGAGCGTAGGGTGATGATAAGTTATAGTTTTGACTTACAATCTTTTCCTTTTGGCTACTCTCGGCTACCCGTGCATTTTGGCTGTATTCTGACTCTTAATCAGGAGGTTCGGGGTTCGAGTCCCTGACGGCCCACCAAATAGAATCAACATGTTAGGCACTCTTTCGAGGGTGCCTAATTTTTCCTGTGCACGTCCTGTGCACGAATCTCCAGTGAACACCCCCGAAAACAAAAGGCAGGGTTCCGTGTGCGGGTGCCCTGCCTCTGGTCATTGTCCCATGCCGTGATTCATAATCGGCCGGCGCCCTTCAGCCCAAGTTGAACTCAAGAAACCACAGCTCGTTGTCACGCCATACCCAGATGTCGGCATAGTGCAACATGTTCTCAACTCTGAAGCCGCCGTTCTGCCAATCCTCGGGGAGTCCGCGCACAGGATAGCCCGGCCATCCGTTTTGACGAACCTTTCCTGCATCCTCATTCGGATCATGCCGAGCCTTCCAGGTCATCGCCCGATCTCCGCCTTGACACCGCCCATGCCGGATGTCATTTCCTCGCTGCCCACAGGACTTTCATTTTCTGTTCGGCTTCGCCATAGATCGCTTTTGTCTCCTGGTCCTTGGCTTCCCCCAACCGAGCGGCCTTGTCGTGAACCACTCGCACACCATTCCCGCCCGCCGCGTCCCTCTCTGTCCCGGCCAGCTCAAGAAACTCCTTGCTGGCCTTCCTTGCCTTTGCAACGGCCTCTTCGATCAGGATCAACGCCATTTCCGGTTTGCTGTCGTTGCCGCTTGCTAGTCCGGCTTCAATGAGAAAGTCCAGCTTGTCACAAAACGATTCCATCCTGTCGGCCATGTTCAGGACCAGCGAGAAGCTCACCACGCCTGATTCAAAACCTGCGCCTCGACTCCCTCTGCCTTTCTTGCTGCTCTGTGTCTCGTTCATGATGCACCTCCAAATGTGCCTGCAACAAAAAGAAATAGCGGGTGCTGTCTAGTATTACCGGCGGCGAGAGATAAGGCCGTAATGGGCGGTGAGAAAGCCGTCCACGCCGGCGGCCAGGAGTAGGCCGGCCATTTTCTTCTCTGTCTTTACCTTGCTTGCAAGTTCCTGATACTTCCCTCCTTCTGCTTTTTTTACTTCCAGGTTTTCCTTTCCCGCAGCGGTTGCAGGCGTTCTTTATGGCTTTCGAGGTATGGAAGCCATGAAGCGTCAAATCCGTTGCGCACACTGTAAGTGCCTATTCTTCCCCAATCCACGCGTCAAGAACCAACGCTACTGCAGCAGCAGGGCCTGCCAGAACGTAAGGAAACGGCTATGGCAGAAGGAGAAGATCGCGACCGACCCCGACTACAAGCAAAACCGACATGACTGCCAGAGAGCATGGTGCGGTCGGAATCCTGATTACTGGAAAGAGTATCGGCTGAACCATCCGGCCTATACCCGCAGAAACCGCGAACTTCAGAATGTCCGAGACAAGAGACGAAGTCACCATCAGATGGATCTTGCAAAGATGGACGCGTTAAGGTCTTTTTCCATTTTAAAACAGGGCACTTACTATCTCGTTCCCGATTGCGTCAGTCTTGCAAAGATGGACGCGTCGGCACAGAAAGTGTGGCTTATTCCAGTCACTTAATCCTTGGCTCGATGATCTTGCAAAATAGGACTCGATAGCCTTGCCCGCCCTCACGCGCTAAGGTTTCCCGGAAAGGAGTGGAGACCATGATGAAAAGACTTTTGGTTCCTCAGCGAGTCCGGAGAATCAACCGCAGCTTTGCCTTTATCGAGCATAGATTCCTTCAGGATGGATTTCTGGCTGCCCTCAGCTCAAACGAGCTGCTGCTCTATTTCTTCCTGGTCCTGGCTGCCGACCGAGACGGGCTGTCATTTTACAGCTTCGACAGGATCTGTGCGGCCCTAAAGATGGATACTGAAGATTACATAGAAGCCAGGGATGCACTCATAGACAAGGACCTCATTGCCTTTGACGGTCGTTTCTTCCAGGTGCTCTCGCTCCCGGAAAGACCGTCATGGGAGGCCAGGCTCCTCCTCACGACCAGGGAAGACATGGAAAGATGTGATCCGGCAACCGTTCAACAAATATGCAGGCGTTCCTTCGGGGGCAAGTCATGATCGATGAGCGTACCGTCTTTGAAATCCACCGGCTTCATCATGAAGGTCGGTCCCTAAGGAGAATAGCCAGGGCGCTCTCTCTCAGCCGCGACACCGTGGCCAAATACCTGGTCAACCCCGAGCGGAAAAAACCGGTCCTGAAAAGGCCGAGCAAGCTTGATCCTTTTAAAGATGAAATAGTGCGTCTGCTTGCCACGGATCCCGAGGCCAGCTCCGAGGTCATTCGGCAAAGACTCGCTGCCATGGGATTCGACGGCCGCACTACCATTTTAAAGGATTATCTGCGCACGGTGCGCCCGGCAAAGAAAGAGCGGCGTGCCTTCATCCGCTACGAGCCCCCTCCCGGGGAGGAAATCCAGATTGACTGGGGCCATTTCGGCTCCCTTCCTTACGGAAATACTTGCAGAAAGCTCTATTGCCTCGCCCTGATCGAATCCCACAGCCGGATGCTCTACCTCGAGTTCACCCATTCCCAGAGACAGGAAACCCTTCACCGGGCTCTTCTCAATGGATTCATCTTTTTTCAGGGTGCCGCAAAGAGGCTTGTTCACGACAACATGCTCACCGCCGTGATCGAGCGGGACGGTCCCCTCATCCGCTTCAACGATGCTTTTCTCTCCTTCCTTCGGCCCTTCAAGAAGGTTCCATTGGCATGTAATCGGGGCCAGGCCCATGAGAAGGGAAAAATCGAGAAAGGAGCCATCCACTACATTCGCCACAACTTCTGGCCTCTGAGATCTTTCAGGGACCTTGCGGACGTACAATCCCAGGCCAACCACTGGAGGGATCAGATCGCCAATGTGAGGGTACACGAAACCACAGGCGAGAAGCCATCCCTCAGGTTCAGACCCGAGGCGATGATTCCTCTGCCGGAGGTCCTTCCGGACTGTCGTGATACGCAGGCAGCCAAGGTCCACACCGATTTCTCCGTCCGTTTTGACGGCAATACCTACACCGTTCCTCCCTGGCTGATCGGTAAACAGGTCGTGGTCAAAGCAGGCCGCGATACCGTCACCATCTACTTCAAGGATAGAACCGTTGCCGTCCATATCCGCTCATGGCTGAGGCGAGAGCGCGTCGAGTCCCCTCCGCATCGTGAGGAGGCCCGCAGGCACCGCATAAAGCACTGGCAGGCCCAGGATGCCGCTCTGCTCATCAGCCTCGGCGAAGAAGTCAAAGTCTATCTTGAGCGCCTCTCAGCAGCTCGGCTGCCCTTGAAAAGAAGCATCCAAACCCTACTGGCCCTCAAAGACGAATACGGCGCCGGCTCCCTTATCGAAGCTATAAGACAGGCCACCGCCCACAACGCCTACGGCGCCGATTACATCCAAAACATCCTCTACCAGGAAATGACTCCCTTGGGGGGTGCACCCTCCCGTCAAGCTCAACCAGGAAGAGCTCAATCGCATCCGACTGGAGGAGCCCTCTCTTGCCGAATACGACGCTTTTGCCGTTAAAAGGAGAAAACAGCATGGTCGATCTCGATGAGCTCAAGGCAAAGCTCAATAAACTACAACTCAAAGGCATGACGAACTTCATCGACGGCGTTTTCGCTGATGCTCAGCAGAAGAATCAGAGTTTGCTTGAAATCCTGAATCGCCTGGCGGACCTCGAGCTGGAGAGACGATGGCAGGCGGCCATCAAGCTCCGCTGGGAGCAATCACGACTTGCGGAAAGGGTCACCATCGACCAGTTCGACTTTGAGCATCACAAATCAAGAAAGGAGCAGAAGAACAGAATCCTTCATCTGTTGGACCTGGAGTTCGTTCGTGAGCGAATGGACGTGATTCTGATCGGCAATCCCGGGACGGGAAAGAGCTTTCTGGCCAACTGCATCGCAGGCGCTGCATGCAATGCCAACGTGAAGGTTCTCTTCACCACCGCCATGGATATGATCAATCACCTCATAGCGGCCGAGGCCGACCATTCCCTTCTGAAAAAGCTCCAATATTATCAAGCTCCGGATCTCCTGGTATGCGACGAGATTGGCTATTTATCCCTTGGGCCACAGGGCTCGCACCTCGTTTTCCAGGTCATCAGCGCAAGGCATCAGAAGAAGTCTACGATGCTGACTACCAACTTGCCGTTCGCCGACTGGGGAAAGGTGTTCGATTCAACCACTGTGGCAACTGCGATAGCGGACCGTCTCGTCTTCCGCTTGGAGATCCTCATCCTGGGGGGGAGCAGCTATAGGAGAAAACACTGCAATTAGGCAATCCACGGCAGCCATGGGAAGGTTTACCATGAATGGGCGGACCCTCAATGAACCTTCCCGTCCTCAAAAATCCGGCGAGGCCGCACAAGTCCGTGCAAAACTCGCAGTGGCCCATTTCATGGCCGCCCGAAAT
>CAZDKX010000073.1:4659-17409 GCA_964505935.1 uncultured Syntrophobacteraceae bacterium
GGTCCTATTTAAGAAAGTTTTCAAACACTCTTATCCACTTTTCTCTTTTCCAAAGCAGACGGCAAAAGAGATCAAAAGATCGATGTTGTGGGTGATTCGGCAAAATAGCCCGGACAACCCGGACATCCTGGGTACAACCGCTCCCGATAAAGGTTTGCGCCGGTCCAGGCACCAGCATTGTGCCTGGACCGCATGGACAGAAACGGCAGCAGTGGCCTGTCAGAAACAGAAGGCTCCGATCACTGGCACCTGGTGACATTCCAAAGCTCCTGTGGTCGCCCGGACGATTCCTGAAAACTAAGCTCATTATTCCAATTTGAGCACATCAACCCAAAAAGGAGAAGAATCATGCCGACCGATCTAGACAAGGCACGGGACTCTATTTCTCAAAATATGATCTTGCTGGTGCAACTGTTACTGGAATTACCAGTTTTCCCTGAGGATGAGCATGAGATTCTGCACTCGATTATTCAGTCTTTCCAAAGGAGGCTTGGCACAGAATGAAAACCGCAATTCGCAAAGAGGCTGAAGCCATGTTCCTTGAAAACCGTGGAACCGTCTCGCTCTCCGAGCTTGCCAGGCGCCTCAAGGTCAGTAAGCCCTCGATCTTGAAATGGGCTAAAATTGATCGCTGGCAACAGAAACTTGCCGATCTTGACCAGGCATTTTCCGAGAAGGTTTCCGAGCGCATCAACCAGGCGGCAGATGATCTGGCCGACCGCGCATCAACTATTGCGAGGCGATCATTGCAGCCTCTGGAGGACGCACTTCGCCAGGTCGAGCGGTTTCTTGACCCTGAAACTTTCGGACAGAATCTTACCCCTCAGCAGCTACGGCAACTGGTCTCGGCCCAAACCAAGATCATCAAATCTGCGCGACTGTTGGCAGGGGAGTCAACAGAGCATCAGCGGCAGACCGTCGAAGGCCGACTCCATCATGAGCACGAGATCCCAGGTTATCTCGATGACGCCATCCAGCAAATCATTCGCAGCGGCGACGTGGAGGGTCAATTGATGCTGATGAAGATCCAGGAAGATCTCCAGGCTCTTCTCCAATAATCATAAAATACAGTAAATCCCACGTCGAATCGAAAGGACAAACATGCACTTGCTAAAAACTCAACGGCGGCAGTGGTCATGGACCAAGAAGCGCAATGACCAGGTAGCGCACGCCTTGAAAATTGTCAATGAACTCAAAGAATATTGGCCGCTGACCCGCAAGAAGTCAATGGCCAGGTGAGTGGGAGCTGGTTTGAAGTCCAGCAGTATTGTTCAGACCTGATCTTAGGCGGCCATGATGACTGGCGGCTACCATCCCTAGCTGAGATAGCTCCGGTGTTCTCGGTCAATAAGTACCCCACTTGCTGCGATGATGTGTTCAGCTGTTCCAGAGGGGACGAATTCTGGACGGGCTCAACGGACGGTGACCTCGCGACGATCATGCCCGCCTGCTTTGGCCCTCCATACGATTACGGTAAGACATTTAGATACAGGGGATGGTGCGTGCGGAATCTCTGATATTGGCGAGGGCAGGATTGCCCACAGGAGATCGCTCCGAGGCGAGGGTGCATATTTTGTAAACTGACAATTGCCAGAGCAACTCTGATAACCTTTGTGATCTCCCTCTTGCGCCAGTCCTTTGTACCGTTGATCTTCTCTTAGATCCATTCGACAAGGCCGAGTTCCTTGTCGTTGGCACGGCGGAGGATATCAGACTTGTTCTTCTCGGTGTCCTGGTCTTCGGTACTGACTCGGATGCATCCGATCACATGGGGTGTTCTTCGAAAAAACAAAACCCCGGAAGGATTCCCCTCCGGGGTTCGCCGATTCAATCCGGCCCGCTGTCTCCGGTGCGCAACTTTCAGGGCACTGCACCGGCCAGTTCAAAAAGCTTTCCTGCAAACGACACTATCAGTTCTCTTTTCACTATCTTCTTCCGCCAGCCTTCCGGAATCCCCTCCTCGCCATAGTACGCCCCGGCCAGCTGTCCATACACAGCGCCCGTCGTGTCGGCGTCATCACCGAGATTGACCGCCTTGAGGCAGCCTTCTTCAAAGGACGAGCTGTTGTAGAACGCCCACAGAGCGGCCTCCAGCGAAGCGACGACAAATCCTGAGCCCTTTATTGCTGGCGGGTTTTTTGTCTTAAAAGAACCGATGGCGATCTTATGGATGTCCTGATGGAGCTGATTCCGATAGAAGATTCCAGGGACAGGACAGTAAAGCTCAGAGAGAAGCTTCTCTTTACTATCACCGCTCACGGCCCCAACGATCAACGCCCCCAAGTACCGGCAGGCATCGATGCAGAGGATGCTGCCATGCGTAGTCCGAGAGCTTTCTCCCGACTTCTCGATGGCCTTTTCAGGATCACCGGCAAAGAACAGCGGCACGGGTGCCAGCCGCATAATTGATCCATTACCGGCCGACCGTGGATCGGTAGATCCCGAGTACGGTTCCCCCGTCCTCTGGAATCTCATCAGGGCGTCACGAGTGGTATTCCCAATGTCGAAGCATCTCCCATTGCTGCTGAGATGCCCTTTCCGGTACCACCTCACATACTTCTTCATCTGATCAGCAGGATCGAACCCATTGCACTCGATCAGGCTTTCAGCCAGGCAGAGGGCCATTGAAGTGTCATCCGTCCACTCACCGGGCTTCAGGCGAAAGGGACCACCGCCGACGATGTGGGTAACGGGCTTGAAGGTACCAGGCGACTTGAACTCCAAGGTGGTTCCAAGAGCATCGCCACAGGCCAGGCCCAGAAGACTTCCACAATAACGATCAATCTTATCCATACTCACCCTCCTATCACTTTCATAATTATCCACAGAACTCCCGAGACGGCCATCAGCACGGCGATGATCGGCAGCCAGAACCCCAAGATCATCCCGAGCACGCAACCGGCGACCAGTCCAATAAAAACACCCACGAAGTCTCCGTGGGTGCCAAGGTATCCGAAAGCGCCACCGATCAACGATGTGGCGATCCAGATGAATCGGAATATTTGATAATATGGGTCATCCATTATCCACCTCTCCACACAACTCTAGCGCTCCGGTGATTCTGTCCGGATATTTCTTATCCATACTCTTCCTCCAAATGGCGATGGTCCAAGCCTCTTCTTGGAGACGCACAATAAGGTCGTCGGGCGGCATTACTGCTCGAATCCTGTCGGCCAGAAATGTCCCCACAGGTCATCATTTCCCTCTGCGGCTATTTCTGAATCTTGGCTAACCATTCACCACAGTATCGGCACTTGAGGGCTTCAAGCTTGATCGTCTCCGCACAGAACGGGCATTTCTTCGTCTCCTCCTCAAGCGGGAATTGGGGGATGTCTGACTGGTCAGTAACCATGTCAGTAAGATCGATGATGTCTTCTCTCAAATCCTGGTGGTCAAGAAGAGCTATTTCTTTTGCCTCATCCCCCCTTTCGGAGCTCATGAGGTTCATTCCATTTCGGATCGGTCTGTCACCATGACGGTTGCCTCTGCAAGGTCTGCATGATGGCAAGAGAGCCACTGCAAGGGAGAAGGGTCCAAGAAGGAGCCCCAGCAGGAACCAAAGGCAGCCACTTCGATTCTTGCTGCCCGCAATGCTCATGGAAACCAAACCGAAAAACAGCCAAATGATCGGCCCGATAATCAACAACTCAATTCCCATACGCTTATCCTCTCATAGTGTTCTCCCGGACATGACATTTCCGACCCGGAGGTCTCATCGCCGGTAGAAGGTTCTTCGATTGATGGTCTAGCATTGCCAGCTGGAGATTGGCGGGGTTACCTTGAGTTCCAACTTCTAAGGAGTCGTGAAGCGCTGAAGGGCGGGTGTTCAAGGCGCCTGTTTGTGCGAAGGATCTCCTGAATCTCTTCCCCCGTGAGCTTGTTCTTCTGCAGCAATCTATCGGCCAACGCCATGATTCTGCCCCACGTGCGCGGCTTGCCCAGGAACGGGAGCAACTCTTCCACGTAGAGGCGGAGGTGTCGGTACTTGGCCCCGGATTTGATGCACTTGAGGGTCGCCAAGGCATTCGCGGTGTCCGATTCAAAACCTTGTGCATAGCCCACGAGGAGGAGCTCAGCAGAGGCGCCCGCCAGGCAAATGAGGATCTCTTGAACAGCCGCTTTTCTGTTATGCTTTGTGATGGCCGCACCGGGTGAGTACACTTTTCCCTGTATCTCGGGATTCCTGTGATTGTACAGCTTCACCCATTCGGGGCCATTCCGGAAAAGACATATCAGATAACAGTGTGCCGCCTCGTGGACGGCAAGGATTTGCGTAACCTTGGTCTTCTTCATACTGATCTCCCTGATGTCGTATGGACTGAAAACGAATGAGCCCAAACGTACCGGCAGCGTTCCATCTCCTTCCTGGATCACATCGAAGGTGATTAAATGTAGATAGAAGGTTACCGGGGGCGCGTTCGGGTCGAGATATTCATCTGGCAAGGCGGGTAACGTTACAACTCGTTTGCGTAGACGCTCTTGATCTCCTCCGGCTGAATGCAGAGGTATTCAAGGGTTTGCCTCTGGGTCGAGTGGTTGAAACAGACCATCAGTTCAGGGAGACCGGTACTGAAAACCACTCGCTGAATGTACCCGAAGGTCTTTCTCAGCGTGTGTGCCCCAAAATTCCCCTTGAGGTTAATGGCCGCGCACCACTGCTTCACCAGTCGGTTGACCGACGGCACGGTCAATCGTCCTCGCTGGCCGAGGAAGAGGTAATCGTCATCCAGATAGTCCCTGGAGACTATCAGCTTCCGGACGGCATCCACGGAGGCCTTGTTCAGGGTTACCCTTCTCAGCTTCCCGGTCTTCTGCTCTTTCAACTCAATCGACTCCAGGGGTTTCAGATTCCTGACCTGGCCGACTTTGATCTTCAGGAGATCGACCGCCCGGAGGTTGGTGTTGATTCCGAGAGTAAAGAGGGCCAGATCTCTGGGATTCTTTGCGAGAAGTGATTTGATCGCCTTGATGTCCTTCAGAGTCTTGATCGGTTCCACCTTGATCAGTGCTCCCTTGACGGGATGGTTCCCATTGTTGCCTTTGGTCATGACATACTTCCTCCTTTCGACTCGCCAGCTTTTCACCACGTAGCTGGCGAGACTTAACGAGATAAAAGGGTCGTTCCGATACCGAAGCACTCAGTATCGACGCGGACCGTTGCTGTTGTTGGCTATAGGAGAGATTTGGAGTTCCGGCAGGTCGCTAACTTTATTGCTGAAGTTAACGGGTTTTGTGGGCTGGTTTCGAGCAGCTTTGACCTGATGGATGCTTCGCCACCGGAGCCCTCCACAGGTTCCGGCTCAATTCACCAGAGACAGAATCATCCCGCCGGTACGCTGGAAGTGGTAGGACTGCTCAGCCGACAGGTGGCTACCATTTGCGGCATAGGTAAACGCCTGGATCACGCTCCAGAGCGTATCCCCAGGTTCATGCTCCCAAGCGTTCTGGACCGTCTGAATCTCTTCCTTGGTAAGCCCAAAACGTCGGCCGAAGGAAACAATCGAAGCCTGCGGGAGATCGACTTTGCTCTCGATGGAAAGTCTCATCTTGCCCTCTTGTTCCATTGCCATCCGCCGGACCTCCTCCATGGTGGCGTTGAAGTCGTCCAGGGCATTGCGTTTGATATGGCGCGTCTTGACTGCGATGGTGTCGGCGCTGATGAGCCCGTTCGTACAGATAAGCCGCTGGTAGAAGACGCTGCAACTGTAGGCGACCAGCCCAACTTCTGAATTGGAAAAGTGGCTCCCGGGGACCATCTTTTCATTAAGAACCCTGAACGCCATGGAGTGGTCCGGGATATTCAAGAGCATCATCTCGTTGGAGACCTTGAACTCGACCCTGGTATGAGGCGCGAAGGCATCCAGGACCCTTCCCATGACCTCTGTGTTGTCAATCGGTTTGTAGCGGGGCGTGAAGAAGGCCCGGACCTGCTCACCCTTGAACCGGCAGAAGAGGGGCCTATCATCCAGCCTCTGGAGCCAGTAATTGAGGTTCTGAGCCTGCAGATCCCGTGGGCAGCGCTGAAGATAATCAACTGGAAGTCGGAGTCGCTGGGATATAAGTCGCTTGGCCGAGCTCATCATTCTGTAGATCTTTCCGGCTCCTTTCTCCGCAACGTGGTCAAAGTCCTCGAATTGCAGTTGTGATGCCGGAATCGTCTGATCCCAGTTCCCCTGACCGAAATCCGTCACTATTTCCGCAGCTTTTTGAAGTGTCGTATGCATCTCTTTCCTCCTGTTCGGTTTGTTCAGTTCAATATGCACAGTTGTGACAAACGGCCTTGCCAGCAGCAGTGATGACAATCGTGTTGCTTCGAGCATCGCCGATGATCGCCAGATGACCTCAGTCGAGGACAAAACGTTTTCCCTTGTGTTCTCGGATGAACTCTCGGATTGGCTGGCGTGCCTCCGACGAGTCATAGTCCTCCCTATGTTTCTTCATGGACATCTCCGCGATTATGGTGTTGGAGAGATGGGACTGGGTGAGGGATACCGATGGGTGCGGTAAGGGGTAGTTTTCTTCTGGCTTGCTCTATGTTTCTCTTCGGGTTGTTTGTGTCTCGATCACTCCAACATGAGGACAACCTCTGGCGGAACGCCCTCCCCTAGGCGAGAATAGAGAATCTCGGCTGTCCCCTTGTCGAAAAAGCCAATGTACCTCATCATGCCCTCCTCTTTCCTGATGATGAGCCCCATCAGGTCGAGTTCGGGCATGTCCTTGCCAAGGATCATCCACTCGTCCGATTTGTAATAGTGCTCGTACTGGTGCTGATATACTGCTCCAAGAGCTTGTGACGTCCCCTCGGAGACCTCCTTCACGATGAAGACGGGAAGTCGCTTCTTCTTCCGACGAATGCAACATCTCAGTTTCCCGTATGCCAATTCCCCGCCGAACCGGTCTAGGAGGTCGAGCACCCAGACGATCTCACTCCTGAGAGATGAGAAACAGGCTGGGATCGGAGGATACTCGTAACAATCGTCGGGGATATCGAATATGAGGATGGGCTCTCCTCCATCCTTGGATCGCCGTCCTTCCGCCTCAACGATTTTCCTCAAGATTTTGAGAGCGGTTCTCGGCATTTTCGGGTAGCGCTCCTGCCTCTCCTTCTCAAGCTTCTCCCAATCCAAAGGAGGTAGAGTCCTCGGGCGAGGAAAATCAACAACGGTAGCCATGCGTTTCTCCTCTCATGCAATGAGGTTTTCAAGGGTGTGATGGAATCCTAAAGAGCGACCCAACAGGGCCGGATGGATGGTAGTTGTTATGAAATCAATCGGAGGTCTCTCTTGGGCGGGTTCTTACTTTTCCCAGAACTTCGACTGCTGGAAACGGGATGATGGCTTCCGGCGAGAACTCGTTGTTCCCGGTAAGTCAGAGCTGGAGTCGGGGGCAACGCTATCCACGAAATGCTGATCGTCTTCCACGTGATCTTCCAGATCCCTCCAGATATATCGCTTCTTCTTCCATGAAGTTTCGCTCAGCGACAGCAGCGCTTTCCACACTTCATGGTAGACATTGTGCCGGCGCTTCCTCGCCCGCGCGCTCTCAGCCTTATTGAAGAGCACCTCATCCTTGAAGTTTGGATAGTCGATCTCCATGGCCAATTCAGCCAGAAACCTGGCCCATATTTCCCGGTTGATACGGACGCGGAAGGGATAATCCGTCCCAGCATTCGCGAGGATCTTCGACTTTGCTCCGGTCTTCCTCTTCAATACCTCCAGGTCCTTCCTGCAACGCCCTCTCACCTCAAGTTCGTCCGCAGTGCTGTGCGACTTCTTTACGACGCTGTAAAATCCGCATGTCGTGAACACCCACATAGCTGCAATCCTCCTTTCTCCTCTGCCGATGCCGGTCTTTTGGGTTCTGTGATAGTCATTCATGATCTGAGGACCATCCGCACAGAAAAAAACCCTCTACTTCCTTATAGGAAATTCGAAGTCAGGGAAAAAACGATTCTGATCCACTCTGCTATTCAACCATCAATCATCAGATAATTGCTATCTAATTGATATTATAGATTTATATTTTAAAAGCGCTTGCTGAAAATGTTGGGGAAGTACGTGTGGGCCCAGAATTTCTTCCTTGCCGCATGATATTTTTTTGAGGCATTCGATTTCTCCGGTATAGAGACCTATCGTGCGCTTCCGACCGCCAGGTCCCTTCATTTGTACCACAGTCCTTCTCTCCGGACGACCATCCTGGTCAGTGGAAAGAAGCCACTTGGTGCCTCACCCTATAATGAAGAATTCGATCTTCTAAATCATCGAAAACGAAGGATATTTTTCGGTTCATCCGGATGTGGAGCTGTATTCTTTTCCCTCGTCAGGCTTCTAGCGGACGAGAGAGAAGTGCAGGTCACACCGGAGTGAGCCAGCTCATACCCGCTGAAATGGCAGGTAAAACCCACCTGCACTAAGGAGATTGATACGGGAGGCCCTATCGGATGCCGGACTCGCCGCGTTCTTGACTATGCCGAATTTGAGCGTATTCTTGGGCGGCCGTCGAAACATATCTCAGGAAAATCCGACGTGTAGAGTAGAACCGACATTTTCCCCTATCCTCTGGAGGTTGTACATGTGGCTGATGACCAACTTCGGATTCTTCAGCATCGTTCAGAAAGCGGACGATAAATCCTCACGAACCCTCACCATACGCAGCCGCAGCAAGAAAGACCTGGAGACCCTGCGCGACAAGTCCCTCCCGCACATGGGGCCGATCAAGGAAGGGGCCGGGACCGATTATCGCTACCGCGCCAAAGTGCCGAAGGCCGAGCTTGCCATAGCCCTCCTGCAGATAACCCAGGACATTGACTATTCGAATTTCAAGAATTCGGTAAAGGCCAAACAAGGATCGGAACGTGCCAATCTGTATCACCAGGTCTGGGAAGTTCTCTGCAAAATAAAGGAGAGCAAACCAGTTGCCGCCGCTGGTTTCAAGCCCCAGCATCCATCAAGCGACTCCTTTGGTGGGGTACTGTTCGATGAGCAGGGCCGGGTCTTGCTCCGCAAGCCGACCAAGGGGTTTGGTGGTTATACATGGACCTTCGCCAAAGGGAAAAGAGACGGCAAAGAAGCAATTGAGAAGACAGCCTTGCGTGAAGTGCTCGAAGAGACCGGTTACAAGGTCGAGATCCTTGCCGTCATCCCAGGCAGCTTCAAAGGCACTACCGGCCGGACGGAATATTTCCTGATGCGGCCTGTCGGTAAACCAGGCCAACCTGACCCGATTGAGACCGAGGCGACTGAATGGGTGCATATCGACAAGGCCCCGGACTATATCAAACAGACTCCCAGTGACACTGGGCGCGACCGCGATCTCAAAGTATTGCAGGCGGCGGTGGAAACCCATAAAAAGTGGCAGGCAAAGAATTCGTGACTTGTGACGAGAGAGGCGGTTTGAATTTCCTATGAACGGTAATCACCTCGCATCCCTTTCGCGGCTTGAATCCGATCTCTGGGAGGCAGCAGACCAGCTGCGGGCCAACTCCAAGCTGACCTCCACGGAATATTGCATGCCGGTCCTCGGATTGATTTTCCTTCGGCATGCGACCAACCGCTTCAACCAGGCCACCAAACAGATTGAAGAGGACATGGCCTCCGGGAAGATGCCCAAGCGCAATCCCATCCAGGATGATTATAAGAAGCGAAGAGCCCTCTATTTGCCCGAAAAGGCCCGCTACGACCACCTCCTCGCTCTGCCCGGCGATACCGAGCTTGGGCAGGCGCTCATTGATGCCATGACCGCCATCGAGGAGAGCTTCGAACCGCTTGCCGGAATCCTGCCCAAAGACTACTCCATCTTCGAGCGCACCGTGCTTGAAGACCTCCTCCGTATTTTCGACCGGGAAGCCCTGCACAGCGCTGAAGGGGATGTCTTCGGGCGCATCTACGAATACTTCCTCATGAAGTTCGCCATGCAGGGGGCGCAGGACAGCGGCGAGTTCTTCACTCCGCCTTCCCTGGTGCAGACCATCGTGAATGTCATCGAACCGGACCACGGCGTCGTTTTCGACCCGGCCTGCGGCTCGGGCGGCATGTTCGTGCAGTCCAGCCACTTCATCGAGCGGCAGGGGCAGCAGACCAGCCACAAGGTCACTTTCTACGGCCAGGAGAAGACCGCCACAACCATCCGGCTGGCCAAGATGAACCTCGCCGTCCACCGTCTGGAAGGAGACATCCGGGAAGCGAACACCTTCTACGAGGATGTCCATCCCATCTGGGGCGAGTGCGATTTCGTCATGTCCAATCCTCCGTTCAACGTGGATATGGTGGATGCCGAAAAGGTGAAGGACGACCGGCGGCTGCCCTTCGGGCTGCCGAGTGTGAACAAGCAGAAGAAGGTCTCCAACGCCAATTATCTCTGGATTTCCTTCTTCCACAGCTACCTCGGCCCCAAAGGTCGCGCCGGTTTTGTCATGTCCTCCCAGGCCTCCAGCGCCGGGCATGGGGAAGCGGAGGTGCGCCGCAAGCTGGTCGAGACCGGCGACGTGGATGTGATGGTCGCCATCCGGTCCAACTTTTTCTATACGCGCACGGTGCCGTGTGAGTTGTGGCATTTCGACCGAGGCAAGCCCGAGGCGCGGCGCGACCGGGTGTTGATGATCGACGCCCGCAATATCTTTCGCAAGGTTACCCGCAAAATCTACGATTTCACGCCGGAGCAGCTCGCCAACCTGACCACCGTCGTCTGGCTCTATCGCGGCCAAGGTTCCCGCTTTCTTGGCCTGGTGCGAAACTATTTCGGCCGAGTCTGCTCGGAAATCGCGGCGATCCCCGACCGGCTGACCGAGTTTGAGAACACCCTGAAGGTCCTCTGCGACCAGTTCAATGCTTTTGCCGAAAGCCTGAAAGGGTCAACGGCTCTCAAACCCGAGCAACGACAGCCATATGATGAGGCGCTTGGGGAACTCACCAAGGCGATGGCTGCCTATGAGACTGATCGCACGGCATTGCTCCAGGAATTCGCTGCGTTCCGGACCGCTCATGAAGCGGCGCTTCCCCAAACCAACGAGGGCCAGCATGCGGCGCGTCAAGCGTTCGACCCCATAGCCGACCGGATCAGGGGACTGGTGAAGCAGGTGGACCTGCTCTTCAAGCTCGTGAGCCGCACCGGACAGCTCGCTCAGGGACTGGCAGGCATCGAGCAGGTATCCGACTGTTACGACCGCAAGGTTGCCGCCAAGCGGATCAAGCAGTTGGATGAAGAGCGAAAAGTTGCTGTCGAGCAACTCAAGGCTGCCACCCACTTTCACCGGCAGATCGTCTGGCTCCAGGACCGCTTCCCCGAGGCGGCAATGCGAGATGTTCTCGGCCTCTGCAAGGTGGTCACCCGTGCGGAAATCAAGGCTGCCGACTGGAGCCTGACTCCCGGCCGCTACGTTGGGGTCGCTCCGCCGGAGGTGGACGAGGATTTTGATTTTGAGCAGACTTTGCGGGATATCCATGTGGAGTTGGCCGATTTGAATCGGGAGGCGACTGAGCTGGCGGCGAAGATTCAGGAGAATTTTGAGGAGCTGGGGGTATGAGCAGCCATCCGATCAAGAGGATTGGAGACGTTGCCAAGGCTAAGGGTGGGAAGCGGCTTCCAAAGGGTATGGAGGTTCAAGACGAGGAGACTGCCCATCCTTATCTCCGGGTAGTCGACTTTGGACCAGACGGCATTGATCGCAGTAACATCAAGTTCATTTCCGACCAAGCTTTCGAATACGTTAGACGATACATCATCACGAGCGACGACATTTACGTGAGCATTGCCGGGACCATTGGAAGAGTCGGGGTTGTCCCAGAAGAGTTGTCGGGTGCGAATCTGACTGAGAACGCCGCCAAAATCACCGAGATCAGCCGCAACGTCGATAAGCAGTACCTCTTGTATTTCCTTCGTAGTGCGGCGGGTCATGCTGCACTCGAACAAAAAGCTGGTGGAACATCACAACCTAAACTTGCGCTATTTCGAATCGAAGAGATCGAGTTTCCATGCCCGCCGCTGCATGATCAAAAGGCAATCTCCAACACCCTCTCCACCTACGACGACCTCATCGAGAACAACCGGCGGCGGATGGCGCTACTGGAGGAATCGGCAAGACTATTGTACCAGGAATGGTTCGTGCGACTGCGGTTTCCCGGCCATGAACACACGCGGATCATCGACGGTGTGGCGGAAGGGTGGGTGCGGAAGACGCTTGCTGAAGTATGCACCGATATTCGTGAAACCGTGCTGCCAGGGAACATGGAACCAGACACGCCATATATCGGTCTTGAACACATGCCACGGCGGTCAATTTCGCTGTCGGATTGGGGGCGGGCTGAAAACGTAACGAGCTCAAAGTTCCGCTATAGGGCGGGTGATATCCTCTTCGGCAAGATTAGACCCTATTTCCACAAGGTCGGGATTGCATTTACCGACGGCGTTGCCTCCTCCGACGCGATCATAATTCGTCCAAACGACGAGGTGCTTCACTGCCTTGTTTTGCTGACAGTATCGAGTGACTCTTTCGTTGCGGAGACTTCTCAGAACATGCGAGAGGGATCGAAAATGCCTCGCGCCGATTGGAAACAGATGCAGGCATACCCCGTTATCCTGCCGCCCTGTGGATTGATGACTTTGTTCTCCGGCATGATTACTGATGTCACCGATCAACTCCGTAATCTCTGTCTTCAAAACCAGAAACTCCGCACTGCGCGTGATCTGCTCCTTCCCAAGCTCATGAGCGGGGAGATCGCGGTATGAGCCTCGAAGGGCAGCTCCTCGACCGCA
>CAZDKX010000074.1:0-10763 GCA_964505935.1 uncultured Syntrophobacteraceae bacterium
CTACCGTCTCAATGTCCTCCCTTTGCGCCTGCCGTCTCTCCGGGAAAGACGCGAAGACATTCCCCTCCTGCTGGATCACTTTCTCAAAAGAGAAGCTCTCAAGCTGGGCATCGCACCCAAGAGGCTGGCGAAGCGCGCGCTCGACTACGCGCTCGACTACCCGTGGCGAGGGAATATTCGCGAGCTCGAGAACTTCGCCAAACACATCTCCGTGGTCATCAACACCGAGATGATCGGGCTGGAAGACCTTGCCGTCTATCTTGCGCCTGACAGGGAGGGGCCCCCGGCAGGTGCCGATGGTGCCTCCGGTGGGCCCGACAGGCGAGGGACAAGCAGCGTCCCGCCGCCCCCCTCCTCCTTTTTTGACGGACGCTGCTGGGAGGAGGTTGAAAAAGCCTATGCCCTCCATCTGCTGGAAAAGCACCGCTGGCACATCACGCGCGCGGCCAGGGAAGCCGGAGTGAACCGCTCGACTTTTGATTCCCGGCTGAAGAAGCTGGGGCTGAGCAGATGATCGTGAACCTGGCCGGCCATTCCCTCTCGTTCGCTCACGGCCTTCCGTCCCGCCCTTCGCTGGCTTCGCGCGTGGCCGGCGCTTGTCGAGGGGCCGTCGCGACATGACCAGCGCCGAAGCGATGGAAATGGCCCGACAGCTCTTTGGCCAATGGGGAGACTCATTGGGAGCGGACTCACGGATTCGCGGTCTTCTCGAGACCCTGCGGGCAAAGGTGGCCGCTTCCGGCAGGGTGGCCCTCGAGGTCGGGGTCGCCGCGGCCTGCCAGCGCTGTGAAGAGGAGGAGGGCGGCAGTTGCTGCGGAGCGGGCATCGAAGATCGGTACTCCCCCGAGCTGTTACTGATCAACCTGCTTCTGGGCCGGACCTTCCCCGCCGCCCGCCGCTTCGCCGACAGCTGCTATTTTCTCGGAGCGGACGGCTGTACCCTCCTGGCGCGCGACATTCTGTGCATCAACTACCTGTGCCCCGGGCTGCAGAAATCTCTGGCCCACGAGGACCTCGTCCGCCTGCAGACCACAACGGGGGAAGAAATGGAGAGTGTCTTTCGGCTCTACGACGCCGTGAAGCAATTCCTCAGGGAGCAAGGTCGTAATCACCGAACGACTGAGCTGGAGCATGGCACTGATTGCCAAATTTGATGACGGGTGCCGCCAAGGCGATGAGGGGGTTGAGGGCCACCGCAAATCCCCTGAGCTATTCAAGCTCTCGCGGGGCGTTGAAGTGCGTGAGTCGCAGCTGTTCGATGTCGAAAATCTTTCTTGACATTTCCTTGATTCCATGAAATTGATCTTCCTAATCTAAGAAAAAGCCAAACTCCGGGTGACCGGAGGACGGAAAGCCACGGGTCTTCAGCCTGCGAAGACGGCCGGGTTGCCTGGAAAGGGTGAGCCGGTCTTTTTTTCCTAGTGATTCCATCAATCCTGGCAAGGTCGTTTCTCGGGTCCTTTGGACGGAGAGGTGAGCGTCCCGTATGACATGTCGACACGGCGTATTGCTCCGATCAGCATTCTCACGAGGGCTGGGTGGGGCCCTGAATCCGTGAAGCGGCGATGGTCGAAGGAGGGAGATGCGATGAAGAAGGAGTTGCTTTGTTCCTTGTTGCTGGTCATGGCACTGGGATTGGCAGGCTCGTCCCTCGAAGCCAGCACGGTCGTCATGGATGTGTATACGGAGGTTACCGTCTCCATGATCAACCTCGATACCGGAGTGGCGGTCCATGAAGAAGGCGGCAAGTTGTCAGTTGGAGTTGCCGGCCTAACCTCCTATCCATTTGAGTATACAGAGGATCATTTCTCGGTTTCCTTTTCGCACCAACCTGCGATGTTCATCAGCACCCATGCTCCCGCGACAACCTACCTGCCAACCACGCAGGCCAGTGCAGCTTATTACGATGGTTCCGGGTTAAGCGGTAGTTTGACCCTGGTTGGAAATGGTCCTCCTGGCAACGGTTCCGACTCTGGCCATTTATCCCAGGATGGGCATTCTTATCAAATACTGTATTTTACCGCGCCGGAGTCGGGCAGCTATTTTCTGCGCTTTACAGCCACCTCCAGCGGCCGTTTCAGTCTCGATCAGGCCGCGGGCATCGGCTACCCCTTCACTCAGCTTTGGGGTGATGTGGAGGCAAAGATAAAGATGTCTTCCTTTCATGCGCTTAGTGGTTTCTACAATACCCTTCTTGACTTCAATAATTTAACCTTATCGAATCATGACACACCCATCAAGGGGGCTTTTTTCGGGGATTTCCAGGTTAGTCTGGAGGCGGGAGAATTGTTGACCTTTGCCACCGAAATCTCTGCGAATCAACATGGATCCACTATCCCCACGCCCATCCCCAACGCCGTCTGGCTGCTCGGGGCAGGAATGCTCGGACTGCTCGGCTTGAAGCGGAGAATCACCGGCTAGTGCCTAATTGCAAAAGTCGTTGATATATCCACATACCGTCACCCCGGCAGGTTTCTGGCTGGGGTCCAGGGGTAAGCTGCTATCTGGATTCCGGCCAGAAGCATGCCGGAATGACGAGTAGAATGGTGACAGTATATCAAGGATTAACACAATTAAGCACCAGCTGCTGCAACGGACGGTGGCAGTACCAGGCAGGGCCGGAAACGGTCCTGCCTTTTCATTTGCCTTGTTCCGAGAGACCGGCGAGGGTATGCTGGATCAGAGCTTGACCTGCTGAACGGAGACGATGTTGGGGTGGCCCTGGAGGGCGGTAAGGGCTTCCGGCGGGGCTTCGCCGTCGAGCCGCACAATGGCGACGGCGCGGTCGCCCTGGGCGGTGCGGGCGAGGTGCATGTTGGCGATATTGACCTGAAAGGCGCCGAGGGTGGTGCCGATGAAACCGATGGTCCCCGGCTTATCGAGGTTGTGAATGAGCAGATTGGTCCCTTCCAGTTCGGATTCCAGGGGGTAATCGTTCAGGCGGATGAGCCGCACTTCTTCGCCGGGCAGGACGGTGCCGGCGGCCGACGACTCGCAGGCCTTGCCCTTCACCCTGACGGTAATCAATCCGGTATAGCCCTTTGTTTCCGGCAAACTGGAAGTGATCAGCTCGATCTGCCGCGCTTTCAGAAGCAGCGGGGCATTCACCAGGTTGACTTTCTCCTCCAGGATCGGATCCAGAAGTCCCTTGACCACAGTGTGCGTCAACGGCTGGAGGTTGACATCCTGCAGGTCGCTCCCCTGGTAGATGATCTCCAGCCGCTGAATGGGGGTGCAAAGCTGCCCCTGGAGGCCCCCCAGCCGCTCGGCCAGCATCAGATAGGGCCGGATCTTTTCGTAGTCCTTCGGGCGCATGGACGGAAAGTTCACGGCGTTTCGAATGACGCCCGTCTGCAGGTAATCCAGGACCTGCGAGGCGATGGCGCGCGCCACGTTCGCCTGGGCCTGAACACTCGACGCCCCCAGATGGGGCGTACAGATGACGTTGGGCAGCGCCAGCAGAGGATTGCCGGCTGGGGGTTCCTGGTTGAAAACATCCAGGGCCGCCCCTGCGACACGGCCTTCCACCAGGGCCTCATGAAGGGCTTCCTCGTCCACCAGGCCGCCCCGGGCACAGTTGATGAGGCGCACGCCGGGCTTCATTTTGGCCAAATTGGTGCGGTTGATGATCTGGCGGGTCTCGGCGGTCATGGGTGTGTGGAGGGTGATGAAATCCGAACGGGCCAGCAGTTCATCCAGACTGACCAGTTCAACACCCTGGATGGCCGCCGCTTCGGGCAGGACGTACGGGTCGAAACAGAGCACCTCCATCTTCATGCAGAGGGTCCGGTCGGCGACGATGGAACCGATCCGACCGAGGCCGATGATGCCTAAAGTCTGGCCGTAGAGCTCGGTGCCGACAAAAGCCTTCTTTTCCCACCGCCCCTCGTGCATGGACTGGTTGGCCTGGGGAACATACCGGGCCAGCGCCAGCATGAGGGCCAGGGTATGCTCGGCGGCGGCCATGGCGTTGGCACCGGGGGTGTTCATCACCAGGATGCCCCGGCTGCTCGCGGCCTTCACGTCGATGTTGTCAACCCCGGTGCCGGCGCGACCGATCACCTTGAGTCGACCGGCATGCTCGATCAGCTCCGCGGTAACCCGGGTGCGGCTGCGCACCACCAGAGCATCGCATTCCGGCAGCCGCGCCTTGACCTCGCCCGCGCTCAGCTGCTCGTGAGCGTCCACCACCACACCCTCGGCCGCCCCGAACAGCGCCAGCCCACTCCTGTCCAACCCGTCACAGATGAGGATCTTCATTGTCGAAAACTTGAAACTCGAAACTGGAAACTTGGGGCGCAGGAGTCGATACCCATCACCCATTACCCATTACCCATCACCCATTACCCATCACCCCAAATACGCCTTTTGTATTTCCGCATTCCGGGCCAGTTCCGCTGCCGGGCCCTGCATGACGATCTGACCGGCTTCCAGCACATAGGCCCGATGGGCGTATTTCAGCGCGATGCGGGCGTTCTGCTCGACCACCAGAATGGTGGTGCCCGCCTCGTTGAACTCCTTGAGCACCCGGAAGAGCTCCTGCATCAGAAACGGCGCCAGGCCCATCGAAGGCTCATCCAGGAGAATGAAGCGCACGCCGGTCATGAACGCCCGGCCCATGGCCAGCATCTGCTGTTCACCGCCGCTCAGCAGGTCCCCGCGCTGGTGCTTGCGGTCCCGGAGGCGGGGGAAGAGGGCAAAGACCCGCTCGTAATCTTCGGCGATCTTCGCTTCGTCCCGGCGGGCGTAGGTGGCCAGCTTGAGGTTCTCCAGGACGGTCAGGTTGCCGAAGATGTGCCTTCCTTCCGGGACCAGGCCGATGCCGTGCTTCACCACCACATCGTGGGCGAGCACCGGCAGCAGGTCCGTACCCTTGAAGGTGATCCGCCCTTTCGTCACAAGCGGCCCGTCGGGCGGCGCCAGGCGCATGATGCTCACTAGGGTGGTCGATTTCCCGGCCCCGTTGGCCCCCAGCAGGGCCACCATTTCTCCCTCCTCGACGCGGAACGAGATCCCGTGGAGGGCTTCGATATTGCCGTAGCGCACGTGCAGGTTTTCGACTTCAAGCATAGTCGGGTTCTTCGTCTCCAAGATAGGCCTGAATGACCCGCGGATTCTGTCGTATGGCCGAGGGCGTTCCTTCAGCGATGGTTTCCCCGAAATCGACGACCTTGATCCACTCGCACACATTCATCACCACCCGCATATGGTGTTCGATGAGCCAGATGGTCAGGTTGAAACGGTCGCGAATCCACTGCACCAGTTCGATGAGCTGTTCCACCTCGCCGGGATTCATGCCGGCCGCAGGTTCGTCCAGGAGCAGGAGCTTCGGCTGGACGGAGAGGGCTCGGCCGATTTCCACCCGCCGCTGCAATCCGTAGGGCAGGTTCTTGGGATATTCCATGGCGTAATGGCCCAGCCCCAGGATCTCGAGCAACTCTTCCGCCGTCTTCCGCACCCGCCGTTCGTTTTCCCGATACCGGCGGTTGCGCAGGATGGCGGCGAGCAGGCCATAGCCGAGGTGGTAATGCTGGGAGATGCAGAGGTTGTCGAAGACACTGAGGCTGTTCCAGAGCCGGATGTTCTGAAAGGTGCGCGCCATGCCGAGGCTCGTCACTGCGTGAGGACGCAACCCGACGATGTTCTTCCCCTGAAACAGGATCTCTCCCTCGGTCGGTCGGTAGAAGCCGGAAACCAGGTTGAAAATGGTGGTCTTGCCCGCCCCGTTGGGGCCGATGAGCCCCAGCAATTCGCCCCCCTTGAGGCTAATGCGAAAATCATAAACCGCCCGAAGGCCCCCGAAAAAATGCGTGAGCTCTTTGATTTCCAGCAGTGACATCTAGGTTCGCCCCTCCGGTGGTGAGAAAAATCGGCGCAAGCGGGGGAAGATATCGGTCAATTCCCGGTGGCCCATGATGCCCTCGGGCCGGAAGAACATGAGCAGAATCAGGAGCAGCGGCACCACCACCCACTTGATCACCTGGAGGGGACGGAGGAGCTCCAGGATCACCGTAAGGCCGATGGCGCTGATGACTGACCCGCTGAGGGAGCCCATCCCGCCGAGGTAGACCATGACGAGCACTTCCGTGGATTTCATGATGGTGAAGGTCCCGGGATTGATGTAGCCGAGAATGTGGGCGAATAAGCCCCCGGCAACGCCTGCCATTCCCGAGGAGAGCATGAAGGCGATGAGTTTCATGCGCTTGGTGTCCACACTCATGATTTCGGCGGCGATCTCGTCGTCGCGCACGGCCACGATGCCCTTGCCGTAGGTGGAACCCACGAAACGATCAATGATCCAAACCGTGAGGCCCACGGAAATCAACACCCAGATCATCATCCACGGTAGATCGAGGGTGGCCTTCATGCCGTTGACAACTCCGGACATGCCCATGAAGCCGCGGGCACCGCCGATCACCTGAATGTTCTCGATGGAGCTCTTGACGATGTAGTTGACCGCCAGGGTGATGATGGCCAGGTAATCGCCGCGTGTCCGGAAAGACGGTACGGCCACCAGTACCCCCACCAGGGCTGCGCCGATGCCGCCGATAAGGAGGGTCAAAGGGAAGAGATAAAGGGCGTTCGAAGGTTCCATCAGGGCCGGCCCAAAAACCGAGCTGGAGGTGAAGAGGCACACGTTGAGCACCGACGTGATGTAGGCCCCGACGGCCATGAAGCCGGCGTGGCCGACGGAAAACTCCCCCATGTAGCCGTTGATGAGATTGAGCGATGCGGAGAGGATGATGTTGACGCCGATGAACATGGCGACCAACTGGAGGTAGGCGTTGATCCAGTTGCCTTTGGTGGCGGCGATCATGACCAGGCAGAAAATAAGGTAGAGGAGTGCAGTCGTATAACGGCGCATAATCTTTTCCCGGTTCTCAGATCTTGTCCGCGCGGGCCACCCCAAACATCCCAGTCGGCTTCCAGCTCAGAAATATCAAAAGAATGCTGAAGGCAATCAGGTCCCGCAGCGTCGAGGGGAAAAAGGCGGCCACAAAGATCTCGATGAAACCGAGCAGAAACCCGCCCGCAAAGGCCCCCCGAATCTCCCCGATGCCCCCGATGACCGCCGCGATGAAGGCCTTCCAACCGACGAGGGCCCCCATATAGGGTTCCAGCACCGGGTAGGCGGTGGCAAAGAGGATGCCCGCCAGGGCCGCCAGCGACGAACCGAGGATGAAGGTGAAGACGATCACGGTATCGAGGGGGATGCCCATGAGCGGGACCGCCATCCGATCATAAGAAATCGCGCGCATGGCCATGCCGATCCGGGTCTTGCGGACAATGGCTTCGAGCAGCACGAAGACCAGGATGGTGGCAATGATCACCAGGACCTTCACGTTGCTGAAGGTGACGCCGGCAATGGTGTAGACGGTCTTGGGAATGAGCTCGGGAAACATACGGCGGTTGGCGCCGAAGAACCACAGATTGCCGTGCTCCAGGATCAGACCGCACATGAGGGCCGTGATCACCACGTAAAGGCGGGAAGCCCCTTTGCGCCGCAGCGGCCGGTAGGCCACCCGTTCGATGGTGACGCCCACCCCGGCGGTCAGAATCATGGTGAGCACCAGGGTGAAGACGAAAACCATCACCGGGTCCAGGTGGAAGGGAAAGATGTTCAGATATTGGCCAAGGAGCAGGGTTGCCAGAAAAAACCCGAGATAGGCCCCCACCATGAAGATGTCGCCGTGGGCAAAATTGATCAGCAGGAGCACTCCGTACACCAGGGAATAGCCCAGGGCGATCAGGGCGTAGAAGCTTCCCCACTGGAGAGCGTTGAGCAGATTCTGCATAAAGATTTGCCAAAACAAGAGACCGTGCTCCTCTGCTGCCGACGGGCCATCATAAAGAAAAGCGGGAATTGCTTCCCGCTTGTCCGGAGTCCATTCAGATACCCTGACTGACCACTGCCTCCACGCTGAACCTCATGACCCGCCGGGCGGGCATGAAACCCGCCCGCTGCACCGGAACGGGAATGGCACATTTCCGGAGGGACACCAAACACCGACCACCCACTGCCTCTTCAACACCAAGCGCCATGAGCCATCAGCCATGAGCCATCAGCCAATTACGGACAGGCCGACTTGAAGAACTCAAACTCTCCCGTCTGGCTGATCTTAACCACCACGGCACACTTCACCGGGTCGCCGTGAGCCTTGAAGGTCATCTTCCCGGTGATCCCGTCAAAGTCCGTAATCTTTGCCAGCTGCTCGCGAATAGCGTCCCGATCTTTTTCGAGATTGCCACTCAGACCTCCGGTATTCTGGACCGCCTGGAGGAGCAGCCTCGTGGCGTCCCAGGTGAGCGCGGCGACATCGTCCGGCACATAGCCGTATTTGGCTTTGTACTGATCGATGAACTCCTTGGTGGCGCCTTTGGCGCCGGCTGCGGCATAGTGGGTGCTGAAGAAGTAGCCCTTGCAGGCATCGCCGCACAGGTTCATGAGCTCAGCGGAACCCCAGCTGTCGCTTCCCATGATCGGCTTCTTGAAACCCAGTTCCTGCGCCTGCTTCACGATCAGGGGCACTTCGTCGTAATACTGGGGGGTAAACAGTACATCAGCGCCCGAAGCGACAATCTTGGTGAGCTGCGCGCTGAAATCCTTGTCTTTGGTGGTGAAGGTTTCGAAGGCCACCACCGATCCCGCACCATGGATCTCTTCAAAAGCTTTCTTGAAATACTCGGCAAGGCCCTTGGGATAATCGCTGGCAATGTCATAAAGCACGGCCGCTTTCTTGGCTTTGAATTCCTCGGTCACGAACTTGGCAGCCACCGGTCCCTGGAAAGGATCGAGAAAACAGGCCCGGAAAACATAGGGGCGGTTCTCGGTAGTCTTGGGATTGGTCGACCATGGAGAAACCATCGGCGTCTTGTTGGCGTTGCAGACCTCGCCGGCGGGAATGGCCTGCTTGCTGGCATTGGGCCCAATCACCGCCAACACCTGATCCTGGGTGATCAGTTTCAGGGCGGCCGAAGTTGCCGACTCGGCCTTGGCTTCGTTGTCTTCATAGACGAAATCAACCTTGTAGGTTTTATCACCCACCTTGACACCACCGGCGCCGTTGATCTTCTCCTTCAACATCTCGGCGGCAAACTTCGAGCTCTCCCCCACCTTGGGGATGTCTCCGGTGAGCTCGATATCGAAACCCACCTTGATGGTCTGAGCATGGCTCAGGGAGAAGGACGCCGTGAGCAATACGGCAAAGAAAACCACTGAAATCAGCCCGCAATTCCTTCGCATGGTACCCCTCCTTTGTTCGAACCAATTCTGCCCGCTGCAAAAAGTACTGTATCTTTACAAGATGTAAGATAAGATGCTCATACAACACAAAATTCCGGAGCTGTCAATTTATGATTGTCTACCGCTGAAAACATTCTCGCAAAGGGAGGAATTCACTCCATGAAAATAGGATGCCTCAAAGAAATCAAGAACCATGAATACCGAGTGGGCTTGATCCCGGCAACCGTCAAGGCCTATGTCGATGCGGGACACGAAGTGTATCTTGAAAAGGGTGCCGGTCTTGGCTCCGGTATTCTTGACGAGGAATATGCGGCAGCCGGGGCACGCATCCTGGAGGATGCCAAGGAGGTTTGGCACTTGGCCGAGATGATCGTCAAGGTCAAGGAACCGCTTCCCGAAGAATATCCGCTCATGAAAGCGGAGCAGTTGGTGTTTACCTATTTTCATTTTGCGGCAGATGAGGGGCTCACTCGCGCCTGCCTGGCGAGCGGCATCAGTGCGGTGGCTTATGAAACAGTCCAGGAAGCCAACGGCAGCCTGCCGCTGCTCAAACCCATGAGCGAAGTGGCCGGGCGCATGGCACCCATCGTCGGAGCCTACTATCTGGCGCGGGTCCGGGGGGGGCGCGGCAACCTGCTGCCCGGGGTGCCCGGGGTTGCTCCCGGCAACGTGCTCATCCTCGGGGGCGGCACGGTGGGAAGCAACGCCGCCCGCGTGGCAGCGGGGCTCGGAGCGATGGTGTCGATCATGGATATCAATCTGAGTACCCTCGAACACCTGGGCAATATCCTGCCGTCAAACGTCGTCCCCCTTTACAATGACAGCCATTCGCTGGAAAAGGGGCTGCGCGAGGCCCACCTGGTGGTGGGGGCCGTGCTGATTCCCGGCGCCCGCGCCCCCCGGCTCATCACCCGCGAACACCTGAAACTCATCAAACCGGGCTCGGTCATCGTGGATGTGGCCATCGACCAGGGCGGCTGCACCGAAACCTCCCGCCCGACCACTCATACCGATCCGGTGTACGTGGTCGACGGAATCATCCATTACTGCGTGGCCAACATGCCCGGAGCCTACGCCCGCACCTCCACCTTCGCCCTCAATAACTGCACGGTCAAATACGGACTGCAGCTTGCCAACAAAGGGTTGGCCAGGGCCTGCCGGGAGAACCCGGCCCTGGCCCGAGGCCTCAACCTCCACCAGGGCCGCATCACCTTCAAACCGGTGGCCGAGGCGTTTGGCAGGGAAACGTAAGAGAGCAAACCGCAGAATAGTGGACAATCAATGACGAACCGGGGAAGGTTGGAGAAGCGAACCGCAGAATAATGAATATCGAATGATGAACCGCAGAAGGTATACCGCTCGTGCGCTCGTTCCCAAGCTCCAGCTTCCGGCTCGACCAGAATGCCGTGAGCGGTCAGGCAATCGGGGAAAATGCCGATATGAGGTCGATGTGGAACGCTGCGAGCGCGCGCAAGTTGCCCCTCAGAAACTCGGGAAGTACAGGTGAGCGGTGGTGCCG
>CAZDKX010000074.1:10863-17346 GCA_964505935.1 uncultured Syntrophobacteraceae bacterium
GCGCGCGCAAGTTGCCCCTCAGAAACTCGGGAAGTACAGGTGAGCGGTGGTGCCGACACCCGCCCTGGATTCCACCTGGATGTGGCCCGCGTGTCTTCTCAGGATGGCATAGCTGATGGAAAGCCCCAATCCCATGCCCTTGTCACTCCCACGATTCTTGGTGCTGAAATACGGGTCGAACACCCTGGGGAGGTATTCGGCGGGAATGCCGATACCCGTATCCTTGATCGAGATCTTGACGTAGTTGCCGCTCTTCAGAAGCTGGATCTGGCCCTCTGCCAGACGAATGTTGGTCGCGGTGATCTGGATGGAGCCGCCATTATGAATGGCTTCCCTGGCGTTGAGGATCACGTTCTGGATGGCCCGTTGCGCCTGTTCCGCATCGCATGTGACGGGCCACAGGTCCTTATCCGCCAAGACCTGGCACGGAATATGGGAACCGGTAAGCCCCTCCTGGACGGCAATGTCCAGAATTTCCCGGAAGGATTCCACCGTGCAGAGCAACTCTCCGCCGCTCGAGGCGTTGATCAACTCCTTGGTAAGGCACATGGCACGCTGGCAGGCTTTGTTGGCTTCCTTCAGGACCCTGGAGGTCTTCGCCGACAATCGGGGGTCTAGCATCGCCAAAGTGAGACCGCCCAGAATCACCGTCATGAGGTTGTTGAAATCATGGGCCATGCCGCCGGCAAGGACCCTCAAGGCCTCCAGCTTCTGAGCCAGCAAGAGTTCGTCCCTGGCTGCCTTCTGCGCGGTAATGTCGAAGATGGCCCCTTCCAGGAAAGCCGGTTTGCCGGAAGCGTCGGCAATATTCTGGATGAACCCCCGGACCCATCGCATCTGCCCATCCTTGCGGATGATACGGTATTCATGCTGGGTGGCGCCATCAGCCCGCTTGCCGAGGCTGGCGATGCTTTCCGCTACCGCGTTGCGGTCATCGGGATGGATGATCTCCTCCCAGCGCGGCTTCCCCGCCTGGAAATCGCGTTCCTGATAGCCCGTTATCGTCTCAACCGGTCCCCTCACAAAAATGGGGGAGAAATCCAGGCGACTGCCGAAGACAATTCCCTGCTGAGGGGGAGAAGAAGTGCTGTCAAATGTTTCCCGCCGGATCACGGCTGCCTCCCGCGATTAGCCATAGCTCATCCGCCTCTCACGAATCCCCGGTAAATGATCTTCTCTGGAGCAGGAGCGGTGTGACCGGTTGCCCGGCTTCCTGTCCCTGAGAAACAAACGGGGCTCGGTCACGGCTGAGAACCGAGCCCCGCCTGATGCCCTTTGGGAAGCGCACCAGATGCTGAAGGAGGGAACCCTCCCAACAGTAGGATAACCATTGGTTGCTTCCTTTTAGCAAAAATGATGCTAGAACGGTGCAGACTTCGGCAGGTCCGCACCAGCCCTTGCCGGCCACGGTGAATGAGCAGCGCCAGCTGCCTTCTCCCCGAGGAAAGCCGATACGAATCCACCCGTCCAAACAGCCAACCAGGGGCCTTAGCGTTACCAAATTACTCACTCTTCAAAAGTTTGCTCCTAGGCGAACCGGCGGCTTTACAGCCGCCTCGCAATTTGCTATCCAAGTCCCTGCAATCCCAACCAGCTTTGAGCGAGATCGTTCCTCACGGCAGGTCCAGGCTGGGGGTGGTCTTGTCTTATCCCTCCGGTTCCGGGTCATCGATCTGATAAGGCAGATCTCCGTGGGAACAGAGCGACAGGTTGGAAAGCAGGAGGAGCCGAATCATGGCGGCTAACGGCAGAGTGTTGCTGGTGGATGACGACCAATCCTTTTTGGAGCTCTTTGCGCCCCAGTTTGCCGCCCACGACCTGGAAGTCCTGCCGGTTTCCTCACCCCGGTCCGCCTTGGACCTGCTGGAACAGGAATCCTTCGATCTGCTCGTCTCGGATGTGCAAATGCCGGAACTGACCGGCACCGAGCTCTTCCGCACTGCGCAGGACCGCCATCCCGATATTCCGGTGATCCTGATCACCGCGTTCGGCTCCACCGAAGAGGCCATCCAGGCCGTCAAGCAGGGGGCCTTTCACTACTTTGAAAAACCGCTCTTCGATAAACTCGACCTGTTCTGGACCACCATGCGGGAAGCGCTGGCCAAGCGTCGCATGCTCAAAGAACTGGACCAGCTGAGCCGGGAACGGGCGCTCCAGGCCGCCAGGCCCATATCCATCATCGGCGAGTCACCGGCCATCCAGCAGGTCCGGGACCAGATCGCCGAAGTGGCTGAGCTTCCAGTCACGGTGCTCATCAACGGTGAAACCGGGACCGGCAAGGAACTGGTTGCCCAGGCTATCCATAACTTGAGCGACCGGCGGGAGAAGCCCTATTTCGAGATCAACTGCGCCAGGTTCGCCCCGGGAGTGCTTGAAAGCGAGCTCTTCGGCCATGAGAAGGGGGCCTTCACCGGGGCCGTCGCCCGCCGTAAAGGTTACCTGGAACTGGCTCACCAGGGTACGATCCTACTGGACGAGGTGGGCGAGGCCTCCTTTCCGTTCCAGGCCAAGCTCCTGCGGGTGCTCGAAACCAAGACCTTCATGCGCGTCGGCGGGACGGCTAAGATCACCTCGGACTTTCGCATCCTGGCAGCCACCAACCGCAACCTCGAGGAGCGAGTCGCAGCCGGGCGGTTTCGGAAAGATCTCCTCTACCGTTTGAACCTTTACACCATCGACCTCCCACCGCTGCGCAGCCGCAAGGAGGACATTCCCCTCATCGCCGACTTTTACCTCAAGCAGCTCAGCAAATCCTACCGCCGTCCCATCACCGAGATTTCCGGCGGCGCCATGCTGTCGCTCATGGAATACGACTGGCCGGGAAACGTGCGGGAGCTGGTAAACGTCATCGAACGGGCGATCATCACCTGCCGGGGGGAAACCGTCACCACCGCCCATCTGCCCTTTGCGCTGGTAGAGAGCGGCTTTGCCGAAATCCCCGATTTGAACCTGAAGGATGCCGAGCGTTGTTTTATCGTCCTGGCGTTGAGGCGAACCCAGAACAACAAGACCCGGGCCGCCGAACTGCTCGGCATGAACCGTAAGACGCTCCTCGAAAAGATGAGGCTCTATAAAATTGAAGAAGTTTCCGACGCTTGACCTGGTTGCGGGAATCCTGCTCCTGTTGCTGCTGCTCAATACGCCCCTTCGAGCAGACGATCAGTCCCCGCCCCCCGTTGCCGGCTCATCCCCGAGGGAGGAGCTGGTTTTCACCTACACCCGCCAGGCCACTCCCCAATCCGATGTGGCCGCCAACGTCTCGGTCATCACCCGCGAGGAGATCGAAAAATACCCCGTGAACAACGCCGGGGAGGTGCTGCAGTACGTCCCCGGGGTGTATGTGGAATTCAACGGCGGCAGCCCGGGGAGCTTTTCGGCCGCCACCATCCAGGGGTCCGATCCGCGGCATGTGTCGGTCTACCAGGACGGGGTGCCCCTCAACCTGCTGGCCAATCCCATCACCGATCTCAGCCTGCTGCCGGTCGCCAACATCGAGCGCATCGAGATCTACCAGGGAGCGGCCTCCTCGGCCTGGGGGTCGGGCTTGGGCGGGGTGATCAACATCATCACCCGCGAGCCGGACCTGACGAAACCTTTCACCGGCGAGCTCAGCGGCTCCTACGGCGATTTCAACACCGCCCGAGCCCGGGCGACGGTGAGCGGCCTGGTGGAAAAGGTCGGCTACCTGGTGGCCATGACCCATGAGCAGAGCGACGGGATCATGAAGAACAACGATTACCTCCAGAACGCCGCCTACGCCAAGCTCAACTATTACGCCGGCACCGCGAGCAAGATCGGCTTCACCTACAGCTACGACGAGGGGCGCACCGAAAGTCCCATCCCGGTGTGGCCCCGCCAGGGCTTCTGGGATGACAACTTCCAGCGACGGAGCTACGAACGCCTGCTGTTTGAAACCCTGCTCGCGGACAATCTCAACCTGACCGTCGAAGGGCGGCACCAGGAAGTCACCGTATCCATCGACGATGTTTACCGGAAGCGCACGGAAAGGTACTTCGACTACTATCAGAAATCCTTCGGCGGTTCGACCCGGCTGAGCTACGATCTGGAGTGCAACCGCTTCCTGGCGGGTTTTGACGGCGATTGGGGCAACTATGATTTCAGTCAGTACGCCCAGAGCTCCTATTCGGGCAACTGGGCCTTTTACGCCAACGACACCTTTGAAGTGGGCAAATTCGCCTTCAATGCCGGCCTGCGCTATGATAAAAACCTCGACTTCGGTTCTCAGCTGAGCCCTTCGGGCGGCTTGGTCTTTCACCTCATCGACCAGGTCGCGCTGCTGCGGGGACAGGTCGCCCACGGTTTTTCAGCCCCCCCGGGTTCGTGGGTCAACGATCCGGTCTGGGGCAACAAGGGCCTCAAGGCCGAAACCGCCATGAATTATCAGGTAGGGGGCGAGCTCAACCTCTATAAGGTGCTCAAGCTGAACCTGAACCTCTTCCGCGCCGATGTGGACAACCTGCTGCGCTTCAATCCCAATCTCGGCCGGTACGGCCAGTACGAAAACATCGCCAAGGCGACCCGCCAGGGGCTCGAGGGGCGAGTCAGCGCGGCCTTCGACTGGGGGCTGGGGCTTTCTTTCGGCGGCAGCTTCATCGATGTGCGGGACGGCCAGACCGATGAGATCATCGAGGACATCCCGAGGATTCTCTACGACGCCTCGGCCTCGTACACCTACAAGTGGATGACCCACTCCCTCATCGGCCGCTATGTCTACAACAATTCGAGCTATCCCGAGACCAGGGACCAGGTGTTCGTCTTTGATTACCTGCTGAAGGTGAAACTGCCCTTCGTCCCCGAATGCGCCGGAAAGCCGGGCATCTTCTTCACCGTCCACAACCTCTTCAACACCAACTACCTCTACCGCAACGTTTACCCCCAACCGGGGCGCTGGGTGGAAGGGGGCGTGAGCTATCAATTTTGAGATGTACTAGAAACCCGACGTCTGCATGATCACCTCCTGGGCGGTCCCCACGTCGATGACCAGATCGGTGAAGACCCGAAGCTTTGGATTCATCAGGAGGGGCAGGAGGGCTGCGGTCTTTCTCCGGTTGCTGCGATGGCTCGGCCCACACACCAGAACGATGGTCTTCCCGCCTGCCGCCATCTCGACCAGCTCCGGTATGCGAAAGAGGGTGAAAGGGTACCATTCAAGGCCGGCTTCGTCGATTGGACCCTCTTTGCTGTAGGGGCAGTAGAGCACGTTTCCCACCCAGCCGGTTTGCTCCATGAGAGAGGACTTCCTCCCTTCTTCAACAAAAGGAATCCAGGGATCATCCGCAGTGCCGAGACTCGTTACGACGATTTCGATCTGGCTTCTGTCCTGAAAAGCCTCCGCTACCCCAGGGAGGTCCTTGATCTCTTCGTACATCGTGGAGGTCGTCACCATCGGGGGCGCGAACAGGCCGACAAAGCTCACTTCTCGCGCCGGCTCATCGCTCTTGTGTTGCAGAAACCAGGCAAACCAGGTGTCGGGGGCCAGCTGGGCTTCTCTGGCGCCAAAACCGCCGGTGATGGCATGAATCACCAGATTGGGCAATTGCAGATCGTTCTTGTACTGCTGTGACAACTCATAGGCAACGTTGCGCGTTGTTACGCCACCCGTGAACCCGATATGGACGGGAGCGTCCTTCTTCAACTTGCCTCGGTCCCTGATCTTCTCCGCTACCAGGGCCGCCGCCGCATCCGCCAGGACGGAGTTGACGGCAAATTGGCCGGTATTGATCACGTGGATCGCGCCGCGAAATTTCTCCCTCAGCCTGGCGGACAATTCCCGATCACGGGGAGGTAGAAACTTGATGTAACCTCTTTCCCGCGCTTTCCGGAGATGCCGGTAAACGCTCTCCCGGTTTACGGAAACCCCTCTTTTCTTCATTTCGGCGGCGATCTTCTCCGCCCCCCAGTGTTTGTCGAAAAAAAGCGAACACACCTCGAGCATGAGGTCCTTGTTGATTTCCTGTTTTGACCGATCCATCACATCATCCCCTAAGTTGGGCCAACACCTCGGCCGCCGCAGCCATCGCGGAAACCTGAAGGAAAGCGATTTAACGATATCGTGACAGCAAATGTCACAGTTATACAATAATCAAATAGACTGTATTAAATATTTGTACAATCCATATGTTATGTTAACACATTGTGCTTGAATCAGCGGTTTATTCGCACTATTCTAACCCCAATCCAGCCTTTTAAATAATATCGATGCGATCAGTGTGTCAATCAAGAAAGGAGGTCGCCCAGGCAAAATAAGGGTTGCTGTCCCCTGGAAGTCCATTTTCTGCTTGCGATACATGGATCAATCGAAAACCCGGAGAGATGACAGGTTGATCTTCTTAGATGTTCTGCAAATTCCATCAACCGACTGAGTTGAGAACGAAGACTCGCAGACGCGATGCAGACTTGACGAAGGGAGGAAGCATAATGACCGGGTTCAGAGAAGCCAGTCTTCAGCGGCCTTTGGTAATG
>CAZDKX010000075.1:0-17287 GCA_964505935.1 uncultured Syntrophobacteraceae bacterium
TACTACGGAAGCCTGTGGCCTAAACATCTTATGCCTTCCTCTCTACTCTACTGGTAAAAGAAGGCTTCTCTATTTCTGGGTAGCCGTTACTCGCCCGGACGCCCAACCTGGTTTCCCCTGGCGTACATGCACTGCTGGTAGGCAATGTCGTATCGCCGCTGGGCCTCCCAGGCATAACCTTGACCGGCGTTGATGCCGGAAAGGGTACCACCCAGCAGGCCGCTCCCTGCCCCGACCGCTGCTCCCATGCCGGGATTACCCGAAACAGCCCCGATTGCCGCCCCCAGGCCCGCCCCCAGGACGGTGCCCACAACCGCCCCCGAGGCCGTGTTCTGGTTGACCGCCTCCTGGGGCGACAAACCGCTCTGCCGACTTGCCCAGCGCTTGCAGTCCATGTCCTCGACCTGGAATTCCTCGAAAGACTTTCCCGGGGCGGGCAGCACCATCACACTGGGGCCGGGAGGCACCGTGGCGCACCCGCCCACCGCCAGTAAGAGCAAGAAGACCATGCAAGGTTTGAAGTTCATCGTCACTCCTTTCAAGGTGCGTCATTGTCTGAACCCGCTTGCATACCAGCCCTACCACCGCTGCCGAGGGCCCCAATAGCCATCACGATCGTAATGCCGAGGGCCCCATACCGGCCGGGAGCGATAAGGTGCCGGCCCGCAGCAACGCGGAGCCGGAGCGTAATAGCCCGGTCCGGAAAAGGTGGGGTATACAGGAACCGGTACCAGGGCGGTCGTTGCGGCAGCCACGGTCCCGACCACGGCCCCGACTACCGCAAAGGGCAGGAAGAAGGGGTTATAGCAGCCACGGGCCTCCACCCTGGCGGAGGTAAGACCCAGCAGCAGCACGAGACAAATGCTCACGACCAAACCTTTTCGTTTCATGTGACACCTCCTTTCGCCTGGTTGACGCTCAAATGCCATCACGATCTCTAGATAGAGCAAACGGTGTGCCAGGGAGGTACGGATGCGGTCCGGCCTTTGCCAGGCTTGATTCGAGGCTGGTCTTGCCGAGGAGAGAAAGGTTCAGATGAAAGTCTTGCGGCCCGGGGGGGCTTCGAATTCCCTTCGCGATGCAAAATTTTGCACACTCGGGTTCGCAGACTACCAGAAATGTACCATCAGGGAAGGATAGGAAGAGGGTTGTCCCCTGCCCCGATTGTTGAGATAAGGACCTCGATCCCATCCTTCACTTGACAGGAGGCGGGAGCCGTTATGATCCTGCCTCTTTTCCGTGCCGTCGGGCGATGTATTGCGGAAGAACCCTTGCGGTGCGGGATGGATGCAGGAACTCCCGACGAGGTTCATGCCGCCACTTCCGAGGCTTTCCGGTAGCTGCCGAGGATTTTCAGGTATTCGGTCTTGCCCTGGAGCTCCTCGAGGAGGTTGCGGAACTGCTCGTCCTGGATGTCCACCTCGACATCCGCATAGAACAGGTACTCCCACGGCTTGCTGTGGATGGGGCGGGATTCGAGCTTGACCAGATTGATCCGGTTGTCCGCAAAGATCTTGAGCACCGCGCAGAGGCTGCCGGGGGTGTCACCCACCGAGAAGATGAGCGACGATTTGTTCCGCGGGCCCTCCAGGAATTCCTGCCGGGAAATGACCACAAAGCGGGTGAAGTTGCGCGGGTTGGTCTCGATGCCCTCCTGCAGGATGTTCATGCCAAACACCTCGGCGGCCTCCTTGCGGGCAATGGCGGCTTCCTGGGGATCGTTGTTGTCCTTGATCCGCTGCACTGCGGAAGCGGTGTCGCTGAAGGCGAGCTGTTCCCAGTGAGGGTAATTCCCGAGGAACTCGCGGCATTGGCGAAACACCTGGGGGTGCGAGTAGACCCGCTTGATCTCGGCCAGCGTCGCGTTCGGATGGCCGATCAGACTGTGCCCTACCCGGAGGGTGATCTCACCCACGATCAGCAGGTCGAATTCCAGCAGGAGATCGTAATTTTCGTGGATACTGCCGGAGAGGGAATTCTCCACCGGCACCACTCCGAGGGTTGCTTTTCCCTGCTCGACGGCCTCGAAGACTTCCCGAAACGAGCCGCAGCCGGCATGGTCGATGGCGGTGCCGAAGAACTGCATCGCCGCTTTGTGGCTGAAGGACCCGGGAACGCCGGTATAGACCACCTTGACGGAAGCTCCCTCTTGAATCGCGGTTTTGCGGAGGGTAGCCGCCTTGTCCAGATAGGCATAGTCGAGCTGTTTGCCCACGACGGGAGCGATCACGTAGAGGTCGCGCATGAGCTGTTTGAACTGCTCGGGATAGAGGCTCTGCGGGCCGTCGGAGAGTGCCTTGTCGGGCTCGGTGTGAACTTCGACGGTCACCCCGTCGGCGCCGGCGGCAATGGCCGCCCGGGCCATGGGGCTCACTTTGTCCCGAATGCCGGTGGCATGGCTGGGATCGATGATAATGGGCAGGTGGGTCAGTTCCTTGATGACCGGGACGGCGGTCAGATCCAGGGTGTTGCGCGTGTGCCGCTCGAAGGTGCGGATGCCGCGCTCGCAGAGAATGACTTGGTCATTTCCTTCCGAGAGGATGTACTCGGCCGACATGAGCCACTCCTCGATGGTGGCCGAGAGCCCGCGTTTGAGCAACACCGGCTTGCCGATGCGCCCGACGCATTTGAGGAGTTCGAAGTTCTGCATGTTACGGGCGCCGATCTGGACCACATCCACGTATTTGACCATGAGGTCGGCCTGGTTGGGGGAGGTCATCTCGGTCACCACGCCCATGCCGGTTTCCGCCCGAACGTCGGCCAGAATTTTCAGGCCCTCCTCCCCGAGTCCTTGAAAAGAATAGGGTGAGGTGCGCGGCTTGAAGGCGCCCCCTCGAAAGAGCACGGCGCCCAGTCGGCGGACCAGGCGGGCGATTTCGAGCGTACGCCGGCGATCTTCAACGGCACACGGTCCGGCGATCACCACCAGGCGGTCACCGCCGATGGCCACGTCCCCAACCCGGATGACCGACGGCTGGGGATGCAGTTCCTTGCTCACCAGCTTGTATGGTTTGGAGATGGGGATGACGCGAGCGACCCCCGGCAGCGTTTCGAAGTAGCCCGCGTCCTGGCGAATGGTCCCCACCACCCCCAGGATGGTTTCCTCCTCGCCCTGAATCTCCCTGATCAGATAGTTCTGCGAACGCAGTTCTTCCTGTAGACGGTCGCTCTCCTCTCGGCTGATTCCTTGCTTCAGCACGATAATCACGGCGTGGCCTCCTCGTGGCAGCAGAATTGAAAAACAAAAAACCCCGAGGAAAACTCCTCGGGGTTCGTCAAAGACACTCACCCCGGGAGGATCGGCAGATCCACCCGGGGCCATGGCAACCAGTACCAAACACCTATCCGGGAGGATCGGCCCTAAAAAAGCAGCAAAAGCAAAAAGAGCAGCCAGCGAACTTACTGATTTTCACGGTGTATCTCCCGGGAAAGAATCATCGGCAGGGCCTTCCCCCACCATGTTGCCATCGAGAATATCTGCTCACCGACGAAATGTCAATGCCCCCATGCCTTCCTCTTCCGAAACATGTTGCCGGCTTTCGCCGTTCGGCTTATTCTGGCATCGGCCCTTGCCGTGGAAGATGGCCGATATCAGTCGAGAGTCCGCGATTGTGCTATACCAGTTCAGGGTAGAAAGGATGATTTCCGTGGGAACGGCTTTCCAGCCGCGAGAACCCTTCCATCGCGGCTGGAAAGCCGCTCCCACATGGTCTCATCAGAGAAGGAGAGGTTTTCCGCTCGTTCCCAAGCTCCAGCTTGGGAACGCAGTCTCGGAAGCTCCCGCTTCCAGTGGCTATGGGGCATGCCGAGCTGGAGCTTGGCTGACCAAGGCTCCCAAGCCGGAGCTTGGGAACCAGCGAACCTTCAAAAGTATGCCGCGCAACACTTCTCTCTCGGAGATGCAGCATGGAGGAAAAGGTAGACGGTAGCGGGACGGTCAGCTGGGAGGTGGTGGATGCCTTATATGAACATCATTTCGACTGCCTCCGCAAAATCGGGTTCTTTGTCAAGGCGGGAAGCGGCCTCGGTGAGGAGGCAACTGCCCTGGAGGTCATCGCCGAATTCCTCATGCAGAAGGAAGACGAACTCCAGGAACTGAGACGAAGCGCCTTGGCGGGACGCGACCTGGCTCAGAGCACCCCAACAGGGGGTAACCCCCCAAGGCAGGATGTTGGGCTTGGTCCTGACACCATCCGCCAGGAAGACCGCGCGGTGTTCGGCCGGTTACGTGAGATTTGTGCGAGCGGGGGGGACGAATGGGAGAACCTCAAGACCTACACCGATTCCCTTTATGCCATCCTGAAGAAACGGCAGGGCTAATAGACTCAACGCTCATGCTTCGGGCCCTGATCCTGCAGCTCAGGAGTCGTCCAAAAACAAGTGATCTCTTTTTACCACGAAGAGCACGAAGCCCACGAAGTGATTGCTTCGGGCTCTTCGTGGTTTGAAAAAGCCTGAAATAAGTGCCAGATGATTTTGGACAGCCTCTTAGAGGCGCCCGATGAAGCGCTTTGGGACAGTTGCTGTGAAGAAATGGTCTCAGGATCTCAGGTTGGAAAGGCTCAGACGGGGACTCTCGCTCCAGGACGTGGCGGGCGAGGCCGGGATCAGCATCAGTCTGCTCAAGGCCCTGGAACAAGGTCGATTCGGGGATATCGGATCTCCCGTTCTCGTTCGCGCGCATCTTTCGGCTTACGCGCAGGCCCTGGGCAACAGCCGGCCACCTTCCCTTCCCGAGCCGGCCTCCTGCCCCGTGCCCACCATCGCCGCCGCACCCGATCCGGCCGCGCACCAAAGCCCTCGCCTTCCTGCTGTCAGGAAGGACGTTCCCGGACTGGTCGCGTGTTTTGCTATCGGCTTGATGGCGTTGGGGGTCTGCTACCAGCTCGGTTGGTTTTCCCCGCCTGACCGCCGGCCGACCAACCCTCAAGCCTCCCAGCAAG
Organism: uncultured Syntrophobacteraceae bacterium; assembly: GCA_964505935.1. GTDB lineage: Bacteria > Desulfobacterota > Syntrophobacteria > Syntrophobacterales > Syntrophobacteraceae > JADGQM01. The sequence goes on from CAZDKX010000075.1 coordinate 4,944, forward strand.
AAGCTTCTCCGGAATCCTCGGGGCACTCCGAAACAACCCCCGGTGCTTCACCTCCCGCTGAGTTTGCGAGCAACGTTGAAAGGCCCTCGGACCCTGCTGAACCTCACAACTCTCCAGGCAGCATGCCGGCGGTCCCGACGCCGGAACAGGAGGCAGGGACAGAGCCGCCGAAGCCCTTCGCAGCCGAAGCTGCGGCTGCCGTGGAAAGCGCTTCGAGCCAGTCGCTGAGTCTCCACCACCGCTTTGAAATCGAGGCACTCCAGGCAAGCTGGGTGGAGATCAAGATCGATGGCGGAAAAACCGAAGGCTTTCTGCTCCGCCCGGGGGAGAAGAAGAACTGGGAGGTGGTCCAGGGCCTCCAGATCCTCCTTGGGAACGCGGGGGGCGTTCGGATGATGTGGGACGACGCTCCCGTCAACCTCGGCGGCCGTCCGGGGCAGGTCCTGCGCCTGCGCCTGCCCCATCCCAACCTCACCGGCAAGTCTTCATAGCAGTTGCTCATGTTCCTTTGGGGCAGCCGGAAACACATGAAAAGGACACGGCTGACAGGCAACCCGCAACTCGCAACCCGCAACTTCTTGAAGCAGCAGCGGTCCCAATCAGGGGTGTGCTCTTGGTGCGGATATCGAACGCTGTGCATTTTTTGGTGGGCACCCCGCCTCATCTTGGTTTAGGATCTAGCGCTTCTCTGATGAAGAGAAGGGCCTCTTTGCCGGGCGGTCCTGGTAAGGATGTGTGAAAGAGGGGAGTGCCATGGCTCCATCGACACTGATCGCCTGTCCCGATTGCGACCTGCTGCAGCGGCTGCCGGAACTCGCGCCGGGGAGGTCGGCGCGGTGCCCGCGCTGCGGCCATATCGTGGCGTCCAGGAAGCCGGATTCCCTCAATCGCACCCTGGCTTTAGCCCTTGCGGCCGCAGTTGCCTTTGTGGTGGCGAATGCCGTTCCCATGCTCGGACTCTCGGCAGCCGGCCGGGAAGCGAGCACCACCGTCTTTGGCGGCGTGCAGGTGATGTGGGAAGAAGGTGAGTACGTGGTTTCCGCGATCATGCTGGTGGCGGCGATCATGGCTCCCGCCCTGGATATTGCCTTGATGCTGATCATCCTCCTGGCCGTGAGGCGCCCCCTTGCTCCGTGGTGGGTGGGCGTGCTGCTCCGCTTTTCCCGCACCATCCGCCCATGGCGGATGGTTGAAGTCATGCTGCTGGGGATTCTTGTCTCCCTGATCAAGATTGCCGAACTGGCCACGGTGATCACCGGTATCGCCATGTGGGCGGTGGCGGCCCTCATCGTGTTGCTGGCGGCCATGGCGAGCAACTTCGATCCCGACGAGGTCTGGAGGCGCGTGGCATGGGCTGAAAGGAGCGCATGCGGCCATAAACCGCGGTCAGGAGCGGAGCCGTGAGCGCTGCCTGGTCATCCGCCATCCAATATGGACTGCTGAACTGCGAGCATTGCGGACTGCTGTCGCGCGCTGCCGCCGGGATGCATGAGGGACGCTGCCCGCGCTGCCATGCCCGGCTTCACTTTCGCAAGCCCAACAGCGTCCAGCGCACATGGGCTCTCGTGATCGCGGCGGCGATTTGCTACGTTCCGGCCAACCTGCTGCCGGTCATGACGACGACCACGCCTTTCAGCAAATCCTCGGATACCATCATGGAAGGAGTGGTGCTCCTCTGGTCGCCGTCCTCGTGGCCGCTGTCGGTGGTGGTCTTTGTGGCGAGCGTCACCATCCCGCTGGCGAAGCTCATGGCCCTGGCTTACCTGCTGATTACCGTCCAGCGCGGTTCCCTGAAGAGCAACCAGGAGCGGACGCGGCTCTACCGCATGATCGAGTTCATCGGACGCTGGTCCATGCTCGATGTGTTCGTCGACACCTTCGTGGTTGCCCTGGTGCAGCTCCAGCCCCTCATGGTGGTCGGCCCGGGCCCCGGTGTCGTGTTTTTCGCGGCGGTGGTCGTGCTCACCATGATTGCGGTCGAAACCTTTGACCCCCGCTTGATTTGGGACCAACCCGAGGCAACTTATGCCCGACCTTCCTGAGAAAGACGGTTTTCCTGAAATCCCGTTGGCGGCCGGTGTGCCGAAAAAGCAGCGTCGGCTGTCGGTGGTGTGGATCATCCCCTTTGTTGCGGCGGTCATCGGGGGCTGGATCGCCGTGCAAAAGATCCTGAGCGAAGGCCCGAAGATCACCATCCGGTTCCATAGTGCTGACGGCCTCGAAGCCGGTAAGACCAAGATCAAATACCATGGCGTGGAGATCGGGACCGTGTCCATCGTAACCCTGTCAAGCGACCGTTTGGGGGTGGTGGCGACGGCAGAGATGGCGGCCGAATGCCGCGACATGCTTGTCGAAGACACCCAATTCTGGGTTGTGCGTCCGCGGATTTCCGGCGGCACCGTCTCCGGCCTCGGCACCCTGCTCTCCGGCTCCTATATCGGTATGGAGATCGGGAAGTCGAAGGAGAAACGGTATGAGTTCGTCGGGCTCAAAACCCCGCCGGTAGTGACGGGGGAGGTGGCGGGACGTTTCTTTCTGCTCAAGGCGGACAACCTCGGTTCCCTTGACTACGGCACGCCGCTCTTTTACCGACGCATCCAGGTGGGGCAGGTCGTGGGCTACACCCTGGACCAGGACGGCCGCAGCATCACGGCCAACATCTTCGTGCAGGGGCCCTATGATCAGTACGTCAACCCCGAAACGCGGTTCTGGCAGGCCAGCGGCATCGATCTCTCCATGGCCGCCAATGGTATCAGCGTCCACACCGAATCGCTCGTCTCCCTCCTCATTGGCGGCATTGCCTTCGAGACGCCGCCCACCGCCCCCCTTTTGCCGCCGGCTGAGCCCGATACGGTCTTCAAACTCTTCGATAATCGCCTGCAGGCCATGAAACCGCCCGAGGGCGAGCCGAAAACCTATGTCCTCATTTTCAAGGAATCGGTGCGGGGCCTGGTGGTTGGGGCGCCGGTGGAATTCTCGGGCATGCCCTTCGGCGAAGTCGTCTCCATTGGCTTGCACCTCGACCCGGCGACTTACAATCTTTCCGTCCCCGTGACCGTCAAAGTCTATCCTGAACTGCTCTTCCGGAGGGCGGTGGGAAACGATGTGAAGACTCTGCGTCCCGATCGAGAGCATATCAGCGACCGCTTGATCGACCTCGGGTTGCGTGCCCAGCTGCGCGTGGGAAACATCATCACGGGAGCCCTCTATGTGGCTTTTGACTTGTTCCCCAACGCCCCTAAAGTGAAGCTGGACCGGTCGCGGACCCCGGTTGAACTGCCGACGGTCCCCGGCGACTTGCAGGAGATCCAGCAGAGCCTGATGCGGATTGTGCAGAAGTTCGACAACCTGCCGCTGGATGCCATGGCGAAGGACCTTCGCAAAGCCCTGGCCACCCTCGATCAGTCGCTCAAGGACTTTGGCAGCCTGGCGAAACGCGTCAATGCCGATTGGGTCCCGGAAGGCAAGAAGGCGCTTGCGGAAGCGCGCCGTACCCTGGAGGCGGCGGAGCGCGCGCTCGGTGCGGTGGACCGGACGGTCCTGGGGCGCGATGCCCCCGTGCAGCAGGAACTCCAGGAAGCCCTGCGGGAATTCGCCGGAGCGGCCCGGTCATTCAGGCTTTTCGTCGACTATCTTGATCGCCATCCCGAATCCCTGGTGTGGGGGAAAAAGGCGACTCCGCTCCCGGCTGCCGAGGGTCACGCCGGGAAAAGTGGAGGCAAACCAACGCGATGATTCCCATCTTGCACCGTCTTGGCTTTTACCTGATCGGCATGGCGCTCCTCACCGCCTGCGCCTCGCCGCCGACGCGCTACTATACGCTCAGCCCGACCCAGGAGACGTTGGCCGGCTCTCCATCTTCCGTTACCATCGCGGTGGGTCCGGTTTCTCTCCCCGAGGCAGTCAACCGTCCGGAAATGGTGGTGCGGCTGGGAATGAACCAGGTTGCGCTGGATGAGGTCAGCCAGTGGGCGGCCCCGCTCCAGGCCGAAATCCAGCGTATCCTAATGGAGAACTTGGCGCGATTGCTGGGCACCTCGGGGGTGGGCCGGTTCCCATGGGGACCCCTGACGGATCCGGACTTTCGGGTGCAGGTCGAGGTGCTGCGGTTCGAGTCGAGGCTCGGTGAGGCCGCCTTCCTGGATGCCCTCTGGACAGTCCGGGGAAAGAGCGAAAGGGATGTAAAAAGCGGACGCACGGCGGCCCGTGAAGTTGTGCGGGACCACAGCTGTGATGCCCTCGCGGCGGCCCACAGCCGGGCCCTCGGCACCCTCAGCCGCGACCTCGCCGAAGCGATCCTCATCCTGGAGCGCTAGGCACGGCAGCCAGGTGGTTGGTGCCACAAGGAATAAAAATTAGGCAATGGTTCACAGCCTTCCTGGACACTCTCTCCGCAACGGATAAAGGAGAACAGCTGAGCAGGGAGGTCTATCCCTGAGGAGGCCTGCGGTGTACGCTGCGATTGATGCTTTTGACCCGCTGTCGGCTGATGTATTTCTCATCCATTAAGGAGGGGCCATGTCTTTCAGCCTTTTCCCCAAATCGCCCAAGTTTTTCGAACTGTTCCGGGAACAGAACCGCATCATCGTGCATGCGGCGACGGTGCTTCATCAGATCGCCGAGGAATTCGCGGACTGTGAAGACCAGTGCCAGGTGATCAACCGGTTGGAAGCCGAGGGGGACGTCCTCAACCGGACCATTGCCCGCGAGCTGTCGACAACCTTCATCACGCCCATTGACCGTGAGGATATTCACGTCATCAACTCGTCGCAGGAAACCATCCTCAACCACATTCAGGCCGTGTCAAACCGCATCGGCGTATACGGGCTCGGCAGTATGCGCTTTCCGGCCAAGAAGATGATTGCCAACATCAAGGAGATGGTCACGGCGATCGGGGTCATACTCGGTATGCTGGGAAACGAGCAAGAAGTCACTCAGACCGTCGCGCAGATCAAACAGCTCAAGAAGGAATGCGAAATGCTGCTGCTGAGCGGCCTGGGGGAGCTCTACGACAATCCGGCGCCCGCGCCCGAGGACGTGCTCCTGATCATCAAGTGGACCCATGTCTACGACCGCATCGACAAGGCCTTCAATCGGACCTGGCAGCTGGCCAAGGCCATTGAAGGGATTGGACTCAAGAATGCTTGAGATTTCCTGGCTGCTGGCGGTGGTCATTGTCGTGGCCCTGGTCTTCGACTTCACCAACGGGGCGCACGACACGGCTAATGCCATTGCCACCGTCGTTTCCACCAAGGTCCTGGCGCCGGGAGTCGCAGTGATGATGGCCGCCCTGCTCAATCTGATCGGGGCCTTCATCGGCACCCACGTAGCCCAGACCGTCGGCAGCGGCATTGTTCATCCGGACATGATCAAGGGTTGTCAGGCCCTCACCCTGGCAGGTCTCTGCGGGGCCATTGTCTGGAACCTCCTGACCTGGTACCTGGGGCTGCCGTCTTCCTCCTCCCATGCCCTTATCGGGGGGCTGATCGGCGCTACCCTCGCCTATCGCGGTTCGGAAGCCCTGAACTTCAGCTCCATTTTCTATAAGATTCTGATGCCACTCGTGGTTTCGCCGCTCGGCGGGTTTTTGACCGGTTACCTGGTGATGTTGGCCCTGTCCTGGATGTTTTGCAGCGCTCATCCCCACAAAATCAATAAGGCGTTTCGCAAGTTTCAGATTGTCTCTTCAGCTTTCATGGCCACGAGCCACGGCACCAACGATGCTCAAAAAACCATGGGCATCATCACCCTGGCACTTTTCATCGGGCACCAGATCCCCGACCTGACGGTGCCCTTCTGGGTCCAGCTGGCGTGCGCTCTGGCCATGGCCTTTGGTACCGCCACCGGTGGTTGGAAAATCATCAAGACCATGGGCCACAAAATCTTCAAACTGGAAGCGGTCCACGGGTTTTCGGCCGAGACGGCCGCCGCCGGCGTGATCTCGCTGGCGTCGTCTTTCGGTGCTCCCATCAGCACGACTCACGTCATTTCCGCGGCGATCCTGGGGGTGGGTTCGTCCAAACGTTTGTCGGCGGTGCGCTGGGGGGTTGCCAGACGCATGGTCACCGCGTGGCTGCTGACCATACCGGCGGCGGGTGTGGTCGCAGCGGTCTGCTTCGAGTTGCTGCGGGTTGCGGGCCTGGTGGATTAACGAGGGAGAACGCCCGCCGCCCACTCACCCCGCCTGCCTCCATCCCATTTTTTTTCATCCACGAAGTCACACGAAGAGACACGAAGAATTATCTCATGTTCTTCCTGCATCCCTGCTTCACCCCTTCACCCCCTTGCCCGTTCAGTGACGCACCGGTTCAGCGTCTTTCCGGTCCTCGGGAGCGAGGTTGGTGAGAAACGAATGGATGCGTTCCACATCGGCGGCGAACCGGTCGGGTCCTTGCTGCCGAAGGTTTCGGTAGATGACGAGGGCTTCCTCGAAGGCCTTCGCGGCCTCGTCCCGGCGATGCCGATCCCGGTTAAGAATACCCAGGTTGTTGAGGGTCCCCGCCACATAGGGGAGATACTCGGCGGGGTTCTGGGAAGCCAGGTCGCGGCCGAGGGCGAGCGCCTCCTCATAAGCTTTACCGGCCTCCTCCAGGCGGCGCTGGTCCCGGTAAAGGGCCCCAAGGTTGTTGAGGGTCATCAAGACATAGGGTTGATAGCCTTCCGGGGTGCCGACCGCGGCATCCCGACAAAGCTTGAGCGCTTCCTCGTAAAGCTGTGCGGCATTTTCGAAGCGTCCCTGGGCCTGGTGCAGGATGCCCAGGTTATTGAGGGCGATCGCCAGGTCGGGCAGGTGGGGTTCCGGACCGGCTGCCGTGAGGTCCCGGTAGAGGCTCACGGACTCTTCATAGGTCTTTGTTGCCTCCTCCATGAGGCGCTCGTCCCGGTAGAAGTTCCCGAGAGTGGTAAGGGTCGCGGCCAGATCGGGCCTCAAATCAGCCTGCCGGTTCCGCGCCACCGCGAGGCGCCAGCTTTTCACCGCCTCCTCGTAGGCCTTCCTGGCGTTTTTCACCTGCTTTTGCTGCCGGTAAAGATCAGCCAGGCTGGTCAGGGTCAGAGCCACATAGGGAGAGTACATGACCGGCCTGGTGGCGGAAAGTGTGCGATAGGTCTTGAGGGCGTCCTCATAGGCCCGTGTGGCGTCCTTCAAGCGCTTTTGCTGCTGGTGGAAGATGCCGAGATGGACCTGCGAGAGGGCGACGTAAGGCAGGTAACCCGCCTGATCACGGGTGGCCAGTTGCCGGTAGGTTTTCACCTCGTCTTCGTATGCTTTGATGGCATCCCGGTCGCGCTTGCTCTCACGGTGGAAGGTACCCAGCCGGTTCAGGGAAAAAGCCACGTCCGGCAAATAGGTCTCCGGATCACGGGCGGCCAGCTCCCGGTATGTCTTCACCAACTCCTCGTAGACCCTTCGGGCGTCCTTGGGACGATTCAGTTCGCCGTACAACAGACTCGCGTCTTCGAGGGTCAAGGCTACGTAGGGTTGATATCTCTCTGGATTCTGAGCTGCCAGGGTCCGGTAGTTTTTCAGGGCCTCCTCCAGGGATTTCCGAGCCTCCTCGCCGCGGCCCAATCCCCGCTGAACCGCCGCCATGGCGTTCAAGGTCATGGCCAGAGAGGGTGAGTACGCTTCCGGATTGCGGTCCGCCAAGCCGCGGTAAATGCTGAGGGCCTCTGCCTGAGCCTTCCTGGCCTCTCCCTGGTTGCCCTGCTCGCGATGGAATGCCGCCAGGTCGTTCAAGGCCGCAGCCAGCTCCGGCAAGACCGTATCCGGAGTCTGGGCCGCCAGTCCCCGGTAAAGGCCGAGGGCTTCCTCGAAGGCCTGCCCCGCCTCCTTCATGCGCTTCTGCTCCCGATGAATCATCGCCAGCTGAAGCCAGGCTAAAGCGGTTTGGGAGGGATTGCCGTTCTTCCTTGCACTCTCCAGGGCGCGTGAAGTGCTTGCCTTGGCCTCTTCACCGCGGTTGGTACTCGCCAGCAAGGAGGCGTAGGCGATATTGACGTCAAAGTCGTCGGGTGCTGCGGCGAGCGCGGCTTTGTGGGCAGTCTCGGCCGCGTTGATTTGCAGGGCGAGTGTCAGCAGCAGCCCCTTTAACTGGTTTACAGGACCGATTCCCTCAGTGCTCTCCTTTTCTGCGGAGGCGTTCTGCTCTGCTCCTTCCTGACTATGCCCTCCTTCCCGGTTTTTGAGAATCTCCAGGGCGCGGTCGAGCTGCCCTTGGAGGAAAGAGCCCATCGCCAGTCGGTGAAGTCTGGAACTCCGGTTGACAGTTTGCCGGGCCAGCATCATCGAGGTCGCTGCGAAGGCGGCTTCGGCCTGATAAAGCCGTCTGCGAAGGTCAGGCAATCCTTCGAGCCCCTTCTCCTTTTCTTTCTCGAGTTCCTTCAAGCGCTTTTGGTAAGTCTCGCCAATGGCCTTCACCGCCATCAGCAGGACCAGTCGCCGTACCATCTCCTCGCGATTGCCTGCTTTGCAGAGGAGCAGCACCACGGGCCCACCTTCCGCTTCCTGGGCGAGGGTCTGTTCCAACTGGAGGTCATTGACCACTTCATGACCTTCGCTGTGAATCTTCAGGGTCACGCTATCCCCGGAATGCTTATCCGGCAACAGCAGCGTAAACGCCCCGCCGGCATCGGTTGCCGACCGTACTTGGCCATCCGCAGTGCTGACCTCGATTCCTGCCACCGGTGGTCCCCCCAGTTCATTGGCGAGAACCAGGCCCTTTAACACGGCAGCCTGGACTTCGATCGCCGTGCAAAGAGTCAAGATGCATATCAGAATCGTTGCGAGTCGAACCATGGATGGCCACGCCTTCATGCAAGGGATGAGGTATCAATGGCTGAGTCAGGCTTCTTACCGGTCAATGATAAGATCCATCTGCTTATTCCACCACTTTTTTTCGCCAAATGAACCAGAGGAAAGCCGTATGGTCGATTGTGGAGAGTGTGAACAGTCACTTCCGGGTGAGGAGCCCTGAAGTGAAACAGCGCGATAAGCGCTGAGATGGGTTATGGAGCTCGAAAGGGAAAAACACGCCGAGTCGAATTCGGTGCTAAGTGAACCTCAAGCAAGCTGTCCAGGCTAATGGTCGGTACTGATCCGGCAAGCAGAAGAACGGCAGGCTCCGGCGACGGATGGGAGCGAGATTCACTGGAGCTTTCGTTCCAGGATTTCCTTCAGGACGCGGGGATGGGCTTTTCCCCCCAAAGCCTGCATCGCCTGTCCCATGAGAAACCCCATGGCTTTTGCGGCCCCCTTGCGATAGTTTTCCACGGCGGAGGGGTTTTCCACCAACACCCGCTCCACGATGGCTTCCAGTTCCGCCGCCGCGGATATTTGCCGATAACCACCCTGGGCGACGATGTCTTCGGGTGAAAGAGCGCTTTCCTGGAGCTTTCGCAAGACTTCTTTGGCGGCGTTGGCATTGATTTCCTCGCGTTCCAGCAGGCGCAGCAGGCTGGCCAGGCGCTCGGGGGTCACACTGCTCTCAGCCACGCTTTCATTGCGCTCCTTCAGCAAGGGGAGTAACTGAGCAGTGAGCCACTGAGCGGTGAGTCTTGGCGACACCCTGGCCTCGACTACGGCCTCGAAGTATTCGGACAAGTCCCGCTCGGCACTCATGATGGCTGCTTCTTCCACGGTGAGCCCGTACTGCCTGACAAACCGATCCGCCTTCTTGTCGGGCATTTCCGGCAGGGCGCGCCGCATCTCATCAAGCCATGCCTCGTCAATGACAATCTTCGGCACCGAGGGGTCCGGGATGCACGGCCCTTCGAATTTTCCCCGCATGGCCGTTGTCACCCGTTGGTCGGGGTCCCAGAGGCGGGTATGGAGCACAATCGCTTCGCCCGCCTTGAGGCAGTTGGCCTGGCGGGTAATCTCGTAGGCGATGGCGTCGCCCACGTGGCGGATGGAGTTCATGTTCTTGACTTCCACCTTGGTGTTGAGCTGGTCACTGCCGCAGGGGCGAAGCGAGATGTTGGCATCCACGCGCATGGTGCCCTGTTCCATGCTGCAGTCGGAACAATCCGAGTAGCGCAGCTGCATCCGAAGACACCGCAGGAACTCCATGGCCTGGTAGGGGGTCCGCATGTCGGGTTCGGTGACGATTTCCACCAGGGGTGCGCCGGCGCGGTTGAAGTCCACCAAGCTGATGGGAGTCCTTCCCTCCTGCTCATGGACCAGCTTGGCAACGTCCTCCTCCATGTGAATCTTTTGGATGCGCAGTTTCTTGGGGGCGCCGTCGCCGTCGGTGATGGCCAACCACCCATGCCTGGCCAGCGGTCGGTGGAACTGGGAAAGCTGAAAACCTTTGGGCAGGTCGGGGTAGTAGTAAACCTTTTGATCGAAGGCGCTCTCCTTTTGAATTGCGCAGTTGAGTGCCAGACCCGCAAGGACCGCCTTTTCCAAGGCTTCCGCGCTGAACCGGGGCAGATTCCCCGGCAGCCAGAGGCAGATGGGGCAGGTATTCTGATTGGGTTCGTCCCCGGGCCGGTTCGGGCACTGGCAGAACATTTTAGTCCGGCAGTTCAACTGAACGTGGATTTCGAGTCCGATGACGGCTTCATAATTCATGGTTATCTGGCTCCTTCCATCGGCGGGGAAAGGCGACCGGCAAGATCGAGAAGATGCTCATCACCGAAAAGGGGACCCACCAGCTGCAAGCCGAGGTCGCCGTCCTGGACCGTCAGCAGACCCGGCAGCGTGAGGGCGGGCTGCCCCGTCAGATTGGCCGGGAGGGTGAGCGCAAAAGCGTCATAGACTTGCTCCACCGTTTCCGGTCGGCCGGTATCGCGGGTGGCTTGCCTGGTCGGAAAGATGAGCAGGTCCAGCCGGTTGAACAGTTCTCTGCTCTCCCTTACCAGTCTTGCGCGTATCCGGCACGCCCGCTCGAAGGCCGGGTAGTTTTGAAACTGTAAGTAGGCGCCCTGGAAAAGATAGGTTTTCAGGAGGAGGCTGAACGATTCGGCCCGCGATTGGAGATACATTTCATTCCAGTTCTTTGCTCCCGATGAGCGGTGGCCGTACCGCACGCCATCGAACTTGCCGCAGCTCGAAGAGGCTTCCACCGAGCCGATGAGGTTATGGGCTACCCGGAAGAGATCGAAATCTTCGAAGGAAACTTCCCGGATCTCCGCGCCGGCTTGTCGTATTCGAGACAGGGCCTCGCCGAAAGCCATCCGTTCGGCGGGATTCAAGGTTTCGAGGCATTGGGTGACAACGCCTGCGATCAGGGCGGAGGGTCCTCGGCTGGTTCGCCAGAGGAAATCCGGGGCCCGGCGATCGGGCATGGAGGGGTCCCGTTCGTCCGGGCCTTCGATGCTCTGGAAAACGGTGGCAAGGTCTTCGAGGTCCCGCGCCAGCATGCTGCAGCAATCCATCGAGGGGACGAGGCCGACCAGCCCAAATCGGGAGATCCTGCCGTAGCTCGGCTTGAAGCCGAAAAGCCCGGCAGCGGCGGCCGCCAGCCGTGCTTCCCCCAGGGTGTCGGTTATGAGGGCGACGTCGGCGATTCTGCCTCTGAGCGCCCGGCCTGCGCCATCACCAAAGAGGCCAAACCCGAGTTCACTGGAGTGGGTATTGCCCACCAGGGTGGCGCCGGCCGACCGCAGACGTTCGACCACGGTGGCATCTTCAAGGGGAACATAACCTTCAAGGGCTGGTGAGTTTGCTTCCGTGGGCCAGCCTTTGACCGCGATGCTCGATTGTACGGTTGCCCGTTTGCCGAAAAGGGCCCCCCCGGCGATGCCGGCCGGAGGCGAGGGATCGATATGGGAAAAGATTTCTGCCTGCACGAGACTGACTCCCACTGGAAATGAGGCCCCCGGCGGAGGCCGTTGTTCACCATGCTACTCGATAATGTTCGCCACTTTGAAATAATTGCCCTTGACCGACGGAGCGTTTTTCAAGAGCTCGCCGCTGGCGGCCAGCGGCGAGATGCAGGCCGGGGCCTTTTCCCGCATGCGATTGGCCGACGCCACCACAGAGAAGAGCGGTTCCTCATCCGCGGTTGCAGTGGCCACCACTTCAGCCAGACGCATGGCAGCGGCCAGCGCGGCATCGATGGCCGGGCGTTCGGCTTCCGCCAATCCGATGCGCGATACCCAGGACAGGGTATCGATCAACTCCTGCTGTTCCAGAATGCCTGGAATCGGTTTCGCGTCACCCCCATCGACGAGCCCCAGTTCCTGAAGCTGTTCGAGGGCAACCTCGGAGGGGGCCTGGGTCAGGGGGCAATAAGCGCTGCGATTTTTGGGAAAGGCGGTCACTTCCCGGATGGACGCGGTGCCCAGAATCATGGAAACCACCCGGTCCATCCCGAGCGCCAGCCCGCCATGGGGCGGGG
>CAZDKX010000076.1:0-17109 GCA_964505935.1 uncultured Syntrophobacteraceae bacterium
GACCCATGACCCATAACCCATGACCCATGACCCATAACCCATAACCCATGACCCATGACCCATGACCCATAACCCATGACCCATAACCCATGACCCATAACCTACCCGTCATCGACCGGAATCCGCTTGAGGAGACGGGTGCCCAGAGCTCTCAACTCGGGATCAGGAAGGGTTTTGAGCAGGGCCTTTTCCTCGGAGGTGAGGGCACGGGTCGGGGTTTTCTTTCTTCTCATGCGGTGAGCCTTCGGCGATCCAGACGGTTCCGCGCTCTGAAGGCTGGGATTGAGCTGCGGTGCGGTGGCCGGCAATCCACCCACCCGCACCACCATCTTCTCCACCAGAGGCTCGGGACGATCGCCATTGATCTTTTCCACGAGCGGGTCCTTGAGCAGTTCCAGGTGGTGTTTCCAAACCGAATCGTGCGCGATGACGGTCAGGACTTTCTTCTTAAGCGACTGCGGCTGGCAGTAACGGGCCATGTGGTCTCCGACCAGTTCCTGCCAGTCTCCCAGAGGATTGACGGCAAAAACCGGATGGTGCTCGATGAAGAGCCTCACCACATGCCCCACCATCACCTCATGGAAGTCGCCCTGCGGTTTTATGGCGCGCGGTTTGCGGCCAGCGGTCTCAGCACGGCCCACCGTCACCCTCCGTCCACGGCTGGTTTCCAGTTTCTAATTGCGCCTCTTCGTCTCAGCTTCATTGCGCGGGACGATGAATTCCTCAAGATACTGCAATTTCGCGTTGAGCTCGTGAAAGTTCTTTTGCAGCGTTTCCAGCAAGATGGGTGTATCCGAACTCTGAAAGGGCAGCCTCGTCAGGAACCGATCGTAAAAGAGGGCATCCACTCCCGAAAGATAGAAGCTTTCCAAACGCTTGAGCAAACCCGAAACCAGGCTGAAGGCCACGGTCAGAAAAATCACCTGAAGGAGAGGAAAGAGGCCGTTGAAGATCAGCCCGAACAGTTCCTGAAAATCCTTTTGTCCGGAGAGGGCGGGTTGGAGGTACAGGTTGAGCAGCCAAACGGTTTGCACCGCTCCCAGCAGGGGCAGCAGGCGCAAGAGCCACCGAAAAGGTGTCCAGGAACCATAGAGGATTTCCCAGTCCATCTCCGCCAGGCGCCGTTCCTTTTCCGCCAGGCGCTCTGAAGCCAAAGGGATCCCGGGATTGGTGAGCAGCACCAGGAAGCGTCGGAAGGGGTGAAAAATCCAATGAAGGAAAGGGTTGGCCGCTCTTTGCAGGAGGATCGTCGCCGGGGAGTTACTTGCAGCGGTTGCAGCACGGGATGCGGCACTGCGCCTGGCACTCGCATCGGCTCCGAGGTGGGTATCCAACAGACTCTTGACCAGAAACTGGCCTGCGTATTGAACGATCAGCACCAGTGAACGCCCCACCAGAAAGATGGACAAGGCCCAGATGATAAAGAGCATCCCTCTGCCAAAGGGCTCCATGCTGACCCAATGCAGATTGAGCCAGAATTTGAGGGATTTCAACACTTCGGGTTGGACGGACCGTATCGCCGGCGCACCTGATTGCGGCACCGGCAGCTGATCCGGCACCATCAACCAGGCCACAATGAGGCATACGAGAAAAAACAGAAACCACAGCAGCCTCTGGGTGGCTTCATAGCGTCTCAGCCCGTATTCCATGGATTCAGTCCCATCGGTGGGCACAGCCCACCCTGCAAAACCGCATGGTTGTTTCTGGACAGGCCCTAACGACTGGCCTTCCGCGCGAATTCTTCCCGGGTGAGCTCGCGAGCGATGATCATGCGGCGAATTTCGCTGGTGCCGGCGCCAATTTCGTAGAGCTTGGCATCCCGCCACAGCTTCTGGACCGGGAATTCCAGGCAGTAACCATAGCCGCCATGGATTTGAACCCCCTGGTCGCACACCCAGGTCGCGGTTTCCGCCGCCAGCAGAATGGCGGAAGCCGCCAGTTTGGTCAGCTCGGTTCCCTTTCCGCCGCGCGGGGCGTCCTGGGCCATCACCGCGGCCCGATACACCAGCAACCGTGCCGCCTCAGTGCGGGCGTACATGTCCGCCAGTTTGTGCTGAATCATCTGAAACGTGGCGATGGACTTGCCGAACTGCTCCCGTTCCACGGCATACCGGATGGAATAGTCAAGGGCCTGCTGGGCCATGCCCAGTGAACCACCGGCCAGCACGATGCGTTCGATATCGAGGCCACTGGTCACCACGTTGACCCCCAGGTTCTCATGACCGACAAGGTTTTCCGCCGGCACTTCGCAATCCTGAAAGACCAGCTCCGCGGTCGGCGACCCCCGCATGCCGCATTTTCTCAGCTTGCGGCTTACCGAAAAACCGGGGAAGTCCTTTTCGACAATGAAGGCACTGATACCCTTGGCACCTCGTTCCGGCGCGGTTTTGGCGTAAACCAGCAGCGTGTCGGCCGTCGGGCCGTTGGTGATGAACATCTTGCTGCCATTGAGGACGTATTTGTCGCCCTTCTTCGCCGCTCGCGTCTTAAGCCCCATGGCGTCGGAACCGGCGCCCGGTTCGGTCAGCGCCAGGGCCCCGATCTTCTCTCCGGCAATCAGGGGAGGCAGATATTTCTTCTTCAGCGCTTCGCTGCCGTTCTTGTAAATGTTGTTGGCGCAAAGATTGGAGTGAGCTCCGTAGGACATGGCGAGGGCCGGGCAGATGCGGCTCATTTCCTCGATGGCGAGGGTCTGCATGAGAATATCCCCCTCCAACCCCCCGTATTCTTCACTGATGGTGATTCCCAGAATGCCGATTTCCGCACATTTCTTGAAAAAATCAGGAGGAAACCAGTCCTCCTCATCAATCTTTTCCTGAATGGGGCCCAGTTCGTTGACGGCCCATTTGTACACGGTTTCCTTGATCATGCGTTGTTCGTCAGTCAGCGTGAAATCCATTTCCCTTTCCCCCGTCTTCGTCAAATCTTGCCGAAAGCTCTCCGGACCGGCATCTCGTGCTTTGAGGCACCCGTTTGAATGTGGCAACCTGTGCCAAATACCAGCTTTTCGGAATAAGCACAAATGGAAATCTGGAAATTGCGGGAATGCTGCCAGGCGGCCCCCGAGACGGTCAACAGGGCCCGCCCCGCAATCAACAGGCAGGGTTCATGCGCTCTTCGACCGCCCGGTCCAGCATGGCCGGCAAGCCGCCCCGCTCCTCAGGAACAAACCCCAGAGCTTCCCGCCAGATGTCCCTGCCTTCCATGCAGAGATAGACGCACAGGGCGGGATCAATCCGGCGCATCCGATCCGCCATGAACCGGTAGAGCTCGACCCGAATGTCGCGGAAATAGCGCATCTTGCCGTCCAGCCCCCGGATGAATTCGCCGCCCAGGATGCGGCTGCGGGGATGGCGGGAGGCGATGATGGGCTTGAGATCCGGCATGAACCGCAGCGCTCCCAGACTTACCCACACCATCCGCCGGGGATCAACCGCCGCAAAAAGCCGATCGAGTACCGCACCGTAGCCTTCACGCCAGTTTTCATGATCGATCATGGGGTCAAAATGAAAGGCCAGCCAGTATCCCCACTCGGCACAACGCCGGGCCGCCGCCAAACGTTCGTCGAGGCTCGCCGCCCGTGATTCTTCACGGCGCACCAGGTCTTCCGCATTGAGCGACCAGGCCACAATGGTGCGGCCGCCATGCTCCAGCCCTTCCAGATTATCAATGAAAGGGGTCTTGGTCTTGAGCTCCAGGATGGCATTGCCCTGGTGCGCAAAAAACGGGACCAGCCGCCGCGAAAATTCGGTCCACGGGTCGAACAGCAGGGAATCCGTGAACTCTCCGGTACCGATGCGATGCAGGGTATCCGGATGGGCGCTGAGCTCTTCCGCCAGTTCCTCGAAAAGCTCTTCCGTGTTGCCGAACAGCCGCGGATTGGGCTGGTTGAGGTAGGCCTGCAAGATGCAATAGGTGCAGCCGAGGGTGCACTGGACGCCGAAATTGAGGATGCGGTAGCCGCAGCAGTGATAATGGCGGGTCCCCGGGCAGGGCTTCAAAAAGCGACCACGAAAGCTCACGACCTCAAGGACATCCGGCTCCGGGAGCCGACTCTCCAAGAGACGTTCAACCACCTCAAAGGGGGTGTGCGACAAATGGCGCTTCAATGACGCAACAACCGGACTTGACGCCACATTCTGTTCGATGATGATCTTACCAGGAGGTCTCGGACGCATGATGGGTGGTGAATCAGCCTCTTCCGCTCAACAAGACAAAGCACGCTGCCTTCATATGGTCATTGTTCGCCGCATGGTCCTTCCTGCATACTTCCCGCCTGAAGCCTGCCGGGACAAGCTCTGATGGAAACCCAGGGGGGCGGGACCCTCCTTCACTCCGTCTGGCTCATCATTTCCTGACTGAGACCAGGAGCTTCCTCCTCCAGAAGCGGCTCGTCACCCAATGGCATGCTGAGCACGGCCTTGACGGTGAAATTGCCTTTCCTACTCCCGTATACACCGATATACCAGACATTTTCTCCCGGGTCCTGGAGGGTGATGGCTTCCGCCAGCGTGCCGACCTTGATTGACCTTTTGTTGTATTCAAACTGTTGCGGCCTGACGGCTTTCCGCAGGTACAGATCGACATCGGCGCTGAGCTTGGTCAGGGTCACTTTGAGCTGGGCAGCATCCGTCGGGGTAGTGATGCGATAGTATTTCCAGTCACCCAAAGCCACCGAGGAGGCCACCGCTTTCCCTGAAGTCAGCGTCACGGTTTGGTCGGCACTCAGCTCCGCCTTGATGGTGTAGGTGCTGGCTTTGTAGCCATGGACGCCGATGTACCAGAGGGCCTTGTCGGTGTTGGCCAGGGTGATGGACTCTGGTTGTTTCCCCAAGTGCTTCGAGGCCGCATCATAGTCAAGTTCCGATCTTGGTTTGCTGTTCTTCCTCACCAGCAATTCCGGATCACCCGTAATATTCGTCAATTTCACTTTAAATTGCGCAGACGATGCCGGGGCGCTGATCCTATAATATTTCATCGCTCCTTCCTGCACCGATCCGCTCACACTCTTTCCGGAGGCGAGCGACAGGACGTCCTGACCGTCAAAGACACTGAAGACTTTGTTGCTCGAATCCTGACAACTGGTCTGGGTGGTGCTGTTCACTTTCACTTTGTAATTATCGGCTGGCGCCAGACCTGCAGGGACCTTCCAGGTGAAGGAACCACTTCCCGAAGCACCGATGGGAGTCGAGGCGGCAATGGTCTTGACCACTTTCCCCGCCTGCAGGAGCCTGATTTTCACCGCCGCCCCGGGATCGCCGGTATAGCTCCACTGGATGGCATGTTGGGTCCCGGCCTCCCAATTCTCCCCGCCGTTGGGAGAAACCACGGTGAGGGTACAGGTATCAAGAATGGTGATGTCTCTGGTGAATTCGTTGTCGGACTCATCCGCTTCCGCGATAGCACCTTCCGAATCGGCCACGACTTTCAGGGAATGAGTTCCCGCGCTAAGGGTGCCAAGCGGTAGATTATAAAAGTACCAATAGTAATTCGATGCCAGCCCGGCAGTCCACAACCAGGAGCCCTTTTCTTCGTCATCGACGAAAAACTTGACACGGAACTCGCCAACCAGGTTTGTTCCATTGTTGATCACCGCCCCGGCAACATAAAGGTTGTCGGAAGGATAGAGCGGGCTGTCTTCGGTAAAGGTGTCGGTGGTCTTTGCCACCACAATCTTGCCGGACCAGACGCTTGGTTTGAAGGGTCTCAGATTGGGGAGGTCGGCAGGCGCCTGCGTAATGGCAAAATCGCTGTCACTGGTATCAGTACATCCGGCGACGGTGGTGCTCGAGATCCTGATCCGGTAATCGGTCCCGAGGGTTTGGCTGTCTGGAATCGCCCACGGATAGGAGCCGCTCCCGCCGCTGCCCGCGGCAGTTCCGGCCGTGATGGTGCTCTGCACCGCCCCGGCTTTCAGGAGCTCGATCTTCACCGTGGCGCCCGGATCACCGATATAGGTCCATTGGATGGTGTGGGTCGTGTCCGCCTGCCAGCTTTCCCCGCCGTTGGGAGTGACGACGGTGAGGGCCGCAACCGGGGTGCTTTGGGCGGCGACATTGATCTGTTGATTCGTGCCGCTTTCACCGACGGCGAAGAGTCCTCCCGCAGGGCTCACGACGGAGTAGACGGCACCGTTGAGGGTAACATGAAGGGCCGCCTCTTCGCCCGGGGTGGCACCTCCCGGCTGTTCCGCCGCGTCCTTGATGGGGATGTCAATGAGGTACCAGTGGGCGGCACTCAGCCCGTCCTTGTCCTCCGGGTGCTTGCCGGTGGCATCGGTATAGGGTGAGCCGTCCGCTTTGGTGACTTCCACCAGCAGGCCGTCATCGTTGGCTTGGGTGAGGGGAGTGCCGTCGAGGGTGACCGTTCCGCCAATGCGAAAGGGCATGGGAAGACCGCCGCCGCAGGCGAGACCAGCCCCGCAGGTAACTGACAAGAAGATCGCCAACACAGTGGCAACCAATCGTCTCATTGCTCTTCTCCCTGTGCCAGGTTCCACCCGGAGCCGCCAGCGAAAGCGTGCCTCCGTCAGCTGTTGCGGTTTAGAGATTGTCCAAAAACCATTGTGCCGTTTTTGTAGGGTGGGCTGTGCCCGCCAATGGCGTAACATGTGGGCATAGCCCACCCTACACCTGGATTGAGAGCAACATTTGTTCTTTGACAGCTCCTTAGCGAAAACCCTTCATCGCACAGGACCAGGAGCTATTCGGCCCAGCGAATCCGGTCTGCGATCCCGGCTGGCTGAGCACGGATCTGCTTGTTAAGGCCGGCCGGGTACTTGAACAGCCAGGACTTCTCCACCCCCGCCGTGAGGTCGGAGCCGGACGTCGGGTCCCCTGACAGCATTTGAATATCACCTGAGATGCTGATGTAGTAGGTGCCGATGGCATCCGGGGCGGTGATGCCGCGCAGCCTGGCTTCATGAATCCCGGGAGTCAGGGCGATGGTGAACGGCCCCACTGCGTACGCCGGCGCAGCCATGGAATGGATGAGCTTGCCGTCCACATACAGGGCGAAGGTATCATCCGTAGCCGCGCCGTTATCCCCAAAGGTGACCTGGACGGTCCCGCTTTCCACGGTGAAGGGCACGCTATTGCTCTCTTCACCGGCTACCGCCACTCTGACGGCACCGGTGACGGCGTTCTGCGGGACGATGACCACCAGCTCCGCTTCCGCGGCGGAAGTAATGGTGGCGTTGAGCCGCGCCCCTTCAGGTCCGGCAAAGGTGACCTGGTTTTCCGAGGCAAGGTCCGAAAAGCCCGTGCCGTGAATGGTGACCGAGTCGCCGGGAACGCCGCTGTCTGGTTCGAGTGAGGTGATCTGGAGAAAATCCTCGATTGCTATCGGCTCCGGCGTATCCACCTCGAGCCCGTCATGGACCACCGTTACGGTGACCGGGCTCTTGGCGCTGTTTCGAAGTATCCCCGGCATGGTGAAGCGCAGGCTGGTGCCGGAAATGTCAAAGGCTGTTGCCTCATGGGTCAATTCTTCATCCAGAACACCCCAAAGATAAGTCAGGCGCACCGCAGGGTTCACAACTTCCTCATAGAAAGGCCACCATCCCTTATCGACGGGATCGAAGCCCTGACCTTTGATCTTGAACTGGACATCCTTTGTTCCCCGCTTGATCTTCTGGGGCACAATTTCGTCCACCGTCAGCGGCCAGACCACCTTGAAGAGCATCCGGCCGGGAATCCTTGGCATTTCGTCGAGAACGATCAAGCAGTGGAAGCCGGTCTTGACTCCCACATACATATTGTGGGCCGACTTGATCTGTCCCAGCACTGGAACGACTTTTTCCGCAAGCTTCTTCACCAGTTGGTATTTAAGGAAATTCTCCCCATATTTGGTTGCGACCCATTTGACAATAATCGTGGTGATCTGGCCCGGGGTGCCGGAAAGGGTCTGTGTAAAATCATCCAGTAAGGCATCAATGAGGACATCGGCTGCGTCAACAATGCCGCGACTGCCCCCCGCGCCATAGGCGGCGGCAACGGCTTTGATCAGGTCCGGGGCCTTATCCAGGATCAGACCCGCGAGATCGTCGAGGTTCAGCTGGACATCATTGATGATGCTGGCCACGCCTCCCAGGATGGGTATCAGGATCTGGTCCAGAAGCGTCCGAATGACCAGCCGCTTTTGCACCGCTTGAAGATAAGCAAGGTATTGCTGATTGAATCGCGGATTATCGGGGATGGCACGCCCGCCCGAGATCACCTCGACGTAGCAGTTCTGAGTCCCGGGCAGATCATATTCCTTGGTGTTGGCCACGTACCACATGCCGCTGGGTTCGACCATGCGCGCCGAGTCAAAGTAGCCCCGGATGTGGTTGCTGCCTTTCATGGGCTTGACGGGCTTTTTCATGTGAAAGAACCGCCCGCTCAGAAAGGAGACGCTGTCGTTGTAGATCCTGACGTTGCCGCTGTTTTCAATGCGCTGCACTTTGATTTCCGAGTACTCGGGACTGGAGGTGATAGTCGGGTCGGTGGGCGATCCGAGCGGTTGACGCCCACGGCTTTCAGTGGCTCTTAAGAGGCCCCTGGCCGACTGAAGAGCACCGCTTGCCAGTTGCTGTTCGACGGCCTGACGGGCCACGGCGGCAGCATCGATCAGCGACCCGACAAAGGCGTCGCTCTGATGGTTGAGGAAATAGGGGTCCGCCGCCAGCAGGCCGGCCAGTTGCGCGGCGAGGTCCTGGACGACGGCGAGGGAGCCGATGAGACTCCGGGCGGCCGGCATGGAGGAGATGGCCACCTTCTCGGTCACGTGGAAGCACACGAAGGACACGACGGTGGAGAGCACATCCACGGTGATGAAGGTGTCACCGGGCAGGGCAAGCGCGCTCAGCAACACAGCGCCGTTATTGCCCGAAGAGGCGGGAACGTGGACGTCGATCTGGGTCAGGTAGGAATTGTTGAGCTCGGCGGAAAAATCGCCCGCGGCATTGGGGACGGTAACGCCGAAAAGCCCGTAGGTCACTTCCAGATTCGTCAGGTTCAGACTCGAACCCTGAGGCAGCACCACTTTTCCGGCAAGACTCTGAAGGACGGTGAAGAATACGCTGTTGCTAACCCCAAAAGCGTTCACCACGGTCAGGGCCCCGCTTCGGGCATCGGCGGGGATGGTCACCTGCAAGCTGGTTGCCGTCACCGCGGTTGCCGTTGCCGCAACGCCCCCGAAACTCACATTGGCGGCCCCTTCGAAGTTCAGGCCCTGCAGCGTGAGCGTTTCACCCACACGCCCCACCGCCGGGTCCAGTGGGTAGACAACCGGCTCCTGAGCTGCCACCAGCTGCAAATGGAGTGAATTCGACCGCTTGTTGTTGACGATCACAAAGACTTCCGGACCGGCATCGGCCGGCAGGGTGACCACCAGTTCCGTGGCCGATGCCGACGACGGATTCAGGACGACCTTTTCGTCGCTGCCGGCAAAGATGATTTGATTGGCGACCGGGGTGGCGGCAAAGCCTTCGCCGTTCAGGTGCAGCACATCCCCGGGCCGGGCGGCGTTGGTGACCGTCTTGCCCGTGAGGACCACGGTGACCGAGGTGAGCAACACCCGGTCGGCGACCTCCAGCGGATCGGATTCCTCAACCGGTTCCAGCCGGTTGGCATCCTCGGTATCCTTCAGGCCGTCATCGTCGTCATCGGTATCCATGAAATCAGGGGACCCGTCCCCGTCGGTGTCGAGGGGGTCAAGCGGGTTTGGCCCGGCTTCCTCGTTGTCGGTGATGCCGTTGCCGTCGCTGTCATCATCCAGGAAATTGCCGGCGCCATCGCTGTCAGGGTCCCCGGACCCCTCAAGGCGATCGGGAATGCCATCGTTGTCGGAATCGGGGTCAAACCAGTTGGGAAGATCATCCAGGTCGTAGTCAAAATATCCGTTAATTTCCGCCGCGTCGAAAATCCCGTCCCGGTCACTGTCCGGCGACTGGTTGTTCATACCCATAGCCAGCTCGCGGCTGTCGTCGAGGCCGTCAAAGTCCTGGTCGCGGAACAGCTCCACCGTGTAAGTAAAGCCGGCCGCACCCTTGGAGTTGAAGTCGTTGATGATGAGCAGATAGTCCCCGTCGGCGGGCAATACGGCGGAAACCGCCAGCTCAAACGGGCTGTTCTCACTGATATTGGTGCTGAAGCTTTGCAGGGTCGACCCAACCTGGTCGGCAAAGGTAATCGAAGGGTGGAAGGCAGGGTCGGTCTTGTGCAGCACCGCCGAAATGGGGTCGCCTCCCTTTCCCGAGAATTGGAAATAATCCCCGTCGATGTCCTTCCCGATGCAGCCGGTAACCCTGAAGGGGTAGGGATCGAGAACCGTGGTGGCATCAACGGGATTGTCGTTGAACTCAACTTCCGCCGTGGTGGGGTACTCCGAGCGGGTATGGTCAAAGGGAAATTCATCGTCGCGGTCAAGGGCGCCGTCGCCATCCTCATCAGCCTGCCAGTAGTTGCCGACGCCGTTCTCGTCGCTGTCCGCGAACTCGGCCGGATTGTCCGGGAAGACATCCTGATCGTTGGGCACTCCGTCGCCGTCCCGGTCCGTGTCAGTGGCGGCAGGCGATCCATCCCCGTCGAGGTCCAGAAAGACCGTCACCATGTCGGTATCGTTGACCGTGCCGTCGTCAACCCTGAGCGAGACCTCATAGTCCCCTTCGCGATCGCCGATGAGCTGGCCCACGCTGGCATTGACGAATCCGAGGATCGGCGAGCTGCCGGCGGGGTATTTGGTGATCGACCATAGATAGGTCAGACTGTCGCCGTCGGGATCATGACTTTTCGTCCCGTCAAGCACCAGCGGCTGATTGAGGCGGCCGGAAAGCCGGCCGCCGGCATCAGCCACGGGAGGACGGTTATTCTTCTGGTCCCACGTGCAGGCTTGACCGGCTTTGACCCAATAGCCGCCCTCGGGGGTAAACTGGGTCAAATCGCTGAAATTGGGGTTGCTCGGGTCGTAGCTCTGCCATCCGCCGTCCCGGTAGGTCCAGATCATTGAATACTTGCCGTTGATGGACTGGAGCACTTCCTGGGAGGGCTTTTCCCAGAGCATGTTGTAGCCGACCAGGTTCCAACCCGAAAGCAGCGGCACCGACGGCGCGGGAGCTGTGCCCGAGCCGGACAGCGCGGCCTCCTCGCTCATCAGGATCCAATAGCCGATCCCCGTATCCATGCTCAGCAGGTCACTGAAATTGGGGTTGGCAGGGTCATAACTCCGCCATTGCCCGTCCGCGTAGGCCCAGATGCGTGTGAATTTGCCTGCCATGGATTGGGTTACTTCGGCAATGCCGGTATCGAGAGGGTGTTCAGGCAGGGAGATGAGGTTCCACCCCTGCTGCAATTGAATCTGGTAAGCCGTGGCAATGCTCGTCTGCAAGGACAGGAAAACAAGGAAGGAAGCAAACCATATGAAAACCAGGGGCCTCTTGCCAAAGGGTTGCTCCGTTATTCGCATCAGCTCCCCCTTCACGGCTACCCATGCGCCGTCGATGAAGACTTGATGACGCACAGCCACCATCGGTGTCAAATCGAAGCAGGTCCTGCCCAGCCGGCTTCCTCACCCCGTCCTCCACTTGGAGGGAAGGGCCTGGCTGTAGAGCAGGTTATGTTACAGGAATGCTCTTGATACCCACGACAAGCATGATCGCCTCTCACCCGATTTCAGATTTATCATTACTCATTGCTATGAAAAGTCAACCGGGACTATCGAGTTCTTTGCCATCGCTGGGCTTTAAGGACTCATCAGCAAACAACATCGTGCCGTGTGAAGAGTCCCCACACGTCGCCGGCTTGCTGGTTCCCAAGCTCCGGCTTGGGAACCCTGGTCAGCCAAGCTCCGGCTTGGCGTGACTCGTGGCCACTGGAAGCTGGAGCTTCCGAGAATGCGTTCCCAAGCTGGAGCTTGGGAACGAGCGACCGGACCAGCGGAAGCGAGAGATGTTTGCTCCAGGTTATTTCTTAACGACGCCTGAGAGTGGGAACGGCCGGTTCAGCGCCGCCGCCTCCCTGCAGGACGGCCGCCAGGGCCTGAGAGCGGGTGCAGGACCGCATCTTTTCCAACAGGTGCACTAATTCCTCGGGGCTGCAAAAGGTGATCTCGAGGCGCCAGTCTTCTCCTTCAAAGGCCGGGGGCGGCTGGAGACGAACCCTGCCGGGAAGCTGGAGGGCTTTCACTTCGCGGGCAAACCGCTCTTCCCTGGCCGACAAGCGGGGGAATCGCCATCGCGTCAGGAGCTCCCGCACAAGCACGGTCTTCCGGCGACGATTCACCAGTCGATCCTTGAGGACGGCCTGGAGCTCCGGCTCGCTGAGGACGGTCAGCCGCTCCTCGTCGCGGGCGAGGGCGATTTCGCTGATGCGCTCGAGCATTTCCACCTGAATGCTGGCGCTGCATCTGAGCTCATTCAGAAGAGCCACCATCTCGGCCCGTTCGGCGTCTTTCCAGGAAACCAGGGCCAAAGCCGCACGCTCGCACACTTCCTCCCCAGCAACCGCCCGGAGAAGCGCTTCACCGGCATTCGCCAGTCGGCGGTAGGCGTCCACGACTTCGGACCGGGGCGGCAGCCCGAGGGCCGGCAGAAGACGGTCCAGAATATATGGCGGAGACAAGGCTGCCGCCGCTTTGGCAATAAGCTGAGCCTTTTCGGCGGCATTCAAAGGAGGACCGCAGAGTTTTGCTTCCACCCGGGACCGCCACAGGAGCTCATGATCGGCATCTGCGGCAAAAACCCGGCAGGAAACCGTCTCGATACCATTCTCGCGCGCCCACTGCAGCCGCTTAAAGCCGTCCACCACCACGTAGCAGCGGCTGTCCTTCGCCCAGAGCCATGGTTGGTGAAGCAGTCCGACCCGGGCAAGCGACGTCCGCACCTGCTCGTCCGTCAAGAAGCTGGGGATGGCGAAACGATCATCCTCCCACTCCAGGTCGCCCAGCCCGATGACTGCGGAGACGGCCGCCGTTTCAGCCATCGAGCCCCTTTCCGGTCAGTCGTTCGAGGGCTTCCAGGTAGCGGGCACGGGTATTGGCCACCACCTCGGGCGGGAGTACCGGTGGCGGATCGCTGACCTTCCAACCCGACTGCATCAGATAGTCGCGCAAATACTGCTTGTCAAAGCTTTCCGGACTGGTGCCCACCTCGTAGCGATCGGCCGGCCAGAATCGGCTCGAATCCGGCGTCAGCACCTCATCCACCAGGATCAGGCGGCCGTCGACCAGCCCGAATTCGAACTTGGTGTCCGCCAGCAGGATGCCGTGCTCCCGTGCGTGCTCCGCTCCTTTGTGATAGATCTTGAGGCTCGTCGCGCTCACCCGTGAGGCAATCGCCTCACCAACGCTGCGAACCATTTCGGCGAAGGGGATATTCTGATCATGCTCGCCCAGAGTCGCTTTGGTGGACGGCGTAAAGATCGGTTCGGGCAGCCTCATCGCTTCCTTGAGGCCGGACGGTAGGGCCACCCCGCACACCTGACCCGTCTTCTGATAATCCTTCCAGCCCGAGCCCGAAAGATACCCCCTCACAATGCACTCGATCGGCAGCACTTGCGCTTTGCGAACGCGCATGCTCCTCCCCGCCAGCTCACCGGCAAAAGGCTGACAGGCAGCGGGATAGGTGCGGGGATCGGCACTGATCAGATGATGCTCGACGATATCACTCATGAACCGCAACCAGAAAAGGGAGAGGCGGGTGAGAATGATCCCCTTGTCGGGGATGGGAGTAGGCATGATCACATCAAACGCCGACACGCGGTCCGTAGCGACAATGAGGAGCGAATCGTCCAAGTCGTAGATATCCCGCACCTTGCCGCGGGAGTGCAGCTTGAGACCTGGGAAATGGGTTTCATAAACGGGTTGGCGATGCATTTTTTCCTCCCATTCGTGACAAACCAACTTACGGGCCGTTCAAAAGCACATTGCCTGCGCCTGGCCCACTCTTTCAGCCATCGATTCTCGCGAAGGAAGGGCTGCCGCGCGCCACGAAAAGGTTGACCCTTTCTCGCTTCATCTGTTATCCTGAGGACTCACTGGATATCGAGTATTTCTGAGGAGATGTCAAAACAAATTCGAGCTAACTGCGGGGAAGTCGGGATGAAGAAATCACCAGAAGCAGCAACCTCATCACTACGGGGCATCGCTTCCCTGTTTGATGATTTCGAACGTAAAGAGCTTTTCAAAAAGTACCTCTTCTTCCTCGGCTGGATGGAAGTGCTCATCCTGGGGGCCTGCTGGATCTACCAACTCGGCAGCGGCGGTCATGATCAATATGGCCCGGTGGACCTCCCGTTTCCCTGGAAATCCTACTTCCTGATAGCCTTTCTGACACCGGTGGCGATTACCTTCCTGGTAGGCATGGTCATCGTCGGCTTCAATAAATACTTCGCAGAGGCCGAGCCGGCCCGGGAACCGTCAGCGACAACGCCCCTCGAGGACCCTCAGTTCAACACCACGGGACGTCTGGCCGGCCTGCAGCGCGTGGTAAGCTGGGTGGAAAAACTCCCCTTTCTCGCCCTTTTGCTGCTGCTGACCGTGGCGGTCGCCCTGTTTTACAAGCTCGACGCCATTCTGGCATTTGTCGGGGCGGTCGGCGAGAAGTCGGTGAAAATCATCCTTTTTTCCGCGATTGGCCTGGTGGCCGTCCTTTCCGTTTTCCTCCTCATCCTGATTGTCCTCAATTTTCAACTGAGAAAGAAATCCATGGACTATCAGTATCGGAGTGAGGTGGCCGAACGGTTTGGTCTGATCATTCTGGACGATATGACGGTACTCAACAGTGAAGGGAAACTGCTCGTGGCCGGCAAGAAAGGAAAAGGAGCACTG
Organism: uncultured Syntrophobacteraceae bacterium; assembly: GCA_964505935.1. Taxonomy (GTDB): domain Bacteria; phylum Desulfobacterota; class Syntrophobacteria; order Syntrophobacterales; family Syntrophobacteraceae; genus JADGQM01. The sequence continues at coordinate 14,806 of CAZDKX010000076.1, forward strand.
CCCCTGTTACCGGCCCAAACCGGTGAGAACACCCCCACGGCGCAACCCACCGCCGGAGTCCTGCCCGGCCCTGCCGACCCCGAAACTACATGAGGCAGCTCCACCCTTTTCAGCGGCGGGTGCTTCACTACATCCAGCAGGAACAACTCGCTGCCCGAGGCGACGTCATCCTCGTCGCCGTCTCGGGCGGACCCGATTCAGTGGCCCTCCTGCATGTGCTCGCAGCCCTAGAGGAAAGCTGCGGCATCAGCCGGCTGGCGATCCTCCATTTTGACCATCAACTGCGCGGTCCCGCGTCAACCGCGGACAAAACCTTCGTGGAGGCCCTTGCTGCCACCTTCGGCCTTCCCGTGCATGCCTCATCGGCAGATGTGCATTCCTACCGGCGCGAACACCGCATGTCCCTGGAAATGGCGGCCCGCGCCTGCCGGCACCGGTTCTTCCGGGAGGCCCTGACCCGCTTTGGCGCCAACGCCATCGCCCTGGGCCACAACGCCAACGACCAGGCCGAAGAAGTGCTGCTCCGGCTGCTGCGAGGCACCGGCCCGCCAGGCATGGCAGGGATGCTCCCCAAGACCGCGGATCACCTGATCCGTCCCCTCCTGGGGGTAACCCGCAGCGAGATCCTCACCTACCTCGAGGACCAGCAGCTCGCTTTTCGCGAAGATGCCACCAACCTCGATCCGGCCCATCAGAGGAACGTCATTCGCCACAAAATTCTGCCGCTGCTCGAACACCATTTCCACCCCCGCGTCGTGGAGGTGCTCTGCCGCCACACCCAGCTCGCCAAGGCCGAAGAATCCTTCTGGAACGAGCTTTCCGCAACCCGGTGGCAAGTTCTTTGCGTAAGCGAAACGCCTTCCCGCGTGGTTCTGGATGCCGAGCGCCTGCTCGCCGCACACCCCGCTCTGCAACGGCGACTCCTGCGGCTGGCCCTCGACCGACTCCAGGGGCATCGCCAGGGAATCCAGTGCACGCATCTCGAAGCCCTCCGCCGGTTGCTGGTCCGCCATGGCCCTGGTCGCTCGCTCCACCTCCCCCGCAGCCTTCAGGCCACCCTCGACGGCCCCCTCCTGATCCTTTCCGCCCAGCCCCCGGAAGCCTCTCACACAGCCGTCCCCGCTCTCATGCCGCTCATGGAAGGGCCCGGCACCTACCAGTTTCCTCCCCTGAGACTTTCCCTCACCATCCAGGACCGGCCAAACCCTCCGGAACCCCCTGCCTTGCCTCATGCCGGTGGCGCCATCTTCCTGGATGCCGACAAGATCAGGTGGCCCCTGTTCCTGAGATTTTGGAAAAAGGGCGATCGCTTTCAGCCATTGGGACTGGGAGGGACGAAGAAGCTGCAGGATTTTTTCGTGGACCTGAAGATCCCCCGCAGAGCACGTGGCCGCGTACCGCTCCTCTGCGATCAGGAAAAGATCTGCTGGGTGGTGAACTACCGCCTGGACGACCGGGTGAAATTGGCCCCCCAAACCAGGCGCGTGCTCATCATCAGCAAAACCGATCTCGACTGGCGTCCCTCCGAAAAGGGGAATTACAAATAAAAATTACCAAAATGGAATTCCCGATGACGACGGGTGGTGAAAAGCGAATATCCAATATCCAACAAGAAATGCCCAATGTCCAAGGGGAAGGTAAGGCGAATATCCAACGTCCAATGACGAAGGGGGATTTTCGATACCACGGAAGACAGTACTGTTTTGCCGGACACGTCAAATCGAGCTGACCGTCGTCATCTCAAAAGCCCTGCCCTTTGGACCTTCCGCAGTCGCTTCCCACTTGTCCTTCATCATTCTGCGGTTTCTTGTTGGATGTTGGTTATTCGCTTCTACCAGGTTTCTTGTTGGATATTCTGCGGTTCGCTTTTCCCTCACTCTTCACTTTTCACTCATCCATATAAGGCAACCCTTCGAGCGAGGGCTGGAGCTTTTCCAGCAGTTGATTGAGGGTGGTCTCGAGGTCGCCTTGCGGGCAGATGACGACTTCTCCCGTTTTCCGGACTTTGACCTCGACCTGCTTTGCTTTGAGCAGCTTCTGGCTGACCACCACTCTGATGGGAAATCCAAGAAGGTCCGCATCCTTGAGCTTCACTCCCGGCGACTCTTCCCGGTCGTCATAGAGGACCTCATAGCGGCCGTTCAAGTCCTGGTAGAGCTTTTCGGCCGCAGCCGTCACCTCGGGACTCTTGCCGATGGCGACCAGCACGATCTGAAAGGGAGCGATGGTGGCAGGGAAAATCATGCCGGCGTCATCGTGCCAGCGTTCCACCACCGAGGCCATGAGGCGTTCGACACCGATCCC
>CAZDKX010000077.1:0-17085 GCA_964505935.1 uncultured Syntrophobacteraceae bacterium
AGATGGTGTTCATCACCCACTGGTAGCCGTCGATAATGGTCTTGCGATCCATCTTCGGGATGAAGTTGAGGCTGCCGCCGGCATCCGTGTTATCGCCCGAAGCCTTGAACAGGAGACGTCCTTCCTGCTCCAGGCGCTGATAGAGCCGTGTGCCCGGCATCGCCGTCAGAAGCCCGATCATGGCGGTAACGATGCCATTCTTTTGAATGAAGTTGACCTGCCGTTGGAAAATATCCGGAGGATCGCTGTCAAAACCGATGATGAAGCCGCCCATCACCGCCAGACCGTGATGCTGGATGATGGCGACCGACTCGGCAAGGCTTCGGCGCAGGTTCTGGGTCTTGCCGCACTCGCGCAGGCCTTCCTCGGAAGGCGTCTCCAGGCCCAGAAAAACCTTGTTGAAACCCGCTTGCACCATGAGCGTCATGAGCTCGGGGTCTTCGGCCAGATCGACCGAAGCCTCGGTGAAAAACGTGAGCCGTTTCTTCCGCTGGCTTTGCCAGAAAGCAATGGCCCGGAGCAGGCCTTTTACGTTCCGCTTGTTGCTGATAAAATTGTCATCCACAACAAAGACCGAGCCCCGCCACCCGCGATGATACAGGGCCTCGAGTTCGGCGACCATCTGCTGGTTGCTCTTGGTCCTCGGAGTCCGGCCGTTCATGACAATGATATCGCAGAACTCACAGTTGAAGGGACATCCCCGGGAATACTGGACGCTCATGCAGGAATAATCGTTCAAGTTGATCAGGTCCCACATGGGAAGAGGCGTTTTCTCCAAGGAAGGATGCTCTTCGCCATCATAGACGGGCCTGGCCGTGCCGGTTTCGAGGTCGGCGACCAACTGGGGCAGCATGGCCTCCCCTTCCCCCAGAACCAGGTGATCGACTTCGGGAAAGTCGTAGCGGTAGGAGCGAAAGAGGGGCCCGCCGCCCACTGTCTTCACTCCCAGTTTGCGACAGCGGTCGATCACCCGCCGGGCGGACTCTTTCTGGGCGATCATGGCACTGATGAAAACATAATCAGCCCAGGCAAGCTCCTCATCCCGAACCGGCCTCACATTCAGATCCACCAGCCTGAGAATCCATGAGCGGGGCAGCATGGCCGCCACCGTCAGCGCCCCCAGCGGCGGAAAAGCGGCTTTTCGACCCACCACGCGCAGGGCGTGCTTGAAACTCCAAAACGTTTCCGCAACCTTGGGATAAATCAGAAGTATCTTCATGACGTTTTCCTGCGTTAGTGTTGTCCTGACCATGAAATTGACTTCTGCGTGTTGTTGGCAGGCAGTCTATACGTTACCGGCCGCAAGATCAAGAAAGACTGGTATGCAAATGAGAGATTGATGATCTTGACCGCAATGGCCCTGTTTGTGGCTGAATCGGTACCGGGCAGGCGAAGTGTTGTATGGCCAGATCATAGTCGTTCACGCGGTGAACCGTGAAGGCCAGTTGTGCTGGTTCCGGCACCCATCGCCAGGGCGAGGATGTGGCTTGGATAGGCCAGAGTCAGCGTTTCGCGCAGTGATTCGAGCTTGAACCGGCGGACAAAGTCATTGTCCGCCTGAATCCGTTTAAAGAGATTCTCCAGCTCAAAATCCACCTCCTCGAATGCGGCACCGGGTACTCCCAGCGCTTTGACCATGCCCCTTTCTTCGAATAGTATTTCCGGTAGAGGGGCAGCACATGGGACGTGTCTTCGACGAGGCGCAGATACCAGTAGGCTTCGAGTGCCCGAAATTGAGGTCTTCGCAGGAAGCGCAGGCTACCGGTATCACTGTCTCCCTGGTAATATAGAAGATCAGCGATCAGGGGATAGGCTTCACAGGGATAGCCTCCCTTCCGCCAGGCCGTAGCGAGTTCCGCGATGATGTCGTAGAGATGTCTCATGGAGTCACTTTTATATCGCCATTGTAGGACGGGACTACGGGAGCGCTACAACAGACTCTCAAAATCCTCCAGGGAAAGGCGAGCTTGCTTCTGGATATGAGCCAGGGTTGAGCGTTTGATCGGCCGATGGGCAGGCACCGTCAGTTTCAGCAATTCCGTTCGCGTGCGCTTCTGTAGACGAATATGGCTCCCCTTTTGGCGCACCACCACCCAGCCATCACGTTGAAGGGCCTTGATGAGTCTGTCATAGTCAAGGCTCGGCATCCTTGTCATACGGCAATTTCAATCACTTCACTGTTGGGCTGATACGGGAGATCGTCTTCCACCGGCTCCAGATAGAGCTCGATTGCTTCCCTAATATTGGCCAGCGCTTCTTCTTTGTTGTCTCCCTCACTGATGCAGCCGGGAAGACCCGGCACAATGGCCGTATACCCACCTTCCTCGCTTGGCTCCAATATTACTCTGAGTCTCATTACCGCTGACTCCAAATATGATGGTTATGGGTTGGAGGTCTCGGCAAACGATGGCCGCTCTTCCTGGCGACCATAATCGTGCGACCTGCAGCCACGGTCCTTGCCAGGATCCGCTCCCTTCTCCAAAACTTCGCGGTCAAGCATTGCCCTTTCATGCAGCTAGTATATAGAGGGCAGGGGCTGATGTCATGGTCAAATGACAGAGACTTGCATGAACGAACGCGGAATCTTGGTGACAGCTATGTACCTTCGGGACCTTCAGCCACTAACGGCGGGTCAGTGTGAGTAGGGGGCTGCTCAAGAAAGCATGTTTCAGGAACCAATTCTATAAGCGTCAAAAATGCGCTACAAAACACGCGCCGGTTGTGTTAGATAGCGATGGTTCCTCGCTGCTCGCTTGCCTCTTTTCCTTGCCCCGTTTGGCACGAATCGTCGCGAATCTGCATGAAAGAGGAACCGTAGCGGTTGAACTTGATAGACCAGGGAGGTCGACATTTAAGATGGCGCTTGTGGTTCAAAAATACGGTGGTACTTCGGTCGCCGACGTGGAGCGCATCCGCGCGGTGGCCCGGCGCGTGGTGGCGCGAAAAGAGGCTGGTGACCGGCTGGTGGTGGTGCTCTCGGCTCGGGCGGGAGACACCGACCGGCTGCTGGCTTTGGGCCGCGAAATGAGTCCGAATCCCGATCCTCGCGAACTCGATGTGCTCATCAGCACCGGCGAGCAGATTACCGTGGCGCTCTTCAGCATGGCGGTCAAGGACCTGGGCGCCGAAGCCGTCTCCATGACCGGGTCCCAGGCTGGGATCCTCACCGATGACCATTATGGCGAAGCGCGCATCAGCTCGATCGCCACCATGCCCATCATGCAGAAGATTGACGAGGGTAGGATCGTCGTAGTCGCAGGCTTCCAGGGATCCGACGACGAAGGGAACATCACCACGCTGGGGCGCGGCGGTTCGGACACGACGGCCGTGGCGCTGGCTGCGGCGCTGGGAGCTAAGGTCTGCGAAATCTACACGGACGTCGAGGGGGTCTATACGACTGACCCGAATGTCTATGGGAAAGCCCGGAAACTCGACAAGATCAGCTATGAAGAAATGCTCGAGATGGCGAGCATGGGGGCCAAAGTCCTGCATCTTCGCTCGGTTGAATTCGGCATGAAATACAATGTGCCGATCCTGGTCTGTTCGTCTTTTACCGATGCTCCGGGAACCCTTGTCATAGAGGAGGATGAAGAAATGGAAAAGGTGATGGTCTCCGGGATCACCTACAATAGGAATGAAGCGAGGATCACCCTTACCAACGTGCCCGATCAACCGGGTATGGCGGCCAGGCTCTTTCGCCCCATCTCCGAGGCCGGGATCAACGTCGATCTGATTGTCCAGGGCAGCGGCAGCATTCCCAAACGCGCCAACCTCTCGTTCACCGTGCCCAAGCAGCACTATGAGGAGACCATGAAGATTGCCGAACGCGTGGCCAAGGAGATCGACGCCGGCGTTCACAGTAATCCCAACATTGCCAAGATTTCCGTCATCGGCGTGGGCATGCGCAGTCACAGCGGCATTGCCTCGAAAATGTTCGACATCCTGGCCGCCGAAAACATCAATCTCAAGATGATTGCCACCTCGGAGATCAAGATATCCTGCATCATTGACGAGAAGTACACGGAATTGGCGGTGCGGGTGCTTCATGATGCTTTTCAGCTGGACAAGGCCCCGGGGGAGCGGGTCACGATCGCGGAAGAGACTTAGAACAGCGCCACCCAAATAGGTGGCCAGACAATTTATGGATTCCGGCTAGAAGCATGCCGGAATGACGGTTTGGGACAATGGCCACTTTATTCTGTGGCGCGGTACCTGGCAGCAGGGTGCAAAGGGAGAGGGGCTCGAGGACGGGTCGATGCAGCAGGTGAAGATCTACGACACAACGCTTCGAGATGGTACGCAGGCCGAGGATTTTTCCTTCTCGGTCGAGGACAAGGTGAGGATTGCGCTCAGGCTGGATGATCTCGGCATCCACTACATCGAGGGCGGATGGCCGGGCTCGAACCCCAGAGACGCCGGGTTCTTTCGGGAAATCAAGCGGTACGAGCTGAAGCACGCCCAGATTGCGGCCTTTGGTGCTACTTGCCACCCCGGCAAGACCCCGGAAACCGACCCGAACCTCAGGGCCATCCTGGCCGCGAAGACGCCCGTAGTCACCATTTTTGGGAAAAGCTGGGTCGTCCATGTCGAGGAGGCCCTGCGCACCACGCTCGAGCGCAACCTGCTGCTCATCCGGGACAGTCTGGCCTATCTGCGGCCTCGCGTGCACACGCTTTTCTATGACGCCGAGCACTTCTTCGATGGTTTCAGGAACAATCCCGAGTATGCCCTGCAAACTCTCGAAAGGGCCCTGGAGGGTGGGGCGGAATGCCTGATTCTGTGCGACACGAACGGGGGCAACCTGCCGCGGACGATTCAGGAAATCATCGCCGCGGTTAAAGAACGGCTGCCGGGAGCACCTTTTGGGATTCACGTCCACAACGATTCCGACCTGGCCGTCGCCAACACCCTGGTCGCGGTGGAGATGGGGGCGGTGCACGTTCAGGGTACGATCAACGGGATCGGCGAGCGGTGCGGCAATGCCGATCTGGTTTCGATCATCGCCAATCTTTGCCTGAAGATGGGCATTCCCTGCCTGGCGCCGGAAAATCTGGCGAAGCTCCGCCGGGTGAGTCGCTTTGTGCTGGAACTGGCCAACGTCCCGTCCAATAAATATCAGCCCTTTGTGGGGCGCAGTGCGTTTGCTCACAAGGGCGGCATCCATGTCAGTGCGGTATCAAGAAACCCCCTCACCTATGAGCACATTGATCCCACCCTCGTGGGCAACAAACGGCGGGTGCTGGTATCCGATCTGTCAGGAAGATCGACCGTTAAGCTCAAGGCCCTCGACTACGGCCTCCACCTCTCCCGGAAGGACCCGGTGGCCATGCAGGTCCTGGAGGAGCTCAAGGACCTGGAGAACCAGGGGTTTCAATTCGAGGCGGCCGAGGCCAGTTTCGAGCTCCTCATCAACAAGGCCATGGGCAAGAGCAAGCGTTACTTCGAACTGGTCGGCTTCCGGGTGATCGATCAGAAGCTTCAGGAGGACGACGCGCCCGTGGCCGAGGCGACCATCCAGGTCAAGGTGGGAGGCCACGTCGAACATACGGCGGCGCTCGGCAATGGGCCGGTCAATGCTCTTGACAACGCCTTGCGCAAGGCCCTCGAAAAATTCTATCCCGAACTGAAGGGCATGGAACTCAGCGACTACAAGGTTCGGGTGCTGCCTGGGCGCGAAGGCACGGCAGCCCGCGTGCGGGTCCTCATTGAATCCCGGGATGACAACGACCACTGGGGGACGGTGGGCGTCTCGCACGACATTCTCGAGGCCAGCTGGCAGGCTCTGGTAGACAGCATCAACTATAAGATGTACAAGGCCGAAAAATAGCATAATCCGTGGGTGATCCGCTCCCTCCTCGCCGTCAAGAGGCGGCCATTTTCCTGCTCGCCACCATGGTCCTGTCGATCATCGTGGGACGTTCCTATTTCGAAGCGCGTAACGTCCCCGACGTCCCTTTGAATCCCCAAATGATCGCAGTGGCTGGTGAGATCAAGAGGCCGGGCTACTTCTTACTCGCGGGCCCCGAGGTAACCGTCGGGCAAGTTATAGAAGCAGCGGGCGGCCTTCGCCACCGCGCTGCCGGTGAGCTCCCGGCCGAGATGGCGGCCGGGCCGGTGCGCGGTGGCCAGGCCGTCCACCTCAAGGTTACTCCCCAGGGTCCGGTGGTGGTCGAGGTCCGGCCGATGCCTGCGGCGGCGCGTCTGACCTGGGGCGAAAAACTGGACGTAAACAGCTCTTCCGAAGAGGAGCTGATGCTGGTACCGCAGATGAAGGCGGCATTTGCCGCGGTAATCGTCAAGCAACGCCGCCAGGCTTGCTGGCGAAATCTGATGGCGCTCGAGACCATCCCCGGCGTGGGTCCCAAAACGGTCGAAAAGTGGCAGCCCTATTTGGAGGCAGCGGACTGCGGAATGGGAGGAATAAATGAAAAAAAACAGTAACGTCTCGTATGAAGGAAGCCTGCTCACAGACCATGACATCTACCTCTTTAAGGAGGGCAGTCATTTTACTCTCTTTGAAAAGATGGGCGCTCATCCCATCATTGTGAACGGAACGGCCGGAACTCATTTCGCCGTTTGGGCACCAAACGCCGAAAAGGTCACCGTCGTGGGGGACTTCAACGGCTGGGACAAAACTTCCCATCCCTTGAAAGTCAGAGAAGACGCTTCCGGGATTTGGGAAGGCTTTATCGCCGGATTGGGCAGTGGCGCCATTTACAAATACCATATTGTCTCGAAGCACCACGGCTACCGGGTCGACAAAGCCGATCCTTTCGCCTTCTTTTCCCAGACCCCGCCGGACACGGCTTCCGTGGTCTGGGACCTTGCCCCGGCCTGGAATGATGAAGAATGGATGACCTCAAGGCACCAAGCCAACGCCCTGGGAGCGCCCGTTGCCATTTACGAGCTCCACTTCGGCTCCTGGCGAAGAGTTCCCGCGGAAGACAACCGGCCCCTGACTTACCGGGAAATGGCCGAGCAACTCCCCCCATACCTGGTTGAGATGGGCTTCACCCACGTCGAATTTTTGCCGCTCATGGAGCATCCCTTTTTCGGGTCCTGGGGTTATCAGACGACGGGCTATTTCGCCCCCACCGCCCGCTACGGCACGCCTCAGGACTTAATGTTTCTCGTTGACGAGCTTCATCGCCACGGCATCGGCGTCATCCTGGATTGGGTCCCTTCTCATTTTCCAAGCGACGAACATGGGCTGGTCTATTTCGACGGGACCAATCTCTTTGAACATGCCGACCCCAAAAAGGGATTCCATCCCGAGTGGAAGAGCTACATCTTCAACCACGGCAGGTTCGAAGTCAGGTCTTTCCTCATCAGCAGCGCCATCTTCTGGCTCCAGCGCTACCATGTGGACGGGCTAAGAGTGGATGCGGTGGCGTCCATGCTCTACCTGGATTATGCCAGGAACGAAGGGGAATGGATTCCCAATGTTCACGGCGGTAAGGAGAATCTTGATGCCATCTATTTCCTGCAACGTCTCAACGAGATTGTCTACGGGCGCCATCCGGATGTCCAAACCATCGCCGAGGAATCAACCTCTTGGCCGATGGTGTCCCGACCGGCCTACGTCGGCGGGCTCGGTTTCGGGATGAAATGGAACATGGGATGGATGCACGATACGCTCGATTATTTCGCCAAAGAGCCGATCCATCGCAAGTATCATCAGAACGAGCTGACTTTCAGTATCTGGTATGCGTTTTTTGAGAACTTCGTGCTGCCCTTGTCCCACGATGAGGTGGTCTACGGCAAGGGTTCCCTGATTCGGCAGATGCCGGGTGATGACTGGCAGCGCTTCGCCAACCTTCGACTGCTGTTCGGATACATGTACGGGCATCCGGGCAAGAAGCTTCTTTTCATGGGCGGGGAATTCGGCCAGTGGGATGAATGGTATCATGAGAAGAGCCTGGACTGGAATCTGCTCGAATACCCAATGCACCAACATCTGCAAAAATGGGTGCAAAGCCTGAACGTCGCCTATCGTGCCGAACCGGCCCTGTATGAGGCGGATTTTACGCAGGAGGGCTTCGAGTGGATCGATTGCCGCGACGCCGATACCAGCACGATCAGCTTTCTGCGGAAGGGGAAGAGCACAGGGGACCTCCTCCTCATCGCCGCCAATTTCACACCCGTGCCGCGCCTTGACTACCGGCTGGGGGTGCCTCGGGGAGGCTTCTGGAAAGAAATTCTCAACAGCGATGCCGAGCTCTATGGCGGCAGCGGCCATGGGAACTTTGGCGGTATGGAGGCGGAGCCCACACCTTCTCACGGCCGTCCCTATTCCCTGCCCCTGGTCCTTCCTCCTCTGGGGGTCGTATTTCTCAAGAGTGCGGCGGCGAAGGAGATCAAACCTGCGCCGGTGAGCCCTCCGGTGCTGGAGGCCGCAACCGCAGCCGACACCATTCCGGAAGCCCTTGTGGAAACCGGGGATGAGCACCCGGAGTCGGCCAGGGAGCAGGCATCGAGAGCGCATCAGGCTCCGGCGGCGAAGCCTCCGAAAGCGTCCGACCAGGTTGAAGAGGTAGCCTGATGCAAATCAGACGCAGCGGGATACTGCTCCACCTGACCTCGCTTCCTTCTCGCTATGGCGTGGGGGACTTCGGGGACGGCGCATACCAGTTTGTGGATTTCCTGGCCGAGGCGGGTCAAAGCCTCTGGCAAATCCTGCCGCTTACCCCTACTTCCTCCCTCAGCGGCAACTCCCCATACACCTCGTCTTCAGCTTTTGCCTTGAATCCCCTCCTGATCAGCCCTGATTTCCTCGTGAAAGAGCGCTTGCTGGCGCCTTCCGACCTTGAGCATATCCCCGCTTTTGCCGCGAACAAAGTGGATTACGAGGCCGCCTTTCGCTTCAAACAGAGTTTGCTGCAAACCGCCTGGCAGCGTTCGCACGACCGGCCCCAGGATCGGGACTTTGTGGCATTCTGCCGCGACCAGGCTTTTTGGTTGGACGACTACGCCCTTTTCACTGCATTTGGCAAACACACCGGAGGCTTGCCGTGGCATGCCTGGCCGCCAGCTATGAAGCAAGGGACCCGGGCCGGGCGGCAGAAATGGCAGGCGGAACTGGCCGAGGACATTCTGGCGACGCAGTGGGTTCAGTATCTGCTGTTCAAGCAGTGGTCAGCCCTCAAAGCCTACTGTAACCAGCGCCATATTCAAATCGTAGGCGATTTGCCTATTTATGTGAGTTACGAAAGTGCGGATGTGTGGGCACACCCCGGCATCTTCCAGTTAAACGAAGAAGGGCGGCCCATCGTGGTGGCCGGGGTGCCCCCGGACTATTTCAGTACCACCGGGCAATTGTGGGGTAATCCAGTGTATCGCTGGGATGCTTTGAAGGAGACCGGTTATGCCTGGTGGCTTCAGCGGATGGAGCATACCCTCAGGCTCTACGACCGGGTCAGGCTGGATCATTTCAGAGGATTTGCGGGCTACTGGGTGGTTCCGGCGGCCGCGACCACCGCTGTCGATGGGAAGTGGGAAAAGGCACCGGCGCATGAGTTCTTCACCACTCTTGTTCAGCGTTTCCCCGATCTTCCGGTCATTGCCGAAGATCTGGGCGTGATCACGCCGGATGTCCGGGAGATCATGGCAGAGTTCGGCTTCCCGGGAATGAAGGTGTTGCAGTTTGCTTTCACTCCAGACCTTCCCACCAACCCTTACGCCCCCCATCATCATATCCCGAATACTGTAGTCTTTACGGGAACTCATGACAACAACACGACCCGGGGATGGTTTCGCGGCGAACTCGACGAAAGCGGCAAGAGACGATTGTCAGACTATTTAGGCCGGGAGGTGAAAGAGGCGGAAAGCCATTGGGAACTCATCAGGTTGGCCTTGATGTCCGTCGGCAACACCGCGATCGTACCCATGCAGGATGCCCTGGGGCTCGGGGAAGAGGCGCGGATGAACGTGCCCGCGGTGGCCGGGGGCAACTGGACCTGGCAGCTTCGCGCCGAGCAGCTGACCCCGGCACTGGCCGAGCGCCTGGCAAGGCTGGCTCGTCTTTACGGACGTGCCTGAAGCCCCCTTTTTGGCCTGCCTGCAGGTACTCCTCAGAACCGGTTCCGGGCTGCCCGCGACGGCTCTCGGTTCGATGCAGGGGAGGCTCGGCCGCCCCTCCGGCGAGGCGAAACCATAAATCACAATTGACCATTTTCGGGATTCATCATAGAATATGAACTCATCGTGGATTGATAAAGACATGACACCTGCTGTCGAGAGGACGAAAACCCGGGGATGTTGGGTTTTCAAGGTATGTCCGTGAAATGGCGTCGCTGCGCCCGGGGTTGAGGGGTGTGGCCTGTCAAGGTGTCGATTACATCGTCAAGACGATCCACAACCAACCATAGTATTTGGGGTTCGGGGTTGCGGAAGCATTTCAGGCAGGAGCTGGCAGCGTGATCATTGGCACGGACGTCCTCGAGCGAACCTGTAAGGGCATGATTGAAAATATCCTTTTCTGTTTGTCCGATGCCACCAAGGGAACGATTTACCGCGTTGGGCCCATGCCCAAGCTGCAGGCCATTCGCGTCACTTCCGGCATTCGCACGCCAGGATCGGAAGAAATTCAATGGGGTTTGCCCGAGACTTCTGATTACAATCATCCCGGCAAGACGTGGGAACAGTATCGCGATCGGCCGGATCGAGTAAAGGAAGCCATGGGTTGGTGTGTGGAGAAGCAGAAGAGCTGGACCGCCGACGACCCGTATGACGACGTTCGCAGTGTCCGCAAGCAGGTCAAGGGTGAAATCGAGGATTTTCACCACATGGAGCCCGTTCTCGTCAGGAAGAGCGATCTCTATTGGGATCAGCTCAACCATCCTGAATATCCTCTAGACTATGAAAATAAGCCGATCTGGAAAGACTCCGAATTTGTTGTGGTGGCGGTGATCAAAATCCACTTCAAACCGGGAACGATCAGACGGGGAGACCGCAGCACTAAAATCATCAAGAAACTGTCTCGCACTCTGGGCACGGAGTTGCTTTCCCTCCACATTCGCGAAACCCTGTCCGAGGCTCACGACACTCTGACCCGGCAGCGCCTGCAGAGCTGTAACGTGCTTGCCCACGAGATGCGGAACACTCTGGTTAAACTGGGTTTTATCTTTTCCGCGATCAACGCCGAAATTGGCTACTTGCGGGAGCAATGGGAAGACCAGTTGGAGAAAGCAGCTCCCGATATCGCCTGCAAGAAGGCCGTCCTCAGCCGACTCAATGAACTTCTCGAACAGCGGTTGCCACAGCTGAACGGCGCCAACAAATGCGGAGAGTTGGCCAGGGAGTTGCTGGATGAACAGCAGCAACTGGCCAGCATGCCGCTCATGCCTCATGTGGGAGAGAAATGGGTGAAGAATCGCATTCTCCCCAAGTGGCTCTGGCTGCTTTCGGCAGATGCGGCGTGGGCGCAGGAAGAAGGAGAGATACAGCGGCTCCTCGAGCGGTTGGAGCGTGCCATCTGGGTGGGAATGGATAAAGATCTGGCCCGCCGCGTTGAACACTTGCCGGCAGATCTAAGAACTGCCTGGCCCCGGGTGGCCTATATCGACTTCAAGGCTGACAACATGGCAGTATTGGAGGAAATTCTTCACTTCCTTGACCATCCCGCCCTCGCAATGCCCCACCGCCAGCAGACGAAAAAGATCCTCACCTCCCTCAAAGCTCTGGTGGAGATGATCCCGGAGCTTGAAGAGAGAGCGAACCGGATCATTTTCTCTCTGAAGAATGGGTCCTCCCTGCACTCCTACTGACCCCCTATCGCCTTTCACGGTTGGCCTTTTCTTCCAACACATAAGTGACGGTTACCTTTTCATTGGCACTGGAAATCAGTTTCAGGGACGGCGGCGTCAAGATAAGGGTGGTAGTCGTGGATCCCGACTTTTCCAGGTTGTCCAAACGCACCGGCGCGGTATAGACGGTACTGAGGCGCTGCAGCACCTGTTTGCCGCCGATGACCTTGACGCTCTCGGGCGACACGCTGACTTTTACCAGGTTCAGATGATCGGGGAGCTTGCCGGCCCAGTCCACCTGCACCGGCAGCTCAGTGGTAATCGGGGCATCGAGATTGACGTCGATGCTGGAAGGCTGCACCTTGTTGAGAAAAACCCCGGGCGGGAGCACGATATTTTCCTGGGTAATGGGAAATACGTTCCGGCCCTCCACGGCCTTGTTGAGGTCCACCCGTACCAGCACCTGCCCTGGCTGCAAAGACTTGATCAGCGCGCTCGAGCCGTAGAGCTGCAGACGGGCTTCATCGGTCGAAGTATCCAGAATTTCGTAACTGAGCGGACGGTTGACATACTCAATGGGAACATTCAAGGCAATAATGGTGTCCTGACTCCGGGTGAAGCCAAACCAGATACCGGTCATGATCAGCAGCGACAGGACGGCGGCCAGGGTCAGGCGCAGGCGTTCGCGCTTTCGCAGGTTGGTGGGGGCGCCGTCGGCAATATTCAGGTGGCGATTGAGGACCTGGGTCAATTCCTGCGGTTCACTGAACGGCGTGAGTTCATGGCCTTTGGCAACCGTGACGCGACCGCGTTCTTCCGAGACCGCAATGGCCAGCGCATCGCTTCGTTCAGCCAGACCGAGGGCGGCTCGATGGCGCGTCCCGTAATAGGAAGGCAGGTCTTGTCGCTGGGAAAGGGGCAGCAGCACGCCGACCTCAACAATCTGATCGCCCCGGATAATGGCGGCACCGTCATGAACGGGATTGTTGGGCCAGAAAATGCTGAGCAGCATCTCCTGAGAAACCGTCCCGTGCCAGAGGAGGCCCCCGTGGAGGGTTTCACCCAATTCTTCCTTGCCCGGAAAGACGAGAAGGGCGCCGATACGTTTCTTGGCCATCTGAAAGACCGTTTCCACCACGATATCGACGGGAGTGGCCCGTTCCCGGTCGGGAGAACCCCAGAAGAAGGCTTTGAGGTTGCGCGCCTGGAGGGCCGAACGGATCTCGTTGCGAAAGACGACGATGATGATAATCGCTGCTGCCGTGGTGATGCCTCGCACGGCCCAACTGGTCAGGATCAGGCCCATGGAAGCGGCCACCTCCTGGAGAATCCACAGCGAAGTGATGCCCACCAGGACGCGAAAGGCATTGGTTCCGTGAAAGAGGACATAGACGCGAAAGAGGATATAGCTGTTGATGATGATATCCACCAGGTCTTGCCAGCGAATGGTTGAAAGAAACTTGAGAAGGCTTGTCATGGCAATGGATCACCGGACGGGAAAAAGACTAGTCAACAATGCTGAAACGGAGCACACTGTAAACACGACCGTTCTGGTCAGTGACTTCCACCCTCCAGGGCCCCTTGTCGGTTTCGCGCAACTGAATGACACTGTAGGTTGCCCATTTGGGTGGGTAGATCCTGAGCCTGGTCTGGGTGCTGAGTTCATCCCGGTGGAACCAGCGGTGGTAGACGAGAGATGGCTGCGGCACGGGATCGAAAGAAGTAAAACAGCAAACCTGCCCGGCTGAAACGGAAAAAACAAGCCCCGCGCGCGTCGGGGTGAGATTCTCAACACGTTCACACATGGTGGCGTGGCCGAGTCTGGCTCTCGCCGCCGCATCGGAATTTTCCACGGCCTGAGCGGCAACGTGCTCCACCGCTTGCGCGAAAGCCCTCGTGGTCGGCATGGCCATGGCGAGGGTTACCAAAATGACCAACGGGAGTCGTCGCAGTTTATCGCACATGAGTACCTCCACGAAACGGAGCAGTTTCAGGTTCGCTCTGACCGGTCGGTTGTCAGTGGAACAAGGTCCCAATCCTCTTTTTGAATAAGACACAAAAGTGGGGTTCAGGGCAAGAAAAACTCCTCACCACTGCGGAAAAAGGAATTACCTGGTGTTGACGGGACCCATTGACAACCCCTCTTGAATTCGATAAGTAACGATTAAAACAGGGAAATCTTTTAGAGTAGGAGGACCATGCTATGCCTGAAGACCCCATTATCCGCTTTGCCCAGCGGATGACTCAGTTGCCGCCATACCTTTTTGGCATGATCAACAGGATGAGGATGGAAAAGCGCGCCCAGGGTCATGATGTGATTGATCTGGGCATGGGCAACCCCATCGACCCAGCCCCCGAGGCGGTGACCCAGAAGCTCTGTGAGGTCGTTCAGGACCCGAAAAGTCATCGCTATCCGGTCGCCACCGGCCTGCGCAATCTGCGCCGGGAGATCGCCCGTTATTATGGTCACGACTACGGCGTGGAACTCGATACCGAAACCGAGGTCATCTGCACCATCGGCTCCAAGGAGGGGATTTCGCATCTGTGTCTGGCTCTGATCGGGCCGGGTGACACGGTCCTGGTGCCGACCCCGGCTTTCCCGATCCACATCTATTCGACGATCATCGCCGGCGGCAATGTCATTCGCATCCCCCTGGCCAGTGAAGAAAAATTCCTCGAACGCATTGCCACCATGTGCGAGTCGCTCTACCCAACCCCGAAGGTCCTGATCCTCAACTACCCGCACAACCCCACAGCCACGGTGGCCAGTCTCGAGCTCTTTCGGGAAATTGTGGCCCTGGCCAAGAAATACCGTTTCATGGTGATTCACGATTTTGCTTATGCCAGGATCACCTTTGACGGTTACCGGGCCCCAAGCTTCCTCCAGGTGGACGGAGCAGCGGAGGTGGGCGTCGAGTTCGGCTCTTTTTCGAAGTCCTACAATATGGCCGGATGGCGCATCGGTTATTGTGTCGGCAACAAGGAGATCATTCAGGGTCTGGCCAAGATCAAGGGCTACTACGACTACGGCATCTTTTCCGCCATTCAGATTGCCGGGATTGTCGCCTTGCGGGACTGTGACGCCGAAGTCGTGGAACAGGCCCGCATCTATCAACAGCGCCGAGATGTGCTCTGTAAGGGCTTGAGGCGCATCGGCTGGCCGGTTACGGAACCCAGGGCGGGCATGTTTGTTTGGACCAAGATCCCCGAACCCTTCGACCGGGAGGGTTCCATGGCCTTCGCCATCAAACTGATGGACGAAGCCAATGTGGCGGTTTCGCCCGGCATCGGCTTTGGCGAAGAAGGGGAAGGTTATCTGCGGCTGGCTCTCGTGGAAAACGCCCACCGCCTGCGCCAGGCCTTGAGACAGATCGGCAAGGTCATCAAAACTCCGCCCCAGAAAAGCAAACGGCCGCAGAAAAAGGCCCCGGCCTTGCCGGCAGCATAGGAGACCTTGCCCCACGGCTTTTGAAGAGAATGATGTGATCCACACCGGGTCCCCTCTGTTGAACAGCGCAAACCCGTACCCTGAGGCGGCGACATGAAGAGATGGGTCATGTTCCTTGTGGCAGCGGGCCTGATGCTGACTCCTGGATTGAGCTTCGGGAGAACGCTCCCGGGTTCCGGCCAGGTGACCTTTGTCGTCGACGGGGATACCGTCGTGTTGGATGGTGGCGAGAAGGTGCGCTATCTTGGCATCGATGCCCCCGAAATCGCCCACGATGGTTCCGAGGCGGACTGCTTCGGGGAGCAGGCCCGCAAGATGAATCGCGATCTGGTGCTCCATAAACAGGTCTCCCTGGAGTATGACCAGGAAAAGATCGACCAGCACGGCCGTCTTCTGGCATATGTCATCCTGCCGGGCGGCAGGTGCGCGAATGCGGAATTGCTCCGCGCCGGCTGCGCTTTTGTATTCAGGCCGGCCCAGGATTTCAGGCGGCTGCAGGAATTCCTCCTGCTGCAAAAGGAGGCCTTTCGCCAACACCGGGGCATGTGGGGGGCCTGCGAGGTAAAGCCGGAAAAATCCTATGCCGGTAATCGCGGCACGTTCGTCTTTCATCGCCCGGATTGTCCTCTGGGAAGGAAGATTGCCGCAGCGCGGCGGGTCCGGTTTGCGGACCGGTGGGCCGGCCTGGAGCAGGGCTACCGTCCCTGCCGGCGATGCAAACCTTGAGGTGAATGCCTCAGCTTATCAGGACCAGCTGGACTTTTCGGCGCACGTCCCGGAAGAGGAGAAAGCATGAGTCGACGCTACCCCCAACGGCCTATGGTGGGCGTCGGGGCCATTATTTTCCGAAACGATCAGGTGCTTCTCGTCCAGCGGGGAAAGGAACCCTCGTATGGGAAATGGTCGGTGCCCGGCGGACTGGTGGAAGTGGGAGAAGCCTTACACGAGGCGGTTGTGCGCGAAGTGCGGGAAGAAGTTGGACTGATCGTGACAGTCCGTGACCTGGTAGTGGCTCTCGATCGGGTCATTCGCGATCAGGCAGGAAGAATTGAATACCACTACATTCTTCTCGATTTCCTGTGTGAACACCTCAATGGAGAACCCTCCCCGGCCAGTGACGCCCTTGATTGCCGCTTTGTGCCCATCAGTTCCCTGGGACAGTACGAGATGACGCGGGGTACCGAGGGCGCCATCCTGCGTGCCCATGCTCAGGCTCAGGGAATACCAAAACCTACCTACGATGCTTTTCTATAGTCCTCCCATCTAAAGCTTTCCTTTGCGGAGGTGCGATTATCTGACCAACATCTCTCAGCGGGCTCTGAAAGGGAAAACAACATAAGATGATCGTTTTTCATGCTGCAATCGGCGAAGCGGGGCTCCACCTGTGGGGTGAGACGCCATCCGCAGAACAGGCCGGACCGCGAAAGCGGGCTGGGAGGAAGCCCAAAAGGCCAACATCCGAGCCGCTCCCCTACGATGCGGGGTTTGAAGCCCTCAAAGAAGCGCTTTCCGAAGCGGGAATGGTCGTTAAGCAGTCTAAGGCCGAGCCGCTCAAGATGTTCATTTGGATACCCACGGCGGGAAACATTCCTGTGGCATCCAGCCCGCTCATAGCCGAGCCGCCGGACGTGAAAGAGACGACCGGTATTTCACCGTGGATCATTACCATGCTTCCTTTGGGTGTTGCAGAAAGCGTCGAATTGCTTTGCCGTTGTGCGGGCAAGAAGATCCTTGCGCCCGGACTGATCGTGGGGGACGATCTCGCCTTTCTCACAAGAGCCACGCACTTCGCGGCGGCGCTCGTTGCCAGGCAGCAGTTCCTTCCCGGCGTGGAAAGGGTCGGGAAGACCGGCTTTGCCAGGTGGAAGCCCATCTTTTCGGGCTCCGATGCCG
>CAZDKX010000078.1:0-17049 GCA_964505935.1 uncultured Syntrophobacteraceae bacterium
GCGGTCCTTTTCAAAGGTCTTCGGGTGTCCCATGGGGACATGAGCAACTGCCCTGAAAAGTTCCGAGTAATGAGTTCCGAGTGCCCAGTATAACTCGAGCCTTTTGGTTTGTCTCCGGGTGTCCCGAAGGGACATGAGTTACTGCTTGGAAAAGGTTGGGGGGCGGTCCGCCCTGAAAAATACACTCTGCCGGGCCAGACCGGCTCGGTTTCGGGAACCGAGTCGCTCTGTGGTTGCCCCTCCCGGCCTTTCAGGGTCCTGGGTGATGTCGGGGACATCAGCAGCGGTTCCGCTCAGACCAGCTCGGGAAACGGTAGATCAAAGGCGAAGAGATACAGATGATATGGATCCACCAGGGCATAGATCCGATCCGCCACAGCCTTGATGATTCCCTGGTCGGCCGTAGCCAGCAGCACCAGCCGATCCTTCCTTTTCTGTACGGCCTGAATGATATGAGCATCCGCCGTATTGCCGCGATTCTTGTCGGTAAAGATGATTTCGGTATTCCCCTGCCGGTCCCGGGAATCCTCCTGACCGTCAAAGACCAGATAAACTCGCCGGAAGAGCTGACCCTTCCTCACGACCGCCGCCGTGAGTTGCTCTCTCACAGCCGCCAGCGGCAGCGCCGTCGACTCTCGACTCCTGCCGTGCAGCGTGAGCAGGATGTTGTATCCGTCCACGTAGAGGTCGTAGTTCTGGCTTTCACGGCTCTTGACAAAACCCTCGAGGTTTTCGAAGTGGTGTCCTCGCGGTAATTGCTCCTGGAGCACCTGGTATTGGGCATACAGGTTCTCCATGATCTGGCGTTTTTTGTGATCCACTGCTTCCAGGATGACTTGCGGGTCGCCGATCACTTCCAGGTCTGCCAGCCGGGCGACCAAAGTGAGCAGTTCTGTCACCTTGGGCAGGTTTTCAGGGATTGCCTCAAGAAGGCGGATCTGGCGTTGCAGGTCGACAGCCGTCAAGGCTGGAGGACCAGGCTGCAGCACTTTCTGGATACCCGGCAATCTGAGCAGGTTGGCTCGAGTCTGAAGCAGCGCTTCCTTCACGCGGGTCACTTCACGGTGAACCACGAGGGAATCCGCATGGATGCGCTCAATTTCCTTGAGGTAGAGGTCAACCCGGAGCAGCTTCTGTCGGACTGCCCCAACCAACCCATATTCCTCGTCCGCCCGTTGCTGAAGAACAAAAGCCCGCTCCGTCCGCTGCAGCAGCGACTCGAACCGGCCGTCGGCTTCCCTCAACGCAGGTTCATCAACCGCCTGATAGCGCTTAAACCACTCGCAGCGCATATCGGCCAGCGCCCTGCGGAGTTCTTCGCCGCAACCTTTTTCCTGCGCGGCCATTCTTGACCGCAGTTCCTCCTGCTCGCGACGGTAACGGATGATCTCCTGCCGCAGTTCGGCTTTCTCCTCTTCTGCCTTGTGGAGCTTCATTTGAAGCTTGGAACAGCGCTCCTCGATGGCCTGCAGCCGCCTACCCTGCGCCTGCGTGCCTTCCTGCCCACGGTCTGCCGCGCCTGCCTCCCTGCCGAGCGCGGCCTGCGGCAGCCAGTCCTTTGCCTGCGGAAACTGCATCACAAAGCTTTGCCACAGTTCCCAAAAGGGGGTGAGCGGGAGGACGACCTCATCATCAATCTGCCGCTCCCAGAAATGTTCACCGATGAGCTCCTGGAATGCGGTATCGTCCAGATGCCCCAGGACCTTGAGTGCGGCGAAGAAGCGCTCCGGGCCGATGAAATTCTTGAGGGTCTGCCAGTTATCGAGCACGAAGTCGCGGTCGAGCATTTCGAGAAAGGCCACGGTGGCCAGCTGTTCCTGGCCCCAGAGCTGCAGGGCCTGTTTAAAAATGGCTTCTTCCGACCGGATCAGACGCTGCAGGCGGGCCACAATCTGAGGCTGTCGCAGAATGCGGCCCACCTTGCCGGCGGGCACGGTGAACCCTTCCAAAATGATGCCCTTCAGGGTAGGATTGCTCCGCAAAAGCTGGCCCCAGGTCTCCACCGAAATGTCCTTGATCAGGCTTTCGAAGAAACTCGAAGGCAAGGTGGACAGCAGCCCGTTGGAAGGCGAATCATCCGGCATGAGGGGCTCTTTTCAAACGTTAACGGTAAAGGAAGATCATGACTGGCGTAACCCTGATTACCATCACCGTGGGCAGCAGCGAGGAGGCTCTAACCATTGCCCGGGCCCTCGTTGAAGAGCGACTGGTGGCCTGTGTGCAGATCCTTCCCCGCATTCGGTCGATCTATCGCTGGAAGGGGCAGGTCTGCGATGAAGAGGAACATCTGCTCCTCATGAAAACGCGATCGGAGCTTTTTCCCATCGTCCAGAACCGCATCCGCGAGCTCCACAGCTATGAAGTGCCCGAAATCGTCTCCTTCCCCGTGACCGCCGGGTTGCCTGAGTATCTCGCCTGGGTCATCGAAAACACCAAGGAAAGTGCTGGGTGCTGAGCACCCAGCACCACGCTACTTCCCCTCCATGGCCACGACAAAGGCATCGGCGAAGCCGTTGCCGCGCAGACGCTGCAATTCCTGCCGGGCGATGAGGAGGTCTTGATAAGACCCAACCTGGACGCGATAGCCGAAGCCATCTCGGTCGGAAAACGGGACGATCTGGATCGCCTCATATCCCGTTTGCATCCTTTCTTTCAAGCGACTGGCATTACTCTGATCGCGAAAGGCCCCGATTTGAACAGCAAACATGCCATAGCGAAACGAGGGAACGGGATCGACCTTCCAGTAGGTGTTGCCGGCGATATGCTGTTCAGAAGCCACCTGCACCGCTTCCACCCGCACGGGAGCGAGCCCTGGGGTTGCCGAACCGAGTTCCTGCGCGGCCCGGCAGGACAGGTCGATGATGCGCCCGGCGACAAACGGGCCGCGATCGTTGACGCGCAGAATGACCGACCGGCCGTTGCGCTGATTGGTCACCTTGACCATCGTACCCAGCGGCAGGGTCTTGTGAGCGGCGGTCATGGCATACATATCGTAGGGCTCGCCACAAGAGGTTGGCTTACCGTGGAATTCGGCTCCATACCAGCTCGCCATCCCTTCCTCCACATAGCCTTCGGCCGAGGGCAGCGGGTAATACCATACGCCTTTGATCTGGTAGGGCATCTGTGTGCGGAGCGCCGAGGAAGGTACGGCGGTGGGCGTGGCTGGCGGGACTTTCCTGGCGCACCCAACCACCAGCAGCGCCAGAACGACCCAGAGGCCAAAATGCTTTGTGAACACTGAAAACACTGTCTGGCTGGGCTGACGCTCCTCTGCCTGTCCAGGTACGGCAACAAGGTTTCTGAAGGCTGGGATAAGGGCCGGAGTGCTTGCCACGCTGTCTCGCAGTATCGTTGCAGGGAAGCGCGCCGTCGCGTCTTTCAGGGGGCGGCATAGAGTCCTTGGCCTGCGGAACCGAAAGCAACTCCTCACCCCTCACCCCTTACCCTTTATCCGCCATTTACAGCCATGCATCGCCGTTTCTTTCCATCTTGGCGAGGTCTTCGAAACGGATGTCAATGCCGAGAATGCCAACGATTTCTTCGAGTTCATTGGTAATGGGAGCGGAAACCGTGATGCACAAAGCCCCGGTGTAGCGGGAGGTGTAGAAGTCCGTGACGTGGACCTTACCATTCTTCATGGGCTCGATGAACCACGGGCGGTCGGAAAGGTCTTCACCCACCCTCGCGCTTTCGTATTTGGCCTTGTCCGTGATGTGCGTGATATTACGGGTGACTTTCCGTCCTTCGTGGTCGGTAACGTAGAGGTACTGAATGAAGGGATTGAGATCCAGCAAAGCCTGGAGGGCCGTCTCCTGCAGGGTGGGATTCATGCTCCGGATAGCCTCGCTTTCGACCACCTCCTCCACCAGATGGGCGGCAAGGGCGTACGCTTTCTGTTTGAGCAGATCGAACTCGCTCACGAAGTACTCGGGCAGATAGCGCCGGGCCCAACGTTCCAGTTCCTCGGTTGAGATCGAGGTGTTCCGGCCCTGTTCGTATTCCTGCATAACCCGCTTGTAGATTCGCGCGATGCCGGGATGACGCTTGTCGAGGCGCCGCTTTTCCTCGATGCCCAGCCGCAGATTGACCCAATAGGCAATGCTGGCAATGCCCGACTTGTCGGTAATGATGATGCTGATCGGCCTTTTGAGCAGCTTTTCCGTGTTGAAGATGTTGTAGATTTC
This sequence comes from uncultured Syntrophobacteraceae bacterium, assembly GCA_964505935.1. Taxonomy (GTDB): domain Bacteria; phylum Desulfobacterota; class Syntrophobacteria; order Syntrophobacterales; family Syntrophobacteraceae; genus JADGQM01. The sequence continues at coordinate 4,185 of CAZDKX010000078.1, forward strand.
TTCGTCTTTCACCAGTCCATCGGCATGGATCCCCGCCCGGGTAGCGTTGAATTCTTCCCCGACGAAAGGATAATTGGGGGGAATGCGATAAGCCAGCTCACCCTTGAAGTACTCAGCCATGTCGGTGATGGCCGTGGTGTCAATGCCGTTGGTGTGGCCGCGAAGCCCGATGTACTCAACGATCAGGCCCTCGATAGGGGCATTGCCCGTCCGTTCGCCGAAGCCGAGCAGGGTACCGTTCGCGCCGCTGCAACCATAAAGCCAGGCCGTGGCGGCATTGGCGACCACCTTGTGGAAGTCGTTGTGACCATGCCATTCGAGCAGCCGCCCGGGAACGCCGGCATCGTCAATGAAAGCGCGAACCAGCTTTGGGACGCTCCGGGGAAGCGCCGCGCCGGGGTAGGTTACGCCGAATCCCAGGGTATCACAAAGCCGGATCTTAATATCGATGCCGCTTTCTTCCCGCAAGCGCATGAGCTCCATGGCGAAGGGAACGCAAAAGCCATAGATATCCGCTCGGGTGATGTCTTCAAAATGGCATCGGGGGATGATACCGTGTTCGAGAGAAGCGGCAACGATAGCCAGATACTTTTCCATGACGGCTTTGCGGTCACTCTTGAGCTTGAGGAAGACGTGATAATCAGAAACGGAAGTAAGGATGCCCGTTTCTTTCAAACCCATCTCCGCTACCAGGCTGAGGTCCTCGGGGACCGCACGAATCCAGCCGGTGATCTCGGGATACTGATAGCCCTTGCCCAGGCAGAGATCCAGGGCTTTGCGGTCTTTCTCCGTGTAGAGAAAGAACTCCGACTGACGGATGACCCCATGGGGTCCGGACAGGCGGTGAAGCAGGTCAAAAATAGCGCCAATCTGCTTCGCCGTGTAAGGCGGGCGAGCCTGTTGACCATCCCGGAAAGTGGTGTCGGTGATGAAAAGATCTTCCGCCGGATCAATGGGCAACAACTTGTGGTCGAAGTCAATTCGCGGGACTTCGTCATAGGGAAAGATTTCCCGCATCAGGTTGGGTCCCGGCACGTCGAGCAAATGATGCTGCCAGTACCGCGAATGTTCGTGGTCCAGGACCCGCTTATTGCTATTCCATCGGGCCATCGCTTCAACTCCTCCGTTCGGCTTCCACCCGGAGACAGAGCTCGAGCAATTGACTGAGCTCCGCCGAGCTCGGCGCCCCGCTCATGAGGCAAGTAGCCTTCTGGGTTTTGGGGAAGGCAATCACGTCGCGAATGGAATTGCACCCGCACAGGAGCATGATCAGACGGTCGAACCCAAAGGCAATGCCGCCATGAGGGGGAGCACCATGTTGGAGCGCCTCCAAAAGGAAGCCAAACTTTTGCTGTGCGTCTTCGGGGGTGATCCCCAGCACACTGAAAACCCGTTCCTGGATATCCTGGCGGTGGATACGGATACTCCCGCCGCCAATCTCCGTTCCGTTGAGGACCAAGTCATACGCCCGGCTGCGGACCTTTTCAGGTTCCGCGGAAAGTAACTCGAGGTCCGCTTCAAGAGGGGCGGTAAAGGGGTGATGAACGGAGGTATACCGCTTCTCGTCATGATCCCATTCGACCAGGGGAAATTCCGTCACCCAGACAAAATTATACTGGTCTGGTGGGATCAAGCCAAGTTGCTGACTGAGACGAACCCGCAGATTCCCCAGGGCCGCGTGCACGACCCGGCCCTGATCCGCCATGAAGAAGACCACATCCCCGGTGCTCAGCTTGAGCCGCTCGGCCAGCCGGCTACGGACTTCCTCCGAAAGGAACTTGACGATGGGCGACTGCCAGCCGTCGGGCTGAATCTTGATCCAGGCCATGCCCTGCGCCCCGAAGATCTTCACGAATTCGATCAGATCATCGAGCTCCTTGCGGGAAAGGCGACTCCCGTCCGGCAGTCGCAGCACTTTCACCATCCCGCCGCGCTCGATGGCCTGAAGGAAAACCCGCACCTCGGAGCGTGATACCAGATCGGTTACATCGACCAGTTCCAGGCCGAACCGGGTATCCGGACGATCGGTGCCGAAGCGCTCCATAGCCTCCGTGTAGCTCATGCGGGGAAAGGGGAGCTGCAGCGTGAGGCCGAGCAGGTCCTGAAAGAGGCACGTGATCCAGCCTTCGATCAATTCGTAAACCAGCTCTTCACGGACGAAGGACATTTCCAGATCCACCTGGGTGAATTCAGGCTGACGATCGGCGCGAAGGTCCTCGTCCCGGAAACACTTGACGATCTGGAAATACCTTTCGATCCCAGCCACCATGAGGAGTTGCTTGAAAATCTGGGGCGATTGCGGCAGCGCGTAGAACTTTCCCGGATTGACGCGACTGGGAACCAGATAATCGCGGGCACCCTCCGGCGTACTTTTGGTCAGCACCGGCGTCTCGACCTCGACAAAACCATGATCGTCAAAATAGCGACGGGTGAGCTGGGCGGCTCGGTGCCGCAGCATGAGGTTGCTGAACATATTCTGGCGACGAAGATCGAGGTAGCGATAACGCAACCGGACATTCTCACTGACATCCAGGTCCTCTTCGAGCTGAAACGGGGGCGTCTTGGATGAATTCAGGATCTTCAGCTCGTGCACGACCACTTCAATTTCGCCTGTTGTCAGCTTAGGATTGGTCATGCCGTCCGGCCTGGCCCGCACTGTGCCCCGCACGGCAATGACGAATTCGCTGCGCAGGCAATGAGCGCGCTCATGGGCCAAGGCGTCATATTGGGGATCAAACACCACCTGGGTGAGCCCTTCGCGATCCCGCAGATCGACGAAGATCAGCCCGCCATGGTCCCGGCGACGCAGCACCCAGCCCATGAGCGTAACCGTTGTCCCGATGTCGCTGGAACTCAGGCTGTTGTTGGAGTGACTTTTGCTCCAATCGCCCAATGAATCCAGAAAGATGGATGTAATAGGGGATGACTCCTGCGGCTGTTCCAATGCCTCCACTTCCCTCTCCTCCAACCCGAACTGCAGCAGTTTGGGGTAGTCAGTTGCGTTTCCGTGGGAGCGGCTTTCCCGCCGCGAGTGATGCTCCCCTCGCTCCTGGAAAGGCGCTCCCCCATGATCTCATCAAATAAGCAGGTTGTCAGTTCTCAGCTGTTTCCTGACCATAGGTCACTGCCAGTTCGGCGGCCACGGAGGCCATCGGCGCAACCGTTTGGGTTTTATTCAGCATATCGCGGACCTGTACTTCTCCCCGGCTGATTTCGTCATCCCCGAGGATCAGCACATGCCGGACTCCCAGCTTGTCGGCCCGCCGCATCTGGCTCTTGAGGCTGGCCCCTTCGTAATCGCTTTCAACTGCCAACCCCCGGCTGCGAAGCTGGTGAGTCAGCAGAAAGCCGGCTTTGCGAGCAGCTGGTCCCAGGGCGGCGACAAAAATCCTTGGCGGCCTTTCACCCAGGACTTGGCCCTGCTGCAGCAGTAAGATCAAACGCTCCATGCCGATGGCGAACCCAATACCCGGCAGGTCGGGGCCGCCCAGGTCGCGCAGCAGCCCGTTGTAGCGCCCGCCGCCGCCGACGGCATTCTGTGCGCCCAGACGGTCGGTGATGACCTCGAAGGTGGTCCGCATATAGTAGTCGAGCCCCCTCACCATGCGGGGATTGACGAGATAGGGCGTCTGGAGCGCCTCGAGATAGTCCTTCACGCTCTCGAAGTGATCCGCGCAGGCGCTGCAAATCGCGTGAAGCAGAACGGGTGCGTCCGTTAGCAGGGCCTGACACCGCTCGACTTTGCAGTCGAACACCCGCAGCGGGTTGGTAAGGCGGCGCCGCTGGCAGTCCGGGCAGAACTCGCCGCTGTTGTGCTCAAGAAAATCCCGCAATAGCCGGCGGTAGCTCTGGCGACATTCCGGGCAGCCCAGGGAATTGATATGGAGGACCACGCCCGTGAGCCCGAGACGCTCGAGAAAAAGCCGGAGCATGTGCATGACTTCGGCATCGAGCATCGGGTCATCCACGCCGAAGGCCTCGGCGTCGATCTGATGGAACTGACGGTATCGTCCTTTCTGCGGCCGCTCATGGCGGAACATGGGCCCGATGCTGTACAGCTTTCTGGCCAGCGGGTCCGCCTGTAAATTGTGCTGAATGAAGGCCCGCACCACGGATGCTGTAGCCTCGGGCCGCAGCGCGAGCATCTCCCCTTTCCGGTCGGGAAACGCGTACATCTCTTTCTCAACGATATCGGTGCTTTCGCCAATACTGCGCGCGAAAAGATCCAACTTCTCAATGACCGGCGTGCGGATTTCCCGATAGCCGAAGCACGTCAAAACTTTTCGAGCTGTCTCCTCGACCTCTTGCCACCATTCGATCTGGTCGGGCAGAATGTCGTTCATGCCTCTTATGGCCTGGATGGCTTGCATTACCATATCCTCAGTTCGATGCCGACAGATGCTTTCAACACAAAAACCTCTTTCTAATTGGAGGGATGGACAAAAGTCAAGGAAAACATGAATTTATGACAGAAGATGAAGAGCTGGCCTGCCTCTGGAGAGGGTCAAAAGGGGATGACCGCCACAAGTCCGACAAAGCTGCAACTTCGAGGTAGTTGCTCACGTCCCCCTGGGACACCCGGAAACCCATGAAAAGGACCGCGGTTGACACACAACTGCCACTCGCAACCCGCACAACCCGCCACTCGCCACTCGCAACCCTTCGAAGCAGCCTTAATCGGCAATGACCCGCTCTTTAAAGAGTCCTCAAGTCGGTTTGGGGAGTTCCCGCGAAGGGACCTGCAGATTCAAGAGCGGCGCATGCTGCTGAGCTCCGTAGATGTCGGTGTCTCCTATGGCGCCGGAAACCACCACCCGCGCCATGGTGCACTTCACGGCGGCGGCAGGATCAAAATAGACCAGGGTGATGATCTTGTCCGCATCGATGCGGTACAGTTCGGCAAAGAGTTCCCGGGTGAAGAAATTGATCTTTTTCAGAAAGAGGTAGTCCTGTTCCTCTCTGAACAGAATATCGAGAGTGAGCTCATAGGGGCCCGCATTCTTGCTGCGGATGACGGCCGCCAGGTCAGTCAGGGGGACCTTGTTCATGGCTTCACCTCACGGATACGCATCGGGAAGAGGCTTTTCGGGTCATCGACTTCCATGAGGTGGTAGATGCTGAACTCAAACACTTCCCCGCAGGGGATGTCGGACGGGCTATAGAGCAGCGCCAGGTTGCCGGCAGTCGATATTCTGCCCGGGTAGCCGAAATGCAGGAGGGTGCTTCGCACGAAGGAACAGACGGCATTGGCGGTTTCCTGATCATCGGCAATGGCTTCCATGACCACCCCGATGTTTCCCGCCCCGCGGAAAGGTCGGCCGGCTTCAACCCCGGGATTGTGGTTCTTGCCATATATGTGGAACAGGACCCTGCCCCTCCTGGCGCTACCCTCTTCGACGCGAAGTTTGACCTCGGCCAGGACGGCATCAAGGCGGCTGATAAGGACCGGGTCGGCAATGCCGGCGATGGAAATGGTTCGAAAGCCGGCGCGCTTGACGCCCTCCAACTTGACCGTATAGGGAATTACCGGGACCAACCGGGTTCCGGCGACCCGCGCCCGGCCGCCATCGAGTGCTTCAAACCGAGTGTCCTTGAGGTCCAGAAGGCCACCCGGGCCGGGCAGGGTATAGGGATCGGTTTTTTCGTAAAGCGTATGGGCGGCCGTGGAAATGCGGGTGAACTGTCGCTTCGGATTGAGTGATTCCAATTCGAAACAATCTTCGTAGAGGGTGCCCAAAACGCAGTCGGAGCCACTGCCGGGAGTGGCCGCAATGGCTGCGCACTCGAGAATCTTGCCCATATGAAGGGCGAGTCCCGCATCATAGCCGCGCTGCATCGCCGGGGCGGCAAAAGCTACCGGATCGTAGCAGCGACCGCAGAGAATAACCTGGCATCCGCTCTCAAGCGCCGCAATCACCGGTTCGGCTCCCATCTGGGCAACGATCCGCACGCTCTGTTCGACATCCTCGGAGGTAATCTCCGGGGCCGGGGGCAGCGGGCGTACCCGCCCCTCCGCCATCGCTCGCAGGACCGTCTCCTTGCTCACCTCGGCGCTGATAACGGCCATCTGAAAAGAGAGACCCTGCTCGCGAGCGATTTCCTCGATGATTGCCTCGGTCCACTGGACATGCTCGCGCGCGCCCGCGCCCCCGGCGGTCCCGATGATGCACGGCACGGAAAGCGCCGTGGCGCCACCGAGGAGCAATTCCAGGTCACGCTTGACGGCGGCCCGGCTCGTGAAGGATTTGCCGGCGCCCAGATAGTAGGGTCCGGGATCCGTGCTGCCGGCATCCACACCAATGAGGTCCGGTCTTTTCGCAAGGCCTCTCCGGAAAGACTCCTCGGGAAAGCCGTAACCCAGAATCGCCGTGGGGGAAAGAACGCGGAAGGGAGCTTTACTCATATGGGCGCCTCAGAGTCGCTGCGACAATCCGGAGAAAAGCGAATATCCAATACCCAACAAGGAACCGCGGAATGTCGAAGGCCAGGAGCAACTCTGCCGTTCAGCATGGTTGGCTCGTTCCTTGTTGGATATTCGATATTCGCTTCTTTCGAGCTTTCGGACTTCGCCGAACCGGGCTAGTGAGTACGTATCTCCTCCGGAGCAGTCTCGGGGGGTTCGAAGAGCACCGGCTGGGGCGTCACGGACGGGGGTTCCTTGAACAGCTCCGCATCTTCGTTGACGGTCAGGGCCTTGCGCAGCACGTCATCCATGTGTTCGACCAGCTCAACCTCAATCTCCTGAAGGATCTTTTCGGGGATTTCTTTCAGGTCCTTCGCGTTATCCTTGGGGATGAGCACGGTCTTCAGCAATCCGCGGTGGGCTGCGAGGATCTTTTCCTTCAGGCCGCCGATGGGCAGGACCCTGCCGCGCAGGGTGATCTCGCCGGTCATGGCCACATCGCTTTTGGCCGGGATGCGGGTCAGGGCGGAGACGATGGAAGTGGCCATGGTAATGCCTGCCGAGGGGCCGTCCTTGGGAATGCCGCCCTCCGGCACGTGGACATGGATGTCGAGGTTTTGATAAAAATCGGTTTCAATTCCCAGTCGCGCCGCCCGGGAGCGGACATAGCTCAAAGCCGCTTGAGCGGATTCCTGCATCACTTCGCCCAGTTTTCCGGTGATGATGATCTTTCCCTTCCCCGGCATCACCACGGTTTCAATCCCCAGGATGTCCCCCCCGAACTCCGTCCACGCCAGTCCCATTGCCAGCCCGATTTCGTCCTTCTCTTCCGCCCTCCCGAACCTGAACTTGGGAATTCCCAGAAACTCCTGAACAAGCTCCTCCGTCAGTTCGATGCCGGTTTCAGGTCCCTTGCGCACCACTTCCTTGGCAACCTTCCGGCAGACGGTGGCGATCTCCCGTTCGAGGTTGCGGACCCCGGCTTCCTTGGTATAGTGCCGGATGATGTAGAACAGCATATCCTCGGAAAAGGTTACATTCTCAGGCTTGAGCCCGTTGGCTTTGCATTGCTTCGCCACCAGGAAATTCTTGGCGATATTCACCTTGTCGAATTCCGTGTAGCCCGCCATTTGGATAATTTCCATGCGATCCCGCAGGGGGGGCGGAATGGAGTGAAGATTATTGGCGGTGGTGATGAAAAAGACCTCGGACAGGTCATAATCGAGGTCAAGGTAATGGTCATTGAAGGCAAAGTTCTGCTCGGGATCAAGCACCTCGAGGAGCGCCGCCGATGGATCGCCGCGGAAGTCCATGCTCATCTTGTCGACTTCGTCGAGGCAGAAGACCGGATTATTGCTTTTCCCCTTCTTCAGGCTCTGAATGATCTTTCCCGGCAAGGCCCCGATGTAAGTGCGCCGATGGCCGCGGATTTCCGCTTCGTCGCGCACCCCGCCCAAGGAAACCCGAATGAAGTTGCGGTTCATGGAGCGGGCGATGGAGCGTGCCAGGGAGGTTTTGCCGACGCCGGGAGGGCCTACAAAACAGAGGATCGGGCCCTTGATCTTTTTTACCAGGGCCTGAACGGCAAGATACTCCAGAATCCGCTCTTTCGGTTTTTCCAGGCCGTAGTGGTCTTCATCCAGGATCCGCGCCGAAGCATCAATGTCGATCTTGTCCTTGGTTTTTTCGAACCAGGGGAGGGACAGGATCCAATCGATGTAGTTCCGAACGACCGTAGCCTCGGCGCTCATCGGCGACATCAGCTTCAGTTTCTTGAATTCGGCCCGCACCTTTGCCGCTGCTTCGTGGCTCAATCGCTTGCGCTTGATGCGTTTATCCAGCTCTTCGAGTTCCGACTTGAAGTCGTCTTTCTCCCCCATTTCCTTCTGGATGGCGCGCATTTGCTCGTTCAGATAATAGTCGCGCTGCGTCTTTTCCATCTGCTTCTTGACGCGCCCCTTGATCCGTTCCTCGGTCTGGATGATTTCAATCTCGGAGCGGATATGGCCGAAAAGCTTCTCCAGTCGCTTGGCAATGTCGAGCGTCTCCAGAAGGTCCTGCTTCACATCGAGCTTGAAGGGCATGTAGGAGGCGATGGTGTCGGCAAGCCGTGAGGGATTTTCGATGATGGCAACGCTGTCCAGGATTTCCTGGGTGATCTTTTTGTTGTGTTTGGCATAGGCTTCGAATGAGGAGCAAATGCCCCTTCGCAGGGCCTCGATTTCGAGGGTCTCCCTGCCGGACTCGGCCATCGGTTCAAGCTGGACCAGAAAGTAGTCGGCATGAGCAATGAAGTTCATCACCCGGGCCCGGGAATCGCCTTCGACGAGCACTTTTACCGTCCCGTCCGGAAGCCGCAGGATTTGAAGAATATTGGCCACCGTGCCGAGGCGGTAGATATCCGATTCGGTGGGATTGTCGGTTTTCGCTTTGGTCTGGGCGGAGAGGAAGATCTTCTTGTCGGAATTCATGGCTTTTTCCAAAGCGTTCACCGACTTGTCGCGTCCCACAAACAGCGGTACCACCATTTGCGGGAAAACCACGATATCCCTCAAAGGCAGGAGCGGCATGACGAAAAATGCCGCGGAACTGTGCTGATCATCCCGATTGCGGTTTATTCTGAACATAGGCCTTGTAGTCTCTTTTCACCTTGAGCCGGTTTGGCCGTTTAGTCCCGGTCCCCTGTCCGTCAGTTCACAGGTGCTTCCCGGATGAATGCGGATCAGGCCGATTCCTGGCCCTGTCCCTGATACAAAAGCAAGGGGCTTGCGCCCTTGAGGATGGCATCTTCATTGACGATACACTCCTGGATCTCCGGGTGCGAGGGCAGATCGTACATGATGTCGAGCATGATGTTTTCCATGATCGAGCGTAACCCTCGTGCTCCGGATTTCCGCTTAAGGGCATCCTTGGCAATCGTCCTCAGCGCTCCGTCGGTGAACCGGAGGCGCACATCCTCGAGTTCAAAGAGCTTCTTGTATTGCTTGACCAGGGCATTCCTGGGTTCCGTCAAGATCCTGACCAGTTCATCTTCAGTCAGCTCATTGAGCGTGGCGATCACCGGCAGGCGGCCGACAAACTCAGGGATCATGCCGTATTTGATGAGATCTTCCGGTTGAATCCGGGCCAGGATTTCACCAATGTTGCGATCTTCCTTGCTGCGTATTTCGGCGCTGAAGCCCAGTCCCTTCACACCAATCCGGGAGTGGATGATATTTTCGAGATAGTTGAAAGCACCACCAACGATAAAGAGGATATTTGTGGTGTCGATCTTGATAAACTCCTGCTGTGGGTGCTTCCTGCCTCCCTTGGGGGGAACATTCGCCACGGTGCCTTCCAGGATCTTTAGAAGCGCCTGCTGCACCCCTTCCCCCGAAACATCGCGGGTAATGGACGGACTGTCCGACTTCTTGGCGATCTTGTCGATCTCGTCAATATAGACGATCCCGCGGGACGCTTTTTCAATGTCATAATCCGCCGCCTGGATGAGGCTCACCAGGATGTTCTCCACATCCTCACCCACGTAGCCAGCTTCCGTGAGCGTGGTGGCGTCGGCAATGGTGAAAGGGACATTGAGGATTCGCGCGAGGGTTTGGGCCAGCAGGGTTTTCCCCGATCCGGTGGGGCCGATCATGAGGATGTTGCTCTTCTGCAGCTCGACATCATTCTTGTCGAGCTTCAGTTCAATCCGCTTGTAATGGTTATGCACCGCTACCGAGAGGATCTTCTTGGCCCGATCCTGGCCGATCACATACTGATCGAGGATGCACTTTATTTCCACGGGCTTGGGGATCTTGGTCGCCCGAATCGATTCCTCTCGCTCGTACTCTTCAGCGATGATGTCATTGCAAAGCTCAACGCATTCGTCGCAGATGTAAACGGTGGGGCCGGCAATCAGCTTCTTGACTTCGTCCTGACTCTTGCCACAAAAGGAACATCTCAATTCACCACTTCGGTCGTCGCGCTTCCGAGCCATTCAGGTCCTCCTAGACCAGACAAAACCTGCACACTTCTCTTTCACATGACGGCACCAGCTGACTTGCGCGGGCCATCATGTCAGTATCGTCGTTATTGGAATAGCTTCAATATAACCACAATGCCTTGAGGTAGCCACCCCTAAATGCCTTTATCAAGAAAGGTCGATAGGTTGTGTGAAAGCCCAAACGGCCCCACGATTCGCAGGGCGCAATACCCTTTCCCCGGCTTTCCGGCCCAAGAAACCTTGGAAGCAGGCCCCCGTTGATCCTGAGGAACCGCAGTCCCAGTTTCACCTATGCAAAAGTCATTCCGGCGATTGGCGTGAGGCCACAACTTCGGGCTTCGGTCAGTCATACCATGACCCCGGCTCGATGAAGCAGCCTTCAGGGGAGAACAAGCCTGCAGCAGGGATACGGTGATGCTGCAACCCTGATAAACCGGATCGACACTCGTCACTTGCCGAATCAGGTGCGAGCCATGGCCCTGCTGGTGATGACTTCATCGACCATCCCGTATTCCTGGGCCTGGTGTCCCGACATGTAGAAGTCCCGGTCCGTGTCCCGTTGGATCTGTTCCATCGCTCTGCCGGTATGTTCCGTCAGGATGCGATTCAGCTCTTCGCGGAGGCGCAGGATTTCCCGGGCCTGAATGTCCACGTCAGTGGCCTGGCCCTGAAAACCGCCCATGGGCTGATGGAGCATGATGCGCACATGGGGGAGGGCAAAGCGCTTGCCTTTTACCCCGGCGGCCAGCAACACCGCCGCCATGCTGGCGGCCTGTCCCATGCAGAGCGTGGACACATCGGGTTTGATGTATTGCATGGTGTCATAGATGGCGAGACCCGCCGTGACCAGTCCGCCCGGCGAGTTGACATAAAAGTGAATATCCTTGTCGGGGTCCTCTGACTCGAGAAAGAGCATCTGGGCGATAATCAGGTTGGCGATCTCATCCGTGATCGCGGTGCCCAGGAAAATGATGCGGTCGCGCAACAGCCGTGAGTAGATATCGAACGCTCGTTCACCCCTGCTGCTCTGTTCAATGACGATGGGGATGAGGGACATGGTTTACTCCTGATCGGGGGTCGGTTGGGCCGGGGCTGCCTCCGGGGAAACCGCCGCATCTTCCAGCAGGGCCAGCACCTTGTCCTGGAGTTTGCGTTCCCTGGCCTGCTGGACCATGAAATGGTCTGCATAATCCCGCCTTACCGTTTCAACATCCATCCGCGCCATGCGGGCAACGTCCCGGTAGATCTCTGCCATTTCCTCGTCGGTCAGGGCCAGTTGCTCCTGTTCGGCGATATATCCGTAGATGATCCGCCAGCGAACGTTTCTCTCAGCCTGAGGACGGTAACTGGCACGAATTTCCGGAGTATCGAGTTTGCCAAAGTCGATTTTCAATCCCTGGCTTTCGAATTGTTGGCGAAAAAGATTGACCAGCCGATCGACTTCGCGCTCGATGACCTTCGACGAGAGGTCGATCGTCACTTTCCCGAGCAGTTGTTCGATCATCTGTTCGCGGACGGCGGCGGCCTCTTTCTCGTGCTCCCGCTTGTGCAGCATCTCGCGCACCGCCTGCTTCAGGTCATCGAGTCCCTGGAAGTGGCCCACCTCTTTGGCGAAATCATCGTTGAGCTCCGGAACCACTTTCTCCTTGATTTCCCTGATGGCGACCTCGAAGCGGACCCGCTTTCCGGCAATTTCCGGGGTTGGGGCGTCGGCGGGGAAATCGAGCTCAAAGGCGACCACGGCCCCCGCCTCATGGCCGACAAGGTGCTGGTCAAAATCGGGATGAAGGGTGTGTTTCCCGACTTCGAGCATGTAATCGTGTTGTTTCCCTTTCTCGAAAATCGTCCCGTCCACGGTTGGCAGAACATCCACAAGGACGATGTCTCCCTGAGCGACGGGCCTCGCCTCTTCCATCGTGCGAAGCTGGGCGTGCTGCTGGCGGATGCGCTCGATTTCGGCCTCAAACTGCTCTTCGGTGACTTCAACGGGGGTCCGCTGCACCGTGAGACCCCTGTACTCTTCCAACTGAAAGGGCGGAGCGACATCGACCAGGGCACTGTAGGTGAAGGTTCCGTCATCTTCAAAGTGCATCTCGCTGACGTCGGCTTCCACCAGCGGCTTCAGGCTGGCTTCACCGAGGGCATCTTCATAGGATTCTTGAATGAACTGGGAGGAAAGTTCATTTTCGATGGTCTTGCCATAATAGGACTTGATGATATGGCGAGGCACCTTGCCCGGTCGGAAGCCCTTGATGCGAATGTTCTTCGCCAGATCCCGATACCTCTTGTCCAGTTCGTCCTGCACCCGCAACGCCGGGATTCGCACCTGAAGCTTTTTCTGATTCGCGCTCAGATCGACAACGGAAACATTCATCTCCACGTTCCTAAACCTTTCTGTCAATACACCGTTAACAAGAGGCAGAGGTCAAGTGGTGCGAGAGGGGGGAGTTGAACCCCCATCCTGTCACCAGGGCTGGATC
>CAZDKX010000079.1:0-7916 GCA_964505935.1 uncultured Syntrophobacteraceae bacterium
TTTTCGTCACCAGCCTTCTGGCAAACTGAAGGATGTCTTCCTTCTGAACGCTGGAGCTGCCCGTGCGGGTCAGCGAGTGGCTGGCTTCGAGATGAAAGTTGAAACGGAACAGTTCCTGCTTTTCCTCACCCGTTGTCGGATCTTTGACGGCCATTGCGGAAATGAAAGAAAAATCCGCCGAGAGACGCTCCGCGTAGGAATCGTAATAGCCCTGCAAGGAGACCTGCTGGAGGGATTGCTCCTCATAGCTGAGATTGAAGGAGAGGAACTCGGCGCTCTCGACGAAACGGCTCTTTTGCAGATCAAGCCCGCTTTCGGAGAGGGCTTTCAGCGGTTGCCGGATGGCAAGGGTATCCTCCGGCAGCAGTGAACTGTTCATGTTGCTGCCCGTGCCCGGACTTCTTAAGAGCTTTCCGAGGGCAGTCGGCAACCCGCAGCGCGTGAAAGCGGTGCCCTGGAACAGGGTCGACAGGGCTTGCATTCGGACCGAGGATAAGAGCGTCATGGGTACCTCCGTTCGCACCGTTCATAGTTGATGGCCCTACTCCTCTTTCTTCGGCATTGAAATCGAATATCTTGAGACTTTTGACGCAACCCGTGGAAGAACACTCACGGAACAGGGACCTGCCGGTGCCTTGCTTCCGCGTGAAAACATATCCTTGCTCAGCAGCGCACCGATTGCCTGGTATATTTCCTGCTTGGGCAACCTTCAAGGGATACGTCTGTTTCCGGAACAAGCGCAGCTCGCCACGATGGCGGGTTGCGATGCGGCACTCATGCATTGACTGAAGAGGAGACAAAAATGGGCAAGAATCGGATGAAAAAGCGTTATGGCATGACCCTGGGACTTTTGTTGCTGTGGCTCCCCGCGATCCTGGTCTGTCAGGCTGACCCGGCTTTTGGAGGCTGTCCCGGGAATACCCTGCCGGATCCCTATCTTGCCGCTCTGGAGGATTCACAGAATGCTACTCAGGCAAAAATCTCCAAACGCCTGTTGGCTTTGGTGCCGTTCAAGGATCAGACGAATCGGCGGGAGCTTTGCGGGGGCAACCTGGTTTGGGATTGGGACCCGACCTACAACGCTTTTCCGTCCCGCATCAAGGTGGTCACGCTGGTCGACCGGTGGACTTATGAAAATATCTACAAGCCCAATCTGGACCAGCATGCCCGGACCTATGTGCTGCGCAAGAGCTTGTGGGTGACCGTGGCTCCGGAAATGCAGCATTTCTTCAGCAGAACCATCTTCAAGGATGCAGGCCAATGCCCACCGACGGTGGAGCGGGTGAGGCAGGTCCTGGGACTCAACCCATATTTCGAAGGGGAAGTATTTATCGAGATGTGGGTCGAGCCTCAGTACCTCTTTCGGCCAAGCGCCGATCCCGCGATCAGCGATCATGAAGCGGAGGTTGCCACGAAGCTGACCACCGGCCACTGGTTCTTCCCTTCTGATCCCAATCCATTTATGAAGATCAACGATGAAAATCTCTTCAAGGATGCACAGTGGAAGAATGACGCCGTCACCTTCAAGGACTGGTACATGACCCGCGCTGAAAACATTTACCAATATGAGGGAGACGGGAAGACCGTCTGCGATCCCTATCCCTGGACGAGGCTCGGCTATACGTACGACTGGGGGGAACCGCACCGCCCCAGGCATGAGGGGCTGAGCGAGTTTGTGATCCGCATTGATCCGGACGTTGATGGTGGTGCCACGGTCGTGCAGCTCATCCGGGCCGTCGATTCACAAGACGAGACACGCTGGGCATCCTACTTTCGCTGCTCAAGGAATTGCGATTGAGATCCGCGTCGACACTTGAAGCCACGCGGCACAGCCATGGCAGGTATTCACGGGGCGGCAAGGGGGAGCCATATAGCTCTCCAAAGCCGCCGGGAAGGGTGGCGAAATGCTGGAAAGGCCTTTTCCTGCCGGTCTTGGGCTGTCCGGCTCAAGTGCTCCATTTCTGCAGTTCGATGATGTTGGCTTCGGGATCAGTCGCATAAACAATCTCGACCATCCCGGCGCCTTGCCCCTTTCCTGAATTCTTTTGACATGCCTGGTGTGCTAAGCTAACTTTCTGACGTTTCCTTCATTACAGCGTCATGGAGAAGAACAATGAACTTCAATATTGCTCGAAGCAGCCGTATGTATCGGCTGCCGCCTTATGTCTTTGCGCAGGTGAACGCCTTGAAAATGGAGCGGCGGCGGGCCGGGGAGGATATCATCGACCTCGGCATGGGAAATCCTGACCTGGCAACCCCCCAGCATATCATTGACAAACTGGTGGAAGCCGCCCAGAAGCCGCACAATCACCGCTATTCCGCCTCTCGCGGCATCACGCGCCTCCGGGTCGCCATTACCGAGTGGTACCAGCGCCGCTACGGCGTGGAAATCGATCCGGAAAGGGAGGCCGTGGTGACCATTGGCGCCAAGGAGGGCTTATCCCATCTGGTGTTGGTGCTGGTGAGCCCCGGTGATGTGGTGTTTGCGCCCAATCCGACGTATCCGATTCATCCCTATTCGGCCATCATTGCCGGAGGCGATGTGCGTTCGATTCCCATCGGTCCCGACCGCAATTTCCTGGAAGACTTGCAGCATGCCACCAAACAAACCTGGCCCAGGCCGAAGCTTTTGATTATCTCTTATCCGCACAATCCGACGACCGAGGTGGCGGACCTCGAATTCTTCCGGCAGATTGTCGATTATGCCAAAGAGCACGAACTGATGGTCATTCATGACCTGGCCTACGCCGACCTCACCTTTGACGGCCATGAGGCGCCGAGCTTTCTTCAGGTGCCCGGCGCCAAGGATGTTGGGGTTGAGTTCTTTTCCATGTCCAAAAGTTACAGCATGGCTGGCTGGCGGGTCGGGTTCTGCGTCGGCAATCCGGAAATGGTCTCGGCGCTCACGCGCATCAAGAGCTATCTGGACTATGGAGTGTTCCAGCCCATTCAGATTGCCGCCATTATCGCCCTCAATGAAGATCAAGCTTGTGTCGATGAAATCAACGCGATCTACAAGTCCCGCCGGGACGTTCTGGTGGATGGTCTCAACCGGATTGAGTGGCCTCTTGAAAAGCCCAAGGGGACCATGTTCGCATGGGCTCGCATCCCCGAGCCTTTCCGCAGCATGGGTTCGGTCGAGTTCTCCAAATTTCTCGTCAGCGAAGGGAAAGTGGCCGTATCTCCGGGCCTGGGGTTTGGGGAGTACGGGGATGAATACGTCCGGTTTGCCCTCGTTGAAAATGAAATGAGAATCAAGCAGGCCATTAGGGGGATTCGCCGTGCCCTGCAAACGCAGTGATCCGTGGCTGGTGGGTAGTGGCCAGTGATGAGTGATCAGCGGTCAGAAGTCGATGGTTGGTGATTGGCGGGCGGTGGCAGGTTGCTGCGGATCAGCGGCAGGGCTCGGGGGTGTGACACTCGAGTCCAGTTGCGAGTTTCCGCTTTCAAACATGAGGTCAAGATGAAGACAATTGGGATTGGGTTGATCGGATGGGGAACGGTTGGCAGCGGTGTGGTCGCGGTGCTCGACAAGAATGCCGCCGCCATCGAGAAGCGGCTGGGCGTGCGTCTGCAGCTGAAGCGGGTAGCGGACCTTGACCTGGAACGGCCGCGGCCGGTGGCGGTCCCGCGGGAGAAACTCACCACCCGGGCGGAAGAGGTGCTGAACGATCCCGAGATCCAGATTGTCATCGAACTGATGGGCGGGCTCGGGGCTGCCAGGGAGTTCATCATTCAGGCCCTGGAGAACCAGAAATATGTGGTGACGGCCAACAAGGCCCTGCTGGCTCATGCCGGCAATGAGCTCTTCGAGGTTGCCGCCCGCAACGGTCGCAGCATTGGCTTCGAAGCTGCCGTGGCTGGCGGCATCCCTTTTATCAAATCGCTTCGCGAGGGTCTTGCCGGCAACCAGATCGACACGATCTTCGGGATTCTCAATGGTACCGCGAACTTCATTCTTACCCGCATGACCCAGCACGGCCTGACGTTCCAGGATGCGCTGCGGGAGGCCCAGGAGAAGGGCTACGCGGAAGCCGACCCGGCTCTGGATATCGAAGGTACGGATACGGCTCATAAACTGGCCATCGCCAGCGCCATTGCCTTTGGTACGCCGATTCAATTCGATCAAGTCTATGTGGAAGGGATTACCGGCATTGATCCGATCGATATCGAATTTGGTGAGGAATTCGGCTATCGCCTGAAGCTCCTGGCCATTGCGCGCAACCGGGACGGTCAGGTGGAAATGCGCGTGCATCCGACCCTCATCCCCCACCATCATGTGCTGGCCAATGTCGATGGGGCCTACAACGCCGTCCATGTCCATGGGAATGCGGTCGGCAACATCATGCTTTATGGCCTCGGGGCCGGCATGATGCCCACCGGCAGTGCCGTCGTGAGTGATCTGATGGACCTGGCTCGGGATATTCTTGGCAACACGCCGGGCCGTATTCCTCCCCTCGCCTTTCGCCGGGAAAACCTCGAAGAAGCCGTGATCAAGCCCATTACCGCGGTGACCACCTGCTACTACTTCCGTTTTGCGGTGCTTGACCGGCCGGGGGTGCTTTCGAAGATTGCCGGCATTCTCGGCCAGAACCAGATCAGCATCGCGGCGGTCATTCAGAAAGGACGCCAGGTGGAGGAGTCGGTGCCGATTGTGATGCTCACGCATGAGGCCCTCGAGAGTTCGGTGCAGAAGGCGCTGAGGGAAATCAACCATCTGGACGTGGTCGCGGGCCCGACACGGCTCATTCGCATCGAAAACGAAGAGACCGGCAGCCTCGACTGACCCTGCAAAATAGGAATTGCCGAGAACGATGAAGACCAAGTACCTCATTTTGGTTGGCGATGGGATGGGCGATTACCCGCTGGCCGAGTTGGGGGGGAAAACCCCTCTTGAAGCGGCGCGTACTCCCAACCTGGATGGGCTTGTCTCGAAAGGGCGCCTGGGCATGGTCCGCACGATTCCCGAAGCGATGGAGCCCGGGAGTGATGTGGCCAACATGAGCCTGCTGGGGTATGACCCGCGCCGCTACCACACGGGGAGGGGGCCGCTCGAAGCTGCCAGCATGGGCGTTCGTCTTGCGTCGGACGAGGTGGCCTTTCGCTGTAACCTGGTGGCTCTGGAAAAGGATGCCGCGGGGGTCCTCAGCATGAGGGACTATTCGTCGGGACACATTTCCACCGAAGAAGCCCACCGCATTGTTGCTTCCCTGCAACCGGCCCTTGCCGGGACGCCCTTCCGTCTCTATCCGGGGGTGAGCTACCGTCACCTGCTGGTGTGGCCGGGGGGCCCGGCGGACCTCAAGACCACGCCACCGCATGACATTACCGGGGAGTCCGTTGAACCGTATCGCCGATGTTACCGGGAGGAACAGCAGTTGTGGGATTTCATGGAAAGCGCCGCGGCGATCCTGGCAGCCCATCCGGTGAACCGGGAGCGACTGGCGGCCGGCAAGCTTACCGCGAATGCCCTGTGGCCCTGGGGGCAGGGCAGGGCGCCTTCGATGCCTACGTTGCAGCAGAAATTCGGGCTGACCGGGGCCATGATCTCAGCGGTCGATCTCCTGAAGGGGCTGGGGGTCTGCGCGGGTCTCGAACCGCTCTCCGTGCCGGGGGTAACCGGTTATCTCGATACCAATTATGCCGGCAAAGTGGAGGCGACCCTGCATGCCCTCGAGACCGGGGACCTGGTCTACGTTCATATCGAAGCTCCGGATGAGACGAGCCATGAGGGTAGCCTCGAGAAGAAGCTCGAAGCCATCGAGGCCTTCGATGAAAAGGTGATCGGACCGCTGGTGAAGGGGGTCGAGATGTTTCCTAGAGTGCGCCTGATGGTGGTTACCGACCATCTCACGCCCATCAAGGTGCGCACCCACGTGGCCGATCCGGTCCCCTTTCTGATCGTGGCGGATGAAACGGTCAGCGGTTCAGGAGGGACTGCCGCGGCCAAATTCTGCGAGCGGGACGCTCGTCGGACCGGCCTTGAGTATCCCAATGGGGTCGAGCTGTTCGAGGCTTTTCTCGGACTGAAGGCTTAGGATCGACCCATGCCGGTGCAAGCGCCAATCAGGGTCATCTACGGTGATACCGATGCCATGGGCCAGGCTTACTATGGCAATTATCTGAAATGGTTCGAAATCGGTCGTGCCGAGTGGTTCCGGGCCAGTGGCCTCACGTACCGGGAAGTGGAGGGCGGGGGGCTTTATCTGCCCGTCGTCGAAGCCCACTGTTCTTATAAGAAACCGGCTTTTTACGACGATCTCCTGACGATTGCCACCACCTTCAAGTTCTCCGGTCCGGCTCGACTGCGCTTTGATTACCGGATCCTGCGTCACGAAGAGGTCCTTGCCTTCGGCTACACCGTGCACGCCTGTGTGACTCGTGAGCGCAAGGTGCTGAAGCCGCCCGAAACCCTCCGAGCGGTGCTTGAAGCGAGACAGGAAGCCTAGCGAAAACATAAGGTTGAAGACGAAATGATCATCTTTCCGGCGATCGATCTCAAGGATGGGCTTTGCGTCCGCCTGATGCAGGGGGACCCCGAGCGGGTAACCGTTTTCGGCAAAGATCCGGCGGCCATGGCGCGGCACTGGGAGAATGAGGGGGCTCAGTGGCTCCATGTCGTGGACCTGGATGGCGCCTTTGCCCGGACTCCAAGAAATCGCGACGCGATCATCGCGATTGCGGGTGCCGTCTCGATCCCCGTACAGGTGGGAGGCGGGATTCGGAACCTTGACGTCGTAGGGGATTATCTCGGCTCCGGGGTGGAGCGGGTTATCCTCGGGACGGTGGCCCTGCGGGAGCCTCACCTGCTCGAAGAAGCGTGCCGTCTTTTCCCTCGGCGGGTAGCCCTCGGGATTGACGCTCGTGAGGGGCAGGTGGCCATCGAAGGGTGGAAGGAGACGACGGGAACCGATGTGATTTCTCTGGTCAGGAGCTTTGCTCACCTGGAACTGGCGGCGGTGATCTACACGGATATTCAGCGGGACGGCATGCAATCCGGCGTCAATGTCCAGGCTACCCGCGGCCTGCTGGAGGCTACGCACTTGCCGGTCATTGCCTCGGGCGGCGTGGCGACCCTTGAGGATATCGAGGCACTGTTGCCCCTTATGCCCCTTGGCCTGCTGGGAGTCATCACCGGCCGCGCAATCTATGACGGGACCCTCGCCCTGCCGGAAGCCCTCGGTCTGGTGCGGGAGCACCTGGCAGAGCAGAAGCTGCCCGCGGCGTGACGATCCCGGCACAGGACAAAAGAGAGGTCTTTCATGAGTCTCCAGGAACAGATCGACCAGGCTTTGAAGGAAGCCATTCGAGAAAAGAACGAAGATAAGCGGAACGCCATCCGCTTGTTGCTGACCGCCGTCAAGATCAGGGAGAAAGAACTCAAGCGGTCACCCACGGAAGTCGAAATCCAGCAGGTGATCGCTTCGCAGATCAAACAGCGGCGGGATTCCGTGGCACAATACCAGGCAGCCAAAAGGGCGGATCTGGCGGCCAGCGAGGAGGCCGAAATTCTCATCCTCCAGGCTTTTTTGCCCGAAGCCCTCAGTCTCGATGAGTTGGAGCGGCTGGTCCTGGAGGCGATCTCCGAGGCGGACGCCCACTCTGCCAGGGACATGGGCAAGGTCATGAAAGCACTCATGCCCAAAGTTGCCGGCCGCGCCGACGGTAAGCAGGTCAACGAGCTGGTGCGCAGCAAACTGCAGGGATGATGGCCTGCTTTCATCCTGCATGAGGAATGCCTGCCGGCCAATGCGACGGGGATGAATGGGAGCTGCCAGACCTATACGAGTTCAAGACGGAAATCTGAATTTTCGTGGGAGCGGCTTTGCCCCCCCCAAGGGGGGACCCCCTTGGGGGGGGAATCCCCGCCCCCATGTAAAAAAGGAAAAAGGGTTTGGGAAAAAATTTTTGCCGAC
>CAZDKX010000079.1:7926-16738 GCA_964505935.1 uncultured Syntrophobacteraceae bacterium
GCGATGGGAGCACCGCTTGCGGCTGGAAAGCCGCTCCCAGATGTCATCAGTCAAAAGGGTTTGCGAAAACATTTTTGCCCGACCGAGCCTCTTGCAAAATCCCTCAGGGCGTCATTCCGGCAGGGTTTTGGGGCCGGAATTTGAGACTTTTGCAAGAGTAATTCATGCCCCTTCGGGACACCCTGAAACCATGAAGAGGGCGCCTAACGGACAACTCGCAACCCGTAACCCGTGACTTTTCGAGACAGGCTCGCCTGTCAATCCGTATGAAATGTCAACGCCACCCTGGAAGAGGCGGAGAATAACGCCATGGAACACTGGAGGTTTGTCATTCAACCTCGATCGTTAAGGCAATCGGGTTTATAAAAATTCTGGCCATCCCCCCTTGATTTGGCGGACCTGAGCGGATAAAAGAAAACGGTTTTGCCGCGATCAACATCTCCGGGGCTTCTTTGGCACTATTCATCAGGATTGGGCTGTCATCGGTGATTGTCTCTGATCTAGCCACCTTGGTGAAACAGGCTGTAGATATCGTTGAAGTGGTGGGGCAGGTCGTTCCTCTGCGCCGTGCCGGCTCTCGCCATGTGGGCCTGTGTCCTTTTCACCACGAGAAAACACCCTCATTCTATGTGGATGCGAGCAGCCAGCTGTATCATTGTTTTGGCTGCGGCGCCGGGGGGGACGTTCTCAGTTTTGTCATGAAGCATCGGAACCTCCCCTTTGTTGATGCCATTCAGTTGCTTGCCGATCAATACCATATCAATCTGCCCAGAAGGGAGCACCGTGACCCGCAGGCGGCACAGGCGGCTGAGGCTGCACGCACTGAGCAAGAGGAACTCTACAGGGTAATCGAGCTGGCCGCCGACTTTTTCCATCGCCAACTGCAAGACCGGGAGATCGGCAAGGTTGCTCGGGATTACCTGGTCAAACGTGCCTTGCCGCCGACCCTGGTGGCAACAGAGCGACTGGGTTATGCCCTCCCTCAATGGGACGGGCTGGTGAAGCATTTGCACAGCCGTGGCGTTGCCCCTGAACTGGGAGCCAAGGCCGGTCTGCTGTCAAGAAGTCCTCGCGATCCCGGCCGGTTCTATGACCGGTTCCGAAACCGTCTGATGTTTCCCATTCGTGATGAACGAGGCCGGGTAGTTGCCTTTGGCGGCCGCATTCTTACCTCCGAAACTCAGGAGGAACCCAAATATCTCAACAGCCCCGAACATCCGGCCTATCATAAGGGGCGTATGCTCTATCAGCTTGGCCGGGCGCGCGAGGCCTGTCGACAGGAGCGACAGGTGGTGCTCGTCGAGGGTTATCTGGACCTGCTCGCTTTTCATGCCCAGGACTTCTACCGGGTGGTGGCGACCCTGGGTACGGCCCTGACCCCTCACCAGGTGCGGCTGTTGTCGCGCCACATGGATGAAGTAGTGCTGGCCTACGATGGGGATGAGGCCGGGGAACGGGCCATGTTGCGGGCCCTACCGCTCTTTCTCCAGGAAGACCTGGCGGTGAGCTGCATCCGCTTTCCCGACGGTATGGACCCGGATGATTTCCTTCGCGCCCGAGGTCTGGCAGCTTTTGAAGGATTACTTCGGCAGCGTGAGGACTTGGGGGCCTTTGCCATCGGCAAGACCCTGGGAACCTGGGACGGCACGATGACCGGAAAGGCGAAGGTGCTTGCCGAACTGCAGCCGGTCTATCAGAATACGCGGCAACCAATGCAAAAAGCGGAATACCTGCGCTTGGTTGCCGCCCGCCTGTCGCTTTCCGAAACGGCAGTGCGCGACCAGTTTCAGCACGAAAAGCGGACTACTGGCCGACCGGGAACCCCGACCAGAATCGGGGCCCGCCCGCCCGCTCCCGCGGAGCTCAGCCGGTTCCATTCCCTCGAAGAGAATATTCTCCGCGTCATGATTCAGCATCCCGACCTGATTGGTGTAGTATCGGCGTCGGGGGTCCTTGGCTGGTTTCGGGAGGCGGTGCTGAAAGCCCTTGCGGAAGCGCTGCTGCAAGCCCCCTACCCACCTGCGGGGGAGTTTAACCCCCGTTTCATTTACGACCGGTTGCCTGATCCGGAGTTGAAAGACTGTTTTACGCGGTTATTATTGGAGCCGTACGAGCTGAGGGAAGCGCACCTGCAGCTGGAGGACTGGCTGGCTGCCGTGCGGAACCGAGATCACCGGCGGCGACACGGTGATCTGCGCGAAGCCTTACGCCAGGCCGAACAAAAGGGTGACCAGGCCCAAATGCGAAAACTCCTGGCCGAAATTCAGGGCCTCAGTTTCTCAAGAAAGAAAGCTGCTGAAACCGGAGATAATGCCTAAAGAGAGGAACCGATGACGGAGAAGGAAACGAAGCAAAGGCGCGATCCTGCCCTCAGCAAACCAGAAATGGAGGACATCAAGCGTCTCATCACCGTGGGTAAGGAAAAGGGTTATCTCACCTACGATGAAGTGAACGAAGCCTTGCCGGAGGATCTCGTGTCGCCTGAAAAGCTTGACGATATGATGATGATCTTTGATGAGATGGACATCGAAATTGTTGACTCCGAACAGCAGGTGCAGGTGGTGCGAGAGAATCCCGGCGTGGATGCCGAGGTTTTGATTGAGGAAGAAGAGGAAGATCTGCAGCTCGAGGCCGACGTTACCAGCCGGATCACCGATCCGGTCAAGATGTACTTGCGGGAGATGGGACAGGTTTCGCTTCTGACTCGCGAAGGGGAAGTGGAGATCGCCAAGCGGATCGAGATGGGAGAGCGGGAGATCTTCAATGCCATCATGGAATCTTCCATCGGCATCAGGCAGATGATGAACCTCAAGGAAGCCCTGAACAATGACGGGATGCGGTTGCAGGATGTGCTGCGGGAAATCGATGAGGAGATGAGCCCCGAGGAGGAGGCGGCACAGAAGGCCAGAGTCGTCGGCATGCTGGAGGAGGTGAAAAGGTTGGCTGAAGCCAATAAGGACATGCAGCTTACCCTTCTTGGGCAGGGTGTTACCCTTGAAGAGGAAGTGGCGATGAAGCACAGTGTGCAGCAGAACAAGGAGCAGATCGTCAGCCTCCTCAAAGGCCTGCAGCTGGGAAGACGGCATATCGACCGCATTATTGACCGACTGCATGTTTGTCTGGCAAGGATTGAAGGATGTGAACGGGACCTGGAGCACTGTCTTCTGACATGTGGCAAGCCGTTCCAGGAATTGAAGCCGCTCTATGAAGCCGTGCAGACTGGCGAGCAGGAAGTCGGTTGCTGCGCAAGCAGTCTGAATATGACCCCGAGACGGTTCCTCGATCTTGCGGCCCGCGCGGTGAAAGCCAAGGAAGAGATTGCTCAGCTCGAAATGGAAGCGAAGATGGATTCGAGGTCTCTCCGGCAGATTCTTCGCCGGGTGGAAGAAGGTTCTGCTCGGGCCAAGCTGGCCAAGAGCGAGCTCATTGAAGCCAACTTGCGCCTGGTGGTGAGCATTGCCAAGAAATACACCAATCGCGGGCTGCAGTTTCTGGACCTCATCCAGGAGGGCAACATCGGCCTCATGAAGGCCGTGGACAAATTCGAGTACCAGCGCGGCTACAAGTTCAGCACCTATGCTACCTGGTGGATTCGACAGGCGATTACCCGCGCAATCGCCGACCAGGCTCGTACCATCAGGATCCCCGTCCACATGATCGAAACGATCAATAAGCTCATTCGCACCTCCCGCTATCTGGTCCAGGAGTTGGGCCGCGAGCCCACCCCGGAGGAAATTGCCGAGAAGATGGAATTCCCCGTGGAAAAGGTGAGAAAGGTCCTCAAGATTGCCAAGGAACCCATCAGTCTTGAAACGCCCATTGGTGAGGAGGAGGACAGCCATCTCGGGGACTTCATCGAGGACAAACGGGTGGCCTCGCCGGTGGATGCGGTGATCAATCTCAACCTCAGCGAACAGACGCGCAAGGCCCTGGCAACGCTCACCCCGCGTGAGGAAAAGGTTTTGCGCATGCGCTTCGGTATCGGAGAAAAGGCGGATCACACGCTGGAAGAGGTGGGCCAGGATTTTGCCGTAACCCGGGAGCGCATCCGGCAGATTGAAGCCAAAGCCTTGCGCAAGCTCCGTCATCCCAGCCGCCGCAAGGAGCTGAAGAGTTTCATTGAAACATAGCTTGACAATCCAGGATGGGTCTTTTTATATAGCGGCACTGATTGCATTCGAATTCGAGGGCCCATAGCTCAGCTGGAAGAGCCACCGGCTCATAACCGGTAGGTCCCTGGTTCGAGGCCAGGTGGGCCCATCGTAACGAATTGTTGAGTGCCTGGGGCTGTGGCGGATGTCCCATTTCGAGGAATGACCATGACAGGGCTGATGACGGGGGCCGGTTCCACCGGAGGTGGTGACTGGCGGCTGAGGGCTGCCACCACTTGCAGCGCGACGAACCATATCAGGGGTGTTCTCACGGGAACACCCCTGATTTTTTTGGGAAGGGCGCCGGCGTGGTCCTAGTGCGTGAGATCCTGGACTGGCTCGATGATTTTGCTCCCTTTCGCTACGCGGCATCGTGGGACCAATGCGGCCTCCAGGTAGGCGACCCCGAGGCGCCGGTCGAACGCCTGCTCGTGGCCCTTGATCCCAGTTCGGCCACTCTGCAGGAAGCCCGGGAGCTTTCCTGCCAGTGTCTGGTGACGCACCATCCCCTCCTGTTTCAGCCTCTCAGAGCGGTCCGGGCTGATCTCTTCCCGGGCAAGCTGGTGATGGCTGCGGTGCTCGCAGGAATCCATCTGATTGCCGCGCATACCAATGTGGACGCTGCCCGGGACGGCACGAACGAGGTGCTGGGCGCAAGGCTCTCGGTGACCGGGATGGAGCCTCTCGAAGGGGACGCAACCGTGATGGGAGAAGACCGCTATGGAGGCATGGGGCGCGTGGGAATGCTCCCGCGGGTGATGACCTTCGCCGAGTTGGTGGCAAAGGCCGGAGACGCTCTGGGCGGGATCGCGATCAAGGCCGTGGGCGATGTTGCCAGGCGGGTTGAACGGGTGGCTCTTTGCAGCGGGAGTGGCGGGAGCCTCATGGAACAGGCTGTCAAGGCGGGGGTGGACGTCTTCATTACCGGCGATATCAAGTATCATGACGCGCAACGAGCCATCGAGGCAGGCCTGGCCCTGATCGATGTGGGGCACTTTGCCTCGGAACAGATTGTGGTCCGCCCGCTCGCGGCTTTCCTGCGAGCGCAGGCGGTTGCGCGCCGAGTGACCGTGGAGGTGCTGGAGGCCAGGGTCGAAAAAGACCCCTTCTGGTATCGGCTGGAGGTCGCCAAGGCGTGATGCGATACGGTCAGAAGATGAAGCGCATTTGCTCATGTCCCGGTGAGACACCGGGAGACACAGGAAAAGGACAGCGGTTGACAGGCAACCGCCACGGCTAACCCGCAGCTCGCAAATCTCAACTTTTCGAAGCCGCGCTGCGAAGAGAGCAGGAGCAATGATCGCGAGCACTTCGAGATTACGAAGGATGACTTTTTGAAGGAGGTCGAAATTGCTTGAACAACTCAAATGCCTGATTCAATTTCAGATTCTGGAAGATAAGAAGACGAAGCTGGTTCGCAGTTGTGAGGAAACGCCCAAACGGATTGCCGAAATTGAAAAGGAATTCGAGAAGTTTGAGTCTGTATACCTCGCCAGGAAAGCGGAACACGACCATACCCGGAAGCTGCACCACGCGTTGGAGGAAGGAATTGCCGAACTCGAAGCGAAGATCAAGCGCAGCAAGACCCGAATGAATGAAGTTAAGAATAATAAGGAGTACCAGGCCATCCTGAAGGAAATTGATGATCTTCAGGGAGAGATCCGGGAGAAGGAAGACAGTGCCTTGGAACTGATGGAGACTATTGATCATCTGGGGCAAGAGCTCAAAGTGCTTGAGAAGGAGGTTGCCGCGGGCAGGCAGAAGCTCGAGGGCGATAAGCAGGAACTCCAGCACGAGGCCGACCAGCTGAAAGGCCGCCTTAGCCGGATCGAGGCATTGCAGGAGAAAGTACGAACCAAACTGGAGCCCGAGCTTTGGAAACGTTCCGAGATGCTGCTGCAAAAGCAGGCGGGGATCGCGGTTGCGGCGGTTGACGGGGGAGTCTGCCAGGTATGTCACCTCAACATTCCACCCCAGAAGTTCATTGAGCTGCAGCGCGACGAGTCCATCATGCAGTGTCCCAATTGCCATCGTTTCATGTACTGGCCGGGTCACGAAGCCTACGTCGTTTTTGAAGAGGACCTGGAAGAGCTCTGAGGACCGTTGTTCTTAGCTGGTTCTCATCCGGAAACCCCATTTTGTGGGAACGGCGTGCTGCTGCAATCGGGGCTGAAAGCCCCTCCCACAAAGAGAGTAGCCACTTTCCGGATGGACACTAGCTGGGATGAGCGGATGCCACGGCAGCAGGAAAAGGGTTGCGATTTTGGGTGGCGTGTAATATGAATTCTGCGCCATTCATGGGGACCTTCTTTCCGGGTGATGATCCTGCCCGTTCGGCACCCATGACCACTGACAAGGAAGCTGGGATGTCATGGATGTCAGCCGTGACCCGTCGCCCAGCAAGGTTTCCCCGGCAGCTTGCGCGGAGAGGGTAGCGTATCATGTCCACTTATGGTCTGAGGATTTTTGCAGGCAACAGCAATCCGGGATTGACCCGGCAGATCTGCGATACCCTGGGGATTCCCCTGGCCCGTTCCCTGGTTACGACCTTCAGCGATGGTGAAATCAGGGTGGAAATCAGTGAAAATGTGAGAGGAGCTGATGTTTTTGTCGTCCAGTCCGGCTCGCGACCCGTCAACGACCACCTGATGGAGCTGTTGGTGATGGTCGATGCTCTGAAGCGCGCTTCGGCACGACGCATTACAGCGGTCATTCCTTACTACAGTTATGCCCGCCAGGACCGCAAGAACAAGCCGCGGGTGCCCATTACCGCCCGTTTGGTGGCCGACCTGATCAGCCGGGTGGGTGCGCATCGCATCCTCACCATGGACCTGCACGCCGGTCAGATTCAGGGCTTTTTCGATATTCCGGTGGACAATCTCTATGCCTCACCGATCCTGCTGCCATATATCCGTGAGCGGTTCGCCAATGAGCTCGTCATCGTGTCTCCCGATGCCGGCGGGGTGGCCCGTGCTCGAGCCTACGCCAGGCGTCTGCAAGCCGGCCTTGCCGTGATCGATAAGCGCCGCGCCGACGTGAACCAGGCGGAAGCCCTGAATATCATCGGGGAAGTCTCCGGCAAAACCGCCATTGTGCTCGACGATATGGTGGATACCGCCGGGACGTTGGTGGAGGCGGTCAATACCTTGCTGGAAAGGGGCGCGACCGCCGTCCATGCGTGTGTGACCCATCCCGTCCTTTCGGGGCCGGCCGTGGAGCGGATCGAGAAGAGTGTCCTCAAGAGCCTGATCGTGACCGATACTATTCCTCTGAGCCCGCAGGCTGCCGAATGCCGGAAGATCGAATGCCTTCCCTCCTGTCGCCTGTTTTCCGCTGCCATCAGAAACATCCACAACGAGGATTCCATCAGCGGGTTGTTCGAAATCCTGCACTGAGATGAGATCAGCCTACATCTACGCCCTCGATGACCACCCGCCGCTGAAGGTCGCTTTGATTTACGGGCTCCAGTGGGCGGTCATCATGTTCCCCGGGTTGATCATTGTGGCCCGCCTGTCCGGCATTGCCCTGCATCTGGAAATCGATCAGGAAGTCCGTTTCTTTCAAGTCACCCTCTTAACCTCGGGCCTGTTCACGACCGTCCAAAGCCTTTGGGGGCATCGCTATCCGCTCCTGGAAGGCCCTTCCACGGCCCTCCTGCTCACCGTCATCGTGCTGGCTCCCTATGGCATCGGAGCGATTCAGGGTGGCTTGATTGCCGGCAGCGCCGTGCTCATCGGGCTGGTCCTGATCGGACAACTCCAGCGCATCATTGCCTACGCTACTCCCAATGTCGTAGGGGTGATCCTGCTGCTCATCGTCTTCTCCCTCCTGCCGCATCTGACCAGGCTCATGGCCGGGGTCGACGCGCAGCACCCCCAGGGTGATCTGACGGTTTTCCTGGTCAGTCTCGCGCTGGTGCTGATCATGGCGAGTTTTTCTCATTGGTTCAAAGGCTTCTGGAAAACCATTGGCTTGTTGCTGGGCATGGTCATGGGGACTGCCTTCTTTTTTATTTTGGGGCCGCCGGATTGGGATGAACTGCAAACGGCGCGCTGGCTCGCCATGCCCTTGGAGGTGGTTTCCTCCTGGCCAAGTCTTTACTGGCCGGCCTTGCTGGCGCTGGCCTGCACTTACCTGGCTGTGGTGGTGAACAGTCTCGGCAGCATTCATGGCATTGCCAGTCTGACCGACCAGAAACGGCTGCCGGGTTCGATCAATCGCGGCATCCTGATCAACGGGGCGGCCGGCATTTGCTGTGGTTTCCTGGGGGTGGTCGGGACCGTCAGCTACAGCATGAGTCCCGGTGTAATTCTTGCCACCCGGGTTGCCAGTCGTTATGCTACGGCTTATTGTGGGGTGCTGCTGATGGTCGCTGCCCTGGTACCCAAACTGGCGGCCCTGCTCTCCCTCATTCCGGCCCAGGTGGTGGGGGCGGCCCTCTTCGTTGCCATGGGGGTCCAGGTTGGAGCGGGTTTGGCCATCGTGGCCGCGGGCGAAATGACCGGTCGTGATTACTTTGTGGTGGGCCTGCCGGTGATGCTGGGTACCTGTGTCGGGTTCCTGCCCGATGAATTGCTGGTTTCTCTGCCGGTGGGCGCCCGCGTGATTTTTGGAAACGGGCTGGTGGTGGGCATTCTGATGGTTTTGCTGCTGGAACATGG
>CAZDKX010000080.1:0-16515 GCA_964505935.1 uncultured Syntrophobacteraceae bacterium
GTCCCCCCCCCGGTCCGCCCCCCACCGCCCAGGGCCTTGTCCAGGGAGATTACCTCTATGTTCTGGAGATGCGTGCCATTCATCAATACTACCTGAATGACATGTCGCTCAAACAGACTGTGGCGTTGCCCGACCTGCCCGTGCCGGCCACGTCGGCCCTGACCGATGGGCGGCCGCCGATGCCACCCCGGGCCTCGTTTCTGGTTGAAGGCAGTGCCCTTTTTGTGATCGAGATGCGCTCCATTTACAAGTACACTCTGCCCTCGCTGGTGCTTGAAGCGAGCGGAACCCTCCCCGCCCCTGAACTGCCCCAGTAGTTCCCACCCCCTCCTCCTCCGCCGGGCGACCTCGGGTCGCCCGGCTGTCTCTTTCCCAATGATTCAAGGCTTTTCTTTTTCCTGATGTTTGCTCAAACCAACAGCGGTCTGCAACCCTCTCAAGTGCCGTGTTCAGCCTGAGCACATTGACAGCGGCAAGGGGATCTGCAAGACTTATGAGTGCCATCAGATCATCGTTGCTGGATTGTCATCAATGTACGTTCCTCCCTAACACCAGGAGCGTCTACGAGAGGGCCGGGGCCTGGTATCAAGACATGACCGATTGTGATTCTCGAAAACTTGGCGGCCTTGTGCCCTCTTCCACCGATGCTCTGAGCCTGATCTCCTACCCCCCTGACCTTCCCATCACGGAAAAGCGGGAAGAGCTCATCCGGGCCATCGGTACTCACCAGGTGCTGGTCATCACGGGGGAAACCGGTTCGGGAAAGAGCACCCAGCTCCCCAAAATGTGCCTTGAAGCGGGACGTGGCGTTAAAGGTCTGATCGGCTCAACGCAGCCGCGGCGCATTGCGGCCATTACCCTGGCCCATCGGGTGGCGGAGGAATTGAGGGGGGTTGCGAGCTC
Organism: uncultured Syntrophobacteraceae bacterium; assembly: GCA_964505935.1. GTDB lineage: Bacteria > Desulfobacterota > Syntrophobacteria > Syntrophobacterales > Syntrophobacteraceae > JADGQM01. The sequence goes on from CAZDKX010000080.1 coordinate 904, forward strand.
CCTGGTGGGCTACAAGATCCGCTTTCAGGACCGGACGGCCCGAACAACCCGCATCAAGTTCATGACCGACGGCATCCTCCTGGCGGAAGCTCAGAGAGACCGCCTCTTTCGGGCCTACGATACCCTGATCATCGATGAGGCCCACGAACGCACTCTCAACATCGATTTTATCCTCGGCCTGCTCCAGAAGCTGCTGCCGCGCCGGCCTGACCTCAAGGTGCTGGTCACGTCGGCCACCCTCGATCCCGAGAAGTTTTCCCGCGCTTTCGGGAATGCCCCCATCATCGAGGTCTCGGGCCGCACCTATCCGGTGGAAGTGTGGTACCAGCCGCCCGAGCCCGTCGAGGACGAGGATGACGTCAGTTATATCGATCAGGCGGTGGCGGCGGTGGACCTCATCAAAGCGGGCCATGACCTCGGAAGCCGCGGCGATATCCTCATCTTCATGCCCACGGAGAGCGATATTCGGGAAACCGTGCAGCGCCTCGAAGACAAACGCTACGGGCAAACCGTCGTCCTGCCCCTCTTCGGGCGGCTGGCGGCGGCTGATCAGCAGCGCATCTTTCAGCTCACCCCGGAAGAAAAGATCGTGGTCGCCACCAACGTGGCCGAAACCTCGATCACCATTCCGCGTATCCGCTATGTGATCGATACCGGCCTGGCCCGCATGGCCCAGTACAACCCGCGCTCGCGGACCCAGAGCCTGCCCGTCACCGCGATTTCCCAGGCCAGCGCCGACCAGCGGCAGGGCCGGTGCGGCCGGGTTGAAGCCGGCATCTGCATCCGCCTCTATGCCAAGGACGACTACCTGGCCCGGCCGCGCTTCACCTCGCCCGAGATCCTGCGCTCCAACCTGGCCGAAGTCATCCTCCGCATGCTGTTCCTGCGGCTCGGCAGTATTCAGGAGTTTCCGTTTCTGGATCCCCCGTCGCCGGCGGCGATCAAGGATGCCTTCGGGATCTTGCGGGAACTGGGGGCCATTGACCAGCATCGACGCCTGACCGCTGTCGGCGGCACCATGGCGAGGCTGCCTCTCGACCCCCGCCTGGCGCGCATGCTCATCGAGGCGCGGGCGACCGGGGCCCTCGCCGAAGTGACGATTCTGGTGGCCGCCTTGAGCATTCAGGACCCCAGGGAACGGCCGTTCGAGCAGGAACAGCAGGCGGACCAGGCGCAGGCCCGCTTCCGCGATCCGCGCTCGGACTTCGTGGCCCTGCTCAAAATCTGGCAGGCCTTCCATCAAATGCCGGCTGCCGTGGGCACAGCTTCCGCTGGTTCCCAACCTGGAGCTTGGGACCCAGCGGAACAGCCGATCGTTGGTGATCTGCCGGTCGCAACGCAGAATGAGCATTCCCCGACCTCTGCTCAGCCTTCCCCGCCGCGCCCCTCGCTCGCGCCCCCTTCTCGCTCGTTCCCAAGCTCCAGCTTGGGAACGAGCGAGGGCCTGGCCCCCAGGGAGAACCTCCATCATCAGCCTGCCACGGGTTCCACTGGTTCCCAAGCTCCAGCTTGGGAACCGGCGTCCCTTTTCCGCCGGCCCTCCCCGCCGCCGACGCGGAGCCAGATGCGGAAGTTCTGCCGGGACCATTTCCTTTCCTATCGCCGGATGCGCGAATGGCAGGACATTCACCGCGAAATCCGGGCAATTCTGGAAGAACTGGACGGCTTTGCGCCAAACCCTGCTCCGGCTTCCTATGAAGCCCTGCATCGGGCCTTGCTCAGCGGCTATCTCAGCCACATCGCCCGGAAGAAGGAGAAGAACCTCTACCTCGGCAGCAAGCATCGCCAGCTCATGGTGTTCCCCGGCTCGGGCCTCTTCAACCGGGGAGGGGCCTGGATCATGTCCGGCGAACAGGTGCAGACCACCCGCCTCTTCGCCCGCACGGCCGCCGTCATCGAACCGGAATGGATCGAGGAGCTGGGAAAACACCTCTGCCGTTCGGTCTACTCGGAACCCCACTGGGAGAAGACCCGCGGGCAGGTCGTCGCCTTCGAACGGGTGATCCTGTACGGACTCAGCCTGGTCGAGCGGCGCAAGGTGAATTACAGCCGCATCAACCTGGAAGAAGCGCGGGACATCTTCATCCGGTCGGCCCTCGTCGAAGGCGAACTGGCAGGCAAGTTCGGTTTTCTGGAACACAACCGGAACCTCCTTGCCCAGTTGGAAGAGCTCGAGCACAAAACCCGCCGACGCGGCCTGATGCTGGACGAGGAAGCCCTGTTCCGCTTCTATGAACAACGGTTGCCGCCGCTCGCCGATGCGGCCTCGCTGCGCAAGCTGATCAAGGAACGGGGCGGCGACGGTTTCCTCAGAATGACCGCCGAGGACCTCCTGGAAGCGAGTGCGGGACTGGAAATCGAGGAGCAGTTCCCCGGTTTCCTGACGGTTGGCGATCTCCAGCTGCCGTTGCGCTATGCTTTCCATCCCGGAGCGGAAGACGACGGCGTTACCGTGATCATTCCCCTGCACGCGCTGCGCGATCTCTCCCCGGCGCCCTTTGCCTGGCTCGTCCCGGGGCTCCTGCCGGAAAAGGTCCTGCTTTTGTTGAAAGGCCTTCCCAAGGGCCTGCGGCGCCACCTGGTTCCCGTCGCCGCCGCCGCCGAGCGCCTGCGGCACCGCCTGGCAAGCCGGGAGGGCAGCCTCGAGGGGCAGTTGAGCCGTGGGGTTTTTGAGCTGGCGGGCATCCAGGTGCCGCTGACCTGCTGGGATCAGCAGGGCCTGCCGCCACACCTGCGGATGCGCTTCGAGGTGATCGGACCGGAGGGGAAGGTCTTGGGAGCGGGGCGGGACCTGGCCGCGCTGCAGGGGTTGGCCGCCGACCGCCATGAGGGCCGCCTGTGGGAGGAGGCGCGCAGGACTTGGGAAAAGGAAGGCCTCACCGGCTGGGACTTCGGCGATCCGCCCCAGCGCCTCGAGCTCGGCAAAGACGCGCTCGGGTTCACCGTGTGGGCCTATCCGGGGGTGGTTGCGGAGGGCCAAGCGGCCGCCCTTCGGCTCTTTTCCAGCTCGGAGGCCGCCTGCGAGGCCAGTTTTGTTGGTTTGCTGGTGCTCTACCAGTGGGCTTTTGCCGCCGACCTGAAGACGCTCAGAAAATCCTGGCGCTTTCCCGACGACCTCGCCCCCCAGGTGTTTTTCCTCGGCAGCCGCCAGGAAGCCACCCAGGCGCTTCAGCTCTACCTCCTGCGGGAACTCTTCGACCTCCACGAGCCACAGTGGCCCGACCGCCGTCACTTCGAGGCCGCCCGGGCACGGCTCAAAGGGCAAATCAGCGCGCTCGCCCGGGAGATGCTCGACGAAATCTATGCGGTGGTGAGCGCCCGTCATGCCGTTCGCACCTCGCTGCAGCGCCTGCGCAAGCTGTCCGGGAAAAACCAGGCCGTCCTGGAGCGGCTCAATCTGATCATGCGGGAAGTGGAGGTTCTGGTGGGCCCGGATTTTCTCAGCTGCCACCGGCGGGAGGAGCTCAGGGGATTGCCGCGCTATCTCAGGGCCCTGGGCATCCGTGCCGAACGGGCCTACCCCGCCCCGGAAAAAGATCGCCAGAAGGCGGAACAGGCGGCTCCTTTCCTTGAACGCTTTGAACAATTGCGGCGTGAGGTTATGATGGGACCGTCGGTGGCGCAACGCGCCTTCCTTGACGAGCTCCGGTGGATGGTGGAAGAATTCAAGGTGAGCCTCTTTGCCCCCGAAATCAAGGTTCGTTTCAGGATATCCGCCAGGCGCCTGGAAGAGAAATTCGCCGACTGGGAGAGGCTGAAGGGCCATGAGTAATGGAAGAATTTTTGCTTAACGATCCGGTGGGCTTGCAGTCACGCGTGCTCGAACGGCTGGCGGCAAAGTGTGGGTGTGAATCGCTGTTCAACCCCGACTCCGTTGACCGGGTCAAATCATCGAGCGTCATGCTGCTGCTGGGTCTCCAGGATGTGGGAGACGGCGCCGGCCGGGAAATCAGTGTCATCCTCAATAAGCGTTCCCGGGATGTGCTCCAGGGCGGAGACCTCTGCTGCCCGGGCGGTACCATCAACTCACGGCTGGATGGCTGTCTGGCGAAAGCCCTTTCGCTGCCCGGCTCCCCTCTCTCCCGCTGGCCGCATTGGTCTCATCTGAAGCGATCGTGCCCGGAGGAGGCCGGCCTGCTTTCCCGGTTGTTCGCCACGGCCCTGCGGGAGAGCTGGGAAGAGATGCGCTTGAACCCATTGGGAATCCGCTTCCTCGGGCCGCTTTCGTCGCAGTGCCTGATCGTGTTCCGCCGGGTGATCCATCCCATGGTGGCCTGGATTTCCCGGCCTCAGCGTTTCACCCTCAATTGGGAAGTGGAAAAGATCGTGACCATTCCCCTGCGCTCGCTGCTGAATCGCGACCATTACGCCCGCTACCGTCTGGACGTCCCGCCCCACCTGGGCTGGCGCCTCCCCGGCAAAGACCACGAATTCCCCTGCTTTCTCCATTGGCACCAGGGCAGCCGGGAAATCCTGTGGGGGGTGACTTTTCGGATGGTCATGTCCTTGCTGGAAGTGGTGTTTGGCTTTACCCCTCCCGAGGGAGGCAATCTGCCCCTCGTGCGCGGGGTCCTGGAAGAGCACTACGTGCACGGCCGGCAGGCTCAACCTGCAGAGAAGAGAGGATAATGCGATGGTTGTACCAGGAGATCTGGTGCTGGTTCATATGGATGGCAATCCGGCCTTCTTCGCTCGGGTGGAGGAGATCACCCCGGACTACAAACCGCAGTGGTACCAGGTGAAACTGCTGGTCCTGCAGGTCCCCCTGATGGTGATCACCTGGATCCTCCGGCGCCCCTACATTGACGGCGATGAATTCACCATGGGGGGACGACCGGTGAGAGTCACCAAGGTGGTTTCCCCGGAAGAAGTGGCCAAGGTGGTTGAGTCCCAGTCGCAGGAACCGACCGCAACCCCCGAAACCACCCAGGACCAGGCGGGCCCGCCCAGGAAAGCCAAAGTCTTGTCCTTTGCCGACCGGCGGAAAAAGGATCAGCCCTCCTGACCGCGGTGCCCCGGATGGGTGAGGGATGAGGGGCGGGATAGAAGGATCACTCCTCGTGGCCGCGGTGCCACCAGTGATCGTGGCCTTCGAACCACCAGTCGGTGGAATCGGTGATCAGGATCTGCGCCGCCAGGGTTTTTCCCATATCCGTTTGCAGACGCTTGCGGGCGAATTGGATCCACTGGTTCGCGTAGACGTTGCCGAGGTCGTTCTGTTCCTTCAGTTCGAGGATGAGGTCCAGCTGATCGGCATCGTGGGCGAGCCTGGCTTCGAGGCTTTCCTGCGACCGGTATTCAGCCAGCAGCGTCTTGAAGTCGTCGCCAAAGGGCAGGGTGGCGGCCAGATCATCAATCGCTTCCTGTTCGTGCACCTCGACGTACTGCTTGTTCACGTAGTTGAGATCGCCGGTGCGCGCTTCGGGAACGTCGTGGAACAGGCAGAGGCAGAGCACCTTGAAAGGATCGGCGCCCGCTGTCAAGCGGGCCATGGTATAGCCGATGAGGCTCATGCGATAGGAATGCTCGGCCACCGATTCCTGTCCCGAGCGCAGGAACTGAAAGCCCGACCGCGGCGTCCGCTTGAGCATCCCGAGTTCGAAGAAGAAATTCACGATGCCCTTATGAGCCTGCCCTTTCTCTCCCATATCACCAACTGCAGGACTTTTTCCTGAATCCATTTTCATTCTGATCAACGCTGCCTTTCTCTCGAAGTATCGGCATGCGGGACCTTCTCCCAAAGTTTCACCCTGATCGTTCCTACCGCAACAACTGGCCACCTGCCGTGGTGAGATTATAGCGTTTTCAGAGACCTTTCGAAACGCTTTCGATGCCGCCCCGGCAGCATACGCGATGCCTTTGCTCGCGCCTCCATTATGGCGAAGGGACCTCATGGAGAGTCCAGCCCAGCTTGGTCAAGCCCTGTCTTGCGGACGCCGACCCTTTGCCTGTAGACCAAATGCCCCGCTGCCTGGCCTTGAGGTCCGGGCGTTCGGCAAACCGGCCGATCCGCTCCGTCCAGGAAACGTAATCCACCTGGGCCGGAACCATCACGGCGCCGGCGGCGGTGAAACCGACCACCGTCCCCTGGCCGGTCACCCTGCTGACGGGGCTGGTGGTGGCATGGAGCCTGGCCAGTATGGACACGCCGGCGGCGAAGAAGCGAGCCTCTTCTTCATTGCTGGCCGTGGCTGCCAGAGCGATGACGCCGGGGCGCCCCCCGACGCCCGACAGCCGTTCGAGTTCGCTGACCAGCGAGGTCAGAACCGTCAGGGAGTACCAGCGGTTGTGGAGCAGCGCCTGGGCCTGGCCTTCACTCGCCCCCAGACTCAGCATCTTCTGCTTGTTCATGACGATCAGATCGGCGGACGGCGTGTCGTAGACGAGATCGTGGGTAATCGAGGTCCCGGAGATGGCGAGCGAGGCCGGGACCAGTGCCGCCGTCAGGGTATTGACCGTGAGCCGACCGGAGAAGGAGACCCAGGCAACGTCGGTCAGTTTCTGTCCCAGCACGGGGTTGGTCGTGTAGGGATCGACGCCGAGACTCCTTGCCAACTGGCGCCTTCCCTGTTCAAACCCCAGAACCGTGATGGTGGCGGTCCCCACCCGGCTTGCCGCCGCCTCAGCCCGCTGAGTGCCGTCTTTAGCAGGATCGGTGGCGGCCTCCGTGATCTTCCGGGCGCCCAGCGACACCCGGTCGAACAGTCGCGAGATGCCCGAGGGCAAACCCGCCACCGTATCCACCGGATGCGTGATGATCTGTTGCGCAGACTCCAACGGTTTGGCCGCCGCCCTCCCCAAGGCCTCGACAAAAACCTGGGATTTGCTCATATTATCCAGTTGCTCAATGGCCTGGAGTTCGGCGATGCGAATCCTCAGCAATTCCCGCCCGGGGACTACGAAGGTCCCCAAGGGCGAACGGAGCGTGAAGTGTCCTAGAAGGCCGTCGGTGGGGACCTGATCGTCCACCTGGAAGAGCGGGCCGGAACGCATCTCCGGTGGAAGCAGGTCGCCGGCTTTGAGGACCGGGGGTGCCTCGAAGCGCGGTAGGGCAGCCGCAAGAAGATCAGCCGGATGAGCGCAGGCCAGCCCCATTACGAACGCCAGGGAGGCAGACAGCGTGAAGGAGATGGAGTGAGGGCGCGATGAGCGCGCTGCCCCCCTCAAAGCGATACTCCGTTTCATCGATTCCATCCTTTCCGATACGCAGGTAGCGTTGAGCGGCACATCAGGGATGCCGTTGCGGGCCGCACGCTCCATTCAGCGCCGCGGCATCAAGAAATCCACATTACCATACTTCACGGCAAGGAAGATCGCGAATCAGAACAGGGGACCGTTTCTCGCCGGACCTTTTCTTGCCGAGAAAAACGATGTGAGCTTTTTTCCATACCTGTAAAGGTTGGCTTGCATCATTTCCGAAATCCTTCTTGACTCCTGAAATCCTGTGGGAGCGGCTATCTATCTTAAACTGGTATGATTGGTCACTGGTTCGTGGTGCTCATGATGGTGCGCAGGACTCATGCTACAGACCCATGCAATCCTCAAAAATAATACGCGGATCATGCATAGCGGGCACGGCCCGCCCATGACCCGACCAGTCGGGTCCGCCTGGGTGACGCGAGGCAGCGGATGGTGTCCAGCTGGTCAAATGCGCGGCCATTTGCTGGGCGAACATTCAATTCGACGCTGAACAAGGAACATCCATCCGAAAAAATGGATGATAAAGAGCCTGAGAGGCACGTTTATAATCCGAAAAGTCTCGGTAAACTTGAGCCGTTGTGGACGTCACCCGTTCGGATGGTCAACTTCAAGCGGCGCAAGCCACATCTTGGCTGCCCACATCGAGCATGATGCTTTTCTTTTCGATAAGCACTTGGGATTTCCCCGTCTGTCATGGGGAGAGCGACAGGATCGGGTGCTGAATGGTGCCCTGGCTCGTGGTCAGGACACGGTGTTGCTGCCCCTCTATACAAGTCCCAGGAACAACATGAGCGATCGGTTGAGAGACAACATCATATCCTTGCCCAACGAGCCGATCTTCGCTCGGATTCTGTCTCGCTTGAGCGCAACGATCTTGTCCACCATGATCTGAGATGGGACTTGGAGACCATTCTCCCGTGTTGGTTCGACCGTGAGGCGAAAGAAAGGGGCATCCTGTAGGTCGCTGCTGAGCAGGCAAACGACGATGCTCGCATGCGTTTCGTTGAAAAGATCGGACTGGACGACGACGGCGGGTCTAGACTTTCCATAATCCCCCGGGGCAACCACCAAAACGACGTCGCCTCGGTTCATTGCCATCCATCCAAATCCGCCACAGCTTCAATGAAATCCAAAGCTTCGCGTTCACCAGGGCTGACACTGACGCGCAGGGATTGCGCTCGGGCTTCCTCCGCAAACCCTGGTGCCCTGGCATCGGGCACCCAGAGTTGTACCGGACGCAGACCATCAACACGCATCTTTCGACGATAGCGTCTCATCTTATCACTCGGTGTGAGGGCCGTTGCCATGATCAACTCCTTCCCGTAGTTGAGGTCCACAATGGATTCAAGGGTAACATGTTACTTGAAAAATGGCAAGCAAGATGGTCATTTCGAGAGTCGGAGGTTCGCGCCGAGTATGTCCATGATCAGTTGGTGAAAGGCAGCTGAGTGCAGCCGCGGTTAACGATACACTTCATCATGGCTGCCCACATCAAGGAGGATGATTTCTGTTTCGGTGAGCAAAAGAGTGAGGGTGATGCGGTAGTTGTGGGAGAGACTGACGGCGTGGCAGCCGGCGGCTGGAAAGCCGCTCCCACAGGACCTTTGAGGATCACCCACAGGAACTTTGGAAATCTCCGACAAAGGCCCTGTGGACATAAAGGGCTGTAGGAACAAGACGACTTAACCTTATCGAATCTATACCAATTCACGTTTGAATCCTTAACTCTTGTCTGAGCTCCAGGACTCGCAACAACTGTCTTCTCTAGGGGGTGGTCGTTGCAGGTTGGGTTGAGTGGCAACGAAACCCAACAAACAGGGCGCGGGCAAAATGAAGATTGTCAACCTTAACGAGCGCAAGAAGCATAAGAGGGGTGATGGATGATACGGACGCTGGTGATTTGTGCGGTCGGCCTGACCCGCTCGCTCATCGACGAGCGGACACCTTGTTTGAACGCTTTGCTCGCAAACAGCACGGACCTTCAGGCCCTCACGCCGGCGGTGACCTGCCCGGTCCAGGCGACCTATCTCACGGGAAAACCTCCCTCCGAGCATGGGATTGTGGGCAATGGCTGGTATTGCCGCACGCTTTCCGAGGTCATGTTCTGGAAACAATCCAACCGGCTGATGGGTGGTGAGAAGCTCTGGCACGAAGGCAAACGCCGGAACCGCGCCTTCACGTGCGCCAACACCGGTTGGTGGTTCAACATGGTGACGGATGCCGACTATGTGGTGACCCCGCGTCCCATCTACTGTTCGGATGGTGTGAAGGTCCCGGATTGCTATACCGTCCCGGCGGACCTCAGGCACCGCTTCAACGCGGAGTTCGGCCAGTTCCCCCTCTTCCAATTCTGGGGACCGGGCACCTCGATCATCTCCAGCGAATGGCTCGCCAAAGCCGCCATGGCGATCGAGGAGGAGTTCCGCCCCACCCTTCATCTGCTCTACCTCCCTCATCTTGATTACGTGCTCCAGCGGGTAGGGCCCTCGGGGAAGATCGACAAAGACCTTCTGGAAATCGATCATCTGTGCGGCAGGCTCATCGATCACTTCCGCAACCGGGGTTGCCGGGTGGTGGTGCTTTCCGAGTACGGCATCACCGACGTGAGCAGGCCGATCCATCCCAACCGCCTGCTGCGCGCGCTCGGTCATCTGGAGTTGAAAGTCGATCTGGAACGGGAATACCTGGATTTCGGGCGATGCAGGGCTTTTGCCGTGTCCGATCATCAGGTCGCCCACGTGTATGTGAATGACAAGAAGCTCATCCCGGCGCTACACGAATACTTTCAGCAAGTGCCCGGCATCGAGCACGTTCTGGAGGAAGAAGGGAAGCGGGCCTGCCGGCTCGATCATGAGCGATCCGGTGATCTGGTCCTCATTTCGGAAAAGGACGCGTGGTTTACCTACTATTACTGGGAGGATGACGCAAAGGCGCCGGACTATGCCCGGACCGTCAACATTCACGCCAAGCCCGGCTACGACCCTTGTGAGCTCTTCCTCGATCCGGCGCTGGCGTTTCCCAAAGCGAAGCTGGCCTGGACCCTGCTGAAGAAGAAGCTCTGATTCCGCTATCTCATGGAAGTCATCCCTCTCGATGCGAGCCTGGTTCGGGGCTCACATGGTCGGGTGACCGACCGGCCGGCGGAGGGCCCGCTGTTCATGACCACGGAACCGGGTCTGCTGAAGGATCGAATACGAGCGGAAGACGTCTATGGGATGATCCTCGCCCATGTCTTTTCGGATTGACGACAGGCGGTCTTCAGCTTTCGGCGAGGCGGCGTTCGAAGCATTGTTCGCAAATCATGTTCTCTTCTTCGTCGTACCGCTCGGCAACGATATGGGGATGCAGCAAAGGGAGAATCTCACCGCACTGGTGACACTTCATCTGCCATCCGATGCTGGAGGAAAGGCCTGAACCGCTGCTTCGTTTTTCACCATCCATCATACTGTCCTGTCACTGCTCGTTAAGGCTAAATTGTTTGGTTCCCGGGAACCCTCTTATCGAAAGGGGCCAGTGCAGGTGTGGCTTTCCAGCCGTGATGGGAACCTCATTTGCGGCTGGAAAGCCACACCCAGAGCGGAAATGCATCCTTCTATCCTGAGCGAGTATCATGGAGAGGTCGAGAACCTTCCGCCGCCCCCAATGGACGCACCCTACGCAAAAGCCGACTCAGACCTTTGGAAAAAACCGCCGGATACCCTGCCAACGGTCTGCGATACTAACCGATGGCTCATCGCAGGAAAAGAGCATGGATCAATTCGATCAACGCCGGAAACCACACTCCAGGATAAAGAACTGCGGCTTCAGGGTGGCCAGAGGCGCGCGCAGCTTGGCCAGCTCGGCCTCGGGGCCATGAATTTCCAGGCGTACCAGATCGGCGAGGGTGAGGGCTTCTTCGAGCAACGCGCCCACATTTTCGAGGTGTGCCAGGGCCGCCTCGGCATCCGCATAGCCTTCGCGGCAATGCGCCTCGTCGCCGGCAAAGCTGAAGCCGTAATAAAGGCACTTGGGTTCCCCCGCGCTTTTCGCCACGAACCTTTCACAGAGCTGCTTGAAGGCGTCGAGGTTGGCAGGGTGAACCTTGAAGTAAGGTACAATCGAACAACACTTGTCCTGAGTTGCCATAGCTTTTTCCTTTGCTCACTTGATAGCGGCGCAACGACCGCGAAGAGGGACCCAGCAAGGCCCTGTGGGAGGGGCTTTCCAGCCGCGAGCAAAGGTAGATTCGCGGCTGGAAAGCCGCTCCCACAAGATATCAGGCTCCCACAAGAAGCTCCCACAAGGCATCAGCGGCACCCACAAAGACAGCCATCTTGAGACTAATGCGGATTTCCGTGCTCGATAGGGATGCTGTCAGGCGGCTGATGGCCAACTCTTCAGCGCGTCCACAAACTCCGGCGGCAGGAGGGTGGGCTGCCCGCTGAACCGGACGCAGACCATTTTCAGCGTTGCTTCGGTGCAGAGTGCCATGCCTGCTGCTCCTTCATCCCGATAGATGGTCTGAGCGAACACCAGGCTTCGGCTGCGCCACCCCTCGACGCGGGTCCGGACCTCAATGAGGTCGTCGTAAAGGAGCGGGCGTCGGTAGGAACAGGAAGCTTCGACAATGGTCAGATGGAGCTGCTGCTCCATGAAGCGTCGGTAAGGGTAGCCAAGATCGCGCAGGAAGCTTTCGCGGCCGAGCTCCAGCAGATGGAAATAGTTCCCGTGATAGACCGCCTGTCCCAGGTCTACTTCGTACAGGGGCACACGCACCGCCGTCGTATGCCAGCATAGTCCTCGCTCGTGCTCGCTGCTGCCTGCAGCCATCCATACCCTCTCGACAGCCGGTCTCAAAAACCAACCTTCGCTAGAGCTTGTAGCCGATCTGGCGCAGCAGGTCCTTGCGCCACAGGATGTCCTCTTCCCCTTCCACCCCCGCCGGGCGGAAGCCGTCGATTACCCCCAGCACCCCGCGCCCCTGTTCGGTCTCCGCCACAACGACTTCCGTGGGGTTGGCCGTAGCACAGAAAATGCGGCAGACCTCCGGGACCATTTTGATGGTGTTCAACACATTCACCGGATAGAAGCCGTCTCCCAGGAAGATGATGAATGAGTGGCCGGCGGCAATTGCTGCGGCATTCCTGCGGGCAAGCTCGATCATCTCGGGATCGGTGCCGGACCATCGCACCAGGCATTTGCCGGAGGCTTCGCAAAAGGCAATCCCGAACTTGATGCCCGGCACCGCGGCAACCAGGGCTTCGTGGAGGTCTTCGACCGATTTGATGAAATGGGTCTGGCCAAAAATGAAGTTGATCGGTTCCGGCTTATCGATCGGGACGGTACTGAGCTGCATGATTCCTTTCTCCTTTCCTGACCCTTGTTCGCTTACCGGTGGCGCCGGCATCCGGCCAAACCGGGACGAAAGTTTTCGCCCCAGGTTGACCGGACGGGATGAATGTCGTTAGAAAGAGGTGCACGGATAGCTTCCTGCCGCTGACGGTTTGGGGGGAGCCATGCCGGCACGCCGGATCGTATCCATCATGGAATGGCGCCTGATTTTACGCAGACGATCATGGCGAATGCAAGGAGATATTCAGATCAGCTCCGCCTGCTTGCTCCCCTGTTCGGAGGCGAGCAACCCATCTTTGGAGTGGGCAAGGTGGGAAGGAAGATGGTATAAGTCCTGCCGTTTTCCCTGGGCATCCATCCGGCATGCCAAATGGTCTGGAGGTTGGAACATGAAGGAAGAACAGGACGGCCCCCCCCGGCAGGGATATTCGGGGTGGTTTGTCGTCATCTGCGCGGTTTTCGTCACTTCGCTGCTCACGGCGAACATCATTGCCGTGAAGCTGATCGAGGTCTTCGGGCTGGTGTTGCCGGCCGCGGTCATCATCTTTCCCGTGAGCTACATTGCCGGCGATGTGCTGACCGAGGTCTACGGCTATGGCAAAGCGCGCCAGGTGATCTGGCTCGGTTTTTTATGCAACCTCCTGGCAGTCGCGGCCGTCTGGTGCGGCCAGATGCTCCCGGCCGCGTTTTTCTGGAAGGGACAGGAAGCCTATGAGTTGATCCTCGGGTACACGCCCCGCCTGCTCGTCGCTTCGTTTTCCGCCTATCTGGTCGGTGAGTTCGCCAACTCGATGGTGCTGGCCAAAATGAAACTGGCCACCAAGGGACGGTGGCTGTGGACGCGGACCCTCGGTTCAACCCTGGTGGGCCAGGGTTTGGATTCGCTGGTCTTCATCACGCTCGCCTTTGGAGGCACCGTGCCCCTGCCGAGTCTGGCCAAGATCATGGTAACCCAATGGGTCGTGAAGTGCCTCTACGAAGCCGCGGCCACCCCTCTCACTTATGTGGTGGTCAATTCCCTCAAGCGCTCGGAAGGCGTTGACGTGTACGACTACGACACCCGCTTCAATCCCCTGGCCCTCTCGAAATAGTCCCGGGTGAGCGTGCAGGCTACGCCCGAGCCTTGAGCTCGCCCGGTTTGAGCATCGCGTAGGCAAGGCCCATGACGGGCGTCGCGACTCCAAGCTTTTCCCCCAGCCGCACCACGATGCCGATCATGGATTCGAGCTCACTCATGCGCCCGGCTTCGATGTCTCGCTGCATCGAAGGTTTGATGCCGGCCGCGCTCTCATCGATGAACTTCAGCGTGCCGGCCGGCACATCCGGGGCGAGCGACACCCCCTTGGCCCGGGCGACCGCCACAATCTCCTTGATGGCTTCGGTCAACACACCCCGGGCTTCCCGCACCCCGCGGTATTCGCCCATGGTTACCCGCGTGAGGCTGCCCAGGGCACTGATGGCGGAGATGAAGACGAACTTGGTCCAGAGGACCTGCTCGATGTTCGATACGAGTTCAACGGTTGCCCCGGTACTTTTGAAGATCTCAAAGAGGACCTGGGCCCGCGGGGTCGTCCTCCCATCCAACTCCCCCAGGACGATGCGGCGGAACCGGCTGTACTGACCGATCACGCCGGGCTCCTCGATGGCTGCCGAAAGCCAGGTGGCGCCACCCAAGAGGTGCTCCACGCCCACGATCTGAGCGATCCGTTCCGCGGCATCCACACCGTTTTGAAAAGAAATGATCATGGTATCCCGACCGACCATGGGTTTGATCAATTGGGCGGCTTCGTCCGTGTGGTAGGTCTTGGTGGCAAACACCACCAGCTCGACGACTCCTGCTTTGGCGGGATTATCGGTGGCCTGCGCCGGGGACACCCGGAAATCGCCGAAGACGCTTCTGACCTGCAGGCCCTGGCTGCGGATGGCGGCAAGATGCGCCCCGCGGGCGATAAAGGTCACCTCATGCCCAGCCTGCGCGAGCAGTCCGCCGTAGTAGCCCCCGACTCCCCCGGTACCCATGATCGCGATTTTCATAAGACTCCTTTCTGATGGTGATGCGTGCTTGCCGCGATTGCCCGCTCTCCGCTCCAGGGCTGGCATTTGCGGCAGAAATAGCTTGAACGCTGGGAAATCCTGGCCAGCTCGATCGGGGTCCCGCACTTCCGGCAGGGCTCGCCCGCCCGACCATAAACCAGCAGCTCCAGACGGAAGTGTCCAGTGTACTCGGAACCCTCCGCCGCATCAAGAATGGTGGCTCCCTGCTCGATGGCGGTCCGGAGCACGCCGCGGATGGCTTCGGCAAGGAGCACGCAGCGGCTTCGGGAAAGCGTGCCAACCGGTCTTGCAGGATGCAGGCGCGCTGCAAACAGGGCTTCATTGGCGTAGATATTGCCGACGCCGGCGACCACCCGCTGATCCATGATGAATTGCCTGACCGGAGTCGTGCGGCCGCGGCTGCGCCGATACAGGTGAGCGCCGCTGAAGGCTCTGACAAAGGGTTCCGGGCCGAGAGCCGCCAGCAGGGGGTGGCGGAGAGGATCATCCACCGTCCAGACGACAAGCCCAAACCGGCGATAATCATTCAGCCGCAGGCACCGACCATGGGTGAACACGATATCGACGTGGTCGTGCTTGCCGGGAGCGAGAGAAGCATCAATCATCTGCAGAAAGCCGGTCATGCCGAGGTGCAGGATAACGTTGTCGGTCGTGAACTGAAAAACCAGGTATTTGCCCCGCCGGACGACGCCGTTGAGGGCCTGCCCGGAAAGCCCGGCGGCGAGTTCCGGCGACACCGGCAGGCGCAAATCGGGATTGCGTACGATCATCTTGACCACGGTCCGACCGATGACCTGCGGCAGAATTCGCCGTCGGATGACTTCAACCTCGGGCAGTTCGGGCATGGAATATATCATCCTCCGGAACGATAGCAGGGATGCTCAAGATACTCCGCCGGCTCATCGCCGAAAAGATCTACCCGGCCTCTGGCCGACGGCGGGATTGGGGCAGGTTAGACCAGTTGGGGATAGAAAGTTGCATTTCCGTGGGAGCGGCTTTCCAGCCGCGACCGGCGCGTCCCTCGCG
>CAZDKX010000081.1:0-16365 GCA_964505935.1 uncultured Syntrophobacteraceae bacterium
TCACCAAGACGGCCGAGTACAAGGCGTGTGCGGTGAAGGTGGAGAAGATAACGTAGCCTTCAAGGAAGGGGCATTTCACGAGGTGGACTGGGTGTTTCGGAACAGGAAACGCCCGGTCCGCCAAGTTGCAGCGGATCCTCAAATGGGTGTTGTGGGACTGGCTTTGAAGCTGGCGGTGCTGTTCTAGCGAGCTGTTCATGAGGAGGAATTTTTATGAGTAATGGAACTGTATCGATTGACGCTCTAATACCGAAGGACATGGCTCTGAAGGCTGAAGGCGTGGGTGTCGCCAAAGCCGGTTTGGGGGGATATCGGATGTTTGCCCTGGCGATCCTGGCCGGGGCCTTCATTGCCATGGGGGCCAATTATGCCACCACAGTGTGGGCCGGCTTGGGCAAGATTGTGGTCAGCGCGGGCAAGGAAGTGGCTTTTACGACGGGATTCCCATACGGCTTGCAGCGTCTTCTCGGAGGCCTGGTGTTCGCCACCGGCCTCATCATGGTTGTCGTTGGCGGCTCGGAACTCTTCACCGGCAACTGTCTGATGCCGATGGCGTGGGCCGACAAGAAGATCACTACCGGGGCCATGCTGCGCAACTGGGTCATTGTTTATCTCGGCAATTTCGTCGGCTCCGTGCTGACCGCCTATTTTGTCTTTCTTGGCAAGCAGCACACGTTTGGCGGCGGCGCCGTGGGAGTGGCGGCGTTGAACATCGGCATCGCCAAGACCAGTCTGGAATTCGTGCAGTGTGTTTTCCTGGCCATCTTCTGTAATGCCTTGGTGTGTATGGCGGTGTGGTTGTGCTTCAGCGCCCGCAGCACCACCGACAAGATCCTCTCCATCCTGCCGCCGATCTCGGCCTTCGTTGCGTGCGGCTTCGAACACTGCGTGGCCAACATGTATTTCATCCCGTCGGCGATTATGATCAAGGATTTCGATCCGACGTATTTCGCCACTGTCGCGGCAGGTCTCAAGGACGGCGGGGCAATTTTAACGTGGGGCAATTTCTTTGTACGGAATCTGATCCCGGCGACGATCGGCAATATTATTGGCGGCGCCGTGATGGTGGGTGGCATGTACTGGTTCATCTACCTGCGGCCGAGCTGGACCGGCAGTCCCACCATCGGCAGCCCTGCACCAGGTCAGAAATGAACGATGGGGCATTTTCATGATTAGCCACGTACTTCTTAGCAGCAATTTCGCCCGACAGTTGAAACGCCTTTACCGGGTCGGCGGGCTGGCGAAAGCCGCAGCGGAGCATGCGGAAGTCATCATTCAGCAGTGGGTTTGCGGCGAAGTGACAAGCCCCAGGCAGCTCGCCAGAAGTACCCTCTACGGTGAAGGACGCATCAAAGACTGCCGGAAGTATGATCTGGTTGATGCCTACCGCCTCCTGACCGTCATGGCGGAAGACCATTTGATCTTTCTTTTCGTTGGGACCCACGACGAGTGCGATCAATGGATTCGTCATAACACTGGGTGGGTGCCGGAGGGCAGAAAGAGAGGCGACAGGATCCTGCCGGTTCAGAACGCCATCCTGCGAACGGCCGATGAAGATTTGGAGCCCAAAGAGGATGAGACGGCGGAAGATTACCTTTTGAGGGAAATCGACGAACGGGACCTTCGAATCGTCTTTTCGGGCATCTGCCGCTCGAGGGTTAACCAGCAGCGTGATGAGTCCAATATGGGCTCCAGCCAGTGATTGGCAAACACCGAATCAAGCAAATCTGGACTGAGCGTTGTTCTTTAGGTGCATCTATCTTGAGGAGTTCACATGAGAAAAGGAGAAGGTGATGGGAGTTACACGGCGTGAGTTCCTTTTCATTTCCGGTACCATGGGCGCGGGTCTGGCGCTGTCGTCGCTCGGGGTCGACATGCGGCCGGTATTAGCCTACGCGGAAGGGCTCAGTAAGATCGACCAAGTGAAGAGTGCCAGGCAGACCTACTCTCTATGCTATCACTGTGCGGTGACCTGCGGGCTGGTCTGCAGCACCGACACCCAGACCGGCAAAGTCATCAACATCGAGGGAGACCCGGACAATCCGATCAATGAGGGTTCGCTTTGTGCAAAGGGTGCGGCAACGCTCCAGATGTCGGCCAGAAATGAACACCGTCTGACCAAGGTGCTGTATCGCAAGCCCGGCGGCGATACATGGGAACCCAAGGCCTGGGACTGGGCCTTGACCCAGATCGCGAAGAAGATCAAGGCGGTGCGGGACAAGGAATTCATGGTCAAAAACGCCATGGGGCAGGTGGTCAACCGCGTCGAGGCGCTCGCTCACATGGGCAGCTCCAAGCTGGACAACGAAGAGTGCTGGATGATCACCACCGCCATGCGAGCGCTGGGTCTCGTCTACATCGATCACCAGGCGCGGGTCTGCCACGGGCCGAGCGTGGCCTCGCTGGCGGAGTCGCTGGGACGCGGGTCGATGACCAATCACCCGATCGACATCGGCAACAGCGATTGTGTCATCGTCATGGGCAGCAATGCGGCGGAAGCTCATCCCATCACCTTCAGGTGGGCCATGCACGCCAAGGACAAGGGGGCGAAAATCATCCATGTAGATCCCCGGTTCACCCGGACTTCGGCCGTGGCGGACCATCATGCGTTCCTGCGTCCCGGGACCGACGTCGCCTTTGTGGGCGGTATGATCAAGTACATTCTCGACAACAACAAATATTTCGAAGAGTACGTCAGGAATTACACCAACGCCTCGTGCATCATCGACGAAAAATACAGCTTCAAGGACGG
This sequence comes from uncultured Syntrophobacteraceae bacterium, assembly GCA_964505935.1. GTDB lineage: Bacteria > Desulfobacterota > Syntrophobacteria > Syntrophobacterales > Syntrophobacteraceae > JADGQM01. The sequence goes on from CAZDKX010000081.1 coordinate 2,753, forward strand.
TCTCTTCTCGGGTTACGATCCCGCTACCAGGAAGTACGACAAGTCCAGCTGGGTGTTCAAGCTCGATGCCAAAGGGGTCCCGGAAAAGGACCCGACCTTCCAGAATCCCAGGTGTGTTCTCCAGATGATGAAGGCCCATTACGCGCGCTACGATCTTGAAAAGGTGTCGTCGATCACCGGAACTCCCATGGAAGATCTCAAGACAGTCTATGAAGTCTACTCTTCGACGGGGGTGAGAGACAAGGCGGGGGTGATCCTCTACGCCCTCGGCTGGACCCAGCACACGGTGGGCGTGCAGAACATCAGGTCCTTCACCATCGTGCAACTCCTGCTGGGGAATATCGGGGTCGCGGGGGGCGGCGTCGCCGCCTTGCGCGGACAGCCCAATGTCCAGGGATCGACGGATCTGGCCATCCTCGCTCACATTCTTCCAGGTTATCTCAAGATTCCGGCGGCTTCACTGACCACGCTGGACGAGTACCTGGCGAAGAACACCCCCAAGACCAGGGAGCTCCAGTCGGCCAACTGGTATCAGAACACCCCGAAGTACATGGTGAGCCTCCTCAAGTCATGGTTCGGCGACAAGGCTACCAAGGAGAACGGTTTTGCCTATTCCTACCTTCCCAAGGTCGATGACGGTCAGGATGTGACACTTCTGGATGAGATCGACAAGATGTATGAGGGGAAGATCAAGGGCTTTATCTGCGTCGGCCAGAACCCGGCATGCAGCAATCCGAATGCCAGTAAGACCCGGAAAGGCTTTGCCAAACTCGACTGGATGGTGCACATCAACATCTTCGACAACGAGACGGCTTCCTTCTGGAAGGGGCCGGGAATGGATCCGAAAAAGGTCAAGACCGAGGTCTTCCTCCTGCCGGCGGCGGCTCAAATGGAAAAAGCGGGCAGTATGAGCAATACCGGGCGCTGGCTCCAGTGGAAGTACGTGGCGGAGAAGCCGCCCGGAGACGCGCTTTCAATGGGCGACATCCTCTACCGGTTGGTGATGAAACTGAAGGAACTGTACAAGAAAGAGAAAGGGGCGTTCCCCGATCCCATTCGCGATCTGCAATGGAATTATGCGGATGCCAAGGGGATGTACGATTCCACGGCGGTTGCCAAGGCGATGAACGGCTATTTCCTGGAGGATGTGACCGTTGGGGACAAGTCTTTTAAGAAGGGACAGTGCGTTCCTGGCTTCAGTTGGCTCCAGGCCGATGGCAAGACCTCGTGCGGCATCTGGATTTATTGCGGGAGCTTCACGCAGGATGGAACCAACCTGATGGCCCGAAGGAAGAAAGACGACCCGACGGGGCTCGGCCTCTACCCTGAATATGCGTGGGCTTGGCCGATGAACCGGCGCATCCTGTACAATCGGGCGTCGGTGGATGAAAACGGACAGCCTTGGGACCCCAAACGGGCGGTCCTCAAGTGGGTGGACGGAAAATGGGTGGGTGACGTTCCCGACGGTCCGTGGCCGCCCCTGGCCGACAAAGAAAAAGGCAAACTGCCCTTCATCATGAAGCCCGACGGCGTGGCTTCCCTGTTCGGGCCGGGACTGGCGGACGGGCCGTTCCCCGAGCACTACGAACCCCTCGAAAGTCCGCTTGCCAAGGGCCTCATCTCGGCCCAGCTGAGCAGTCCCGTCATCAGGATCTTCAAGGGTGAATGCGACAAGATAGCGGGATGCGATCCGAGGTTTCCTTTCGTCTGCACCACCTACTCCTGTACGGAACATTGGTGCACGGGCGCGGACACGCGATGGCAGTCCTGGCTCACCGAGGCCATGCCGCAGGCCTACGTCGAGGTCAGCAAGGAGTTCGCTGAACTTCGCGGCATCAAGAACGGGGATAAGGTCAAGGTTGAATCGGTTCGCGGCAAAGTCGAATGCGTGGCCATGGTCACCACGCGGCTGCGTCCGTTGAAAGTCGGCGGACAAACCCTGCACCAGGTCGGGATCACCTACAATTATGGCTGGCTCTTCCCCAAGGATTGCGGCGACAGCGCCAATTTGTTAACGCCAACGGCCGGCGATCCCAACACCGGGACCCCGGAATACCGAGCCTTCATGGTCAACGTGACCAAGGTATAGGAGGAGCGAGACATGGCTAGTGGAAAATCCATAATGATTGATACTTCCAAGTGCACGGCCTGCCGTGGCTGCCAGATTGCATGCAAGCAATGGAAGGGATTGCCCGGCACCCAAACCAAACAGACCGGGACTTATCAGAACCCGCCGGATCTGTCGGCCCAGACCTTGAAGCTCGTGCGTTTTTCCGAAGGCCTCAAGGAAGACGGCAAGCCCTACTGGTATTTCTTTTCCGAACAGTGCCGCCACTGTGTGGAACCCCCCTGTGTGGACGCCATCGGCGACGATGCGGCCGCTGGCAAGGACGAAGCGACCGGGGCGGTGCTCTTCACCGAAAAATCCAAAGAGGCGCCCTTCGAGGAAGTGCGCACAGCCTGCCCGTACAACATCCCACGCCAGGATGAGAAGACCAGGGTGCTCGTCAAGTGCAACCTGTGCCTTGACCGGATCACCAATAACCGGCTTCCGTCCTGTGTCCTGAGTTGCCCAACGGGGGCGATGGTCTTCGGCGAGCGGGACACCATTCTTGATCAGGCGAAGAAGCGCGTCGACTTCCTGAAACAGACCTATCCCAAAGCCATGGCGCTCAACCCGGAGGATGTGAGGGTGATCTACATTGTTACGGATGACCCGACGAAGTATCATGAATTCGCGGTAGTCTAGGGGCTTATTGGGTGCTCTCCTTATCAGGACCTTCAACAAGCAGTTCGGCAATATCGAGTGGAGGGATGCGGACAAGATCAGGCGTCCAGCAATAATAGCGTGAACACTTTCTTCACGGTAAATTTGTTCTTGTTCATGGATGCACCGTGGCGCAAGAATTCTTGGTCATTCACAGGCAGTTGAAGACTAGGCGGACACTAAATAAATCCTTTGCTTTTGTCGACAGATCTTGTCCTGTGGCACACCACCCACGAGACCGGATCAACCAAAGCCATGGATGGCGGGATATTCAAGGCGCGTTGCGGGTCCTGCCCACTCTTTTCCAGCTTGGGGGATGTTCCCAAAGGAAATGAGCAGTCGTTTCGTTCCCTCTGGCCGGTCCTGTGATAATGGTGATAATCGGGCATCTTTTGGGACCGCTCCTTGTGTTAGGATGTGAGCTGAGCGACACGGGTTCGTTGAATTTGCCAGGTCTGCACCCGACAGAGCAACCTTGCGCCGAGGGAAAGGTCTCACAGAATGCCCTACATAAAGCCGGAAAGAAGGAAGGTTTTCGATGCTCACCTGGTAGCCTGCGCCCGGGAAATCGAGGGTGAGGGTGAGCTGAATTATTGCATCTACCGACTCTCAGCCCTTGTCATCGCCAGAATCGGGGAAAGTTACGACAAGCTGGGTATGTGCTCAAGCGCCATGGAACATGCCAAGCTCGAATGGTACCGGAAGAAACTGTCCCCCTATGAAGACAAGAAGATAGAGGAAAACGGGGATATTTGAGGCTGGAACGTAATGCCCGCTCGGGGGCTGGTCGTGGCCTTCAGCCCCCGGTATCGCCGTTTCTTGAAGTGAGCCGTAATACGAAACCTCGGGAAAAGCGCGCCTACGAGATTCCCGAGGCGCACTGCTCTTCGCTGATTAATCCGGGTTGATCCGGGTGATTTTCGATCCCTGGATGCCCACGCCGCCCATGAGGCCCTTCTGGCCGAAGATGAAAGCGTAAACCCCTTTCTGCATGGTGGTCGTCGACAGGGTCTTGCCGAATCCCTTGTCCAACACGACCAGGCTCGGTCCGGTTCCAAGTTCCCAACCATCACTCTGGTCAAGATAGCGGAGTGAATCTTCGTCCATGAAGAAGAGCACGTAGCCAAAGGACTGCGCCCCCGCCTGAAAGCCGTAGGAAGCCGCCAGCGAGCGATAGTAGGCGACGGTTTTGCCGCGTTTGCGCAAGGCCCCGTCGCCGAATTGCCCACCGACCAGAAAACCTGCTTTGACGACATTGGGAAAGATGAGCACCGCCTTGGCCTTGTCGGCCAAAGCCTTGGCGCCGGGGTTGCTGTTGTAGAAGGTTTTCAAAGCCTGGGTGGCCTGGGCGTCGATTTCCCGGGCACTGGCTGCCCATACGGGCTCGGCAAGGGAACCGGTCAGCACTGCCACCGCAAGCAACAGCACGGTTCCAGTCAATAGTCTCCTGACGTAATGGCTTTTTTTCGTCTCCATACTCTCCTCCTTTGACCTGTGGGATTGGACACTGAAAATATGTTCGCAATTCGCCTTGTTGGTCAGTCAGTACTCCCCTATGGGAGATCTCCCAGGAACCGCTGGAATTCTATGGATTTGGTGAGAATGCGCCGGGCAGCATCCCGCAGCTTGTCGACCTCATCGGGCTTCAGCACGAAGGAGGTGGGAAGGCGTTTGAAGAACTCGCGCTCGCCTTCATCATCCAAGCTGTCGAAGCGCACCTCGACCAGATAGAATTCAATATCGCCACAGGCTCCCTTTGCCGTGGAAATCGGGCCCGCCCCGCAACGGCCTCTCCGGATTTCTTCGGCCCACCGGGGGAAACTCTCGCTCAGTAGCGCGATGGTCTCCCGGTTGTAGCGCTCGATGGCGATGGAAGAGTACGAATCGAGCATCGCGGCAAAAGGGGGAACCGGTTCGAAGCGGTCCCACTTGTCGTTGATGGCGGTTTCGGCGTTGACCACGACAAAGACGATCTTGTGCACATTCACCAAGCCGGCATACTGGAGGGTGGTCCAGGGATCGCCCATCAGCGTCACCCGTTCCAAGGCGGCTCGCAGGCCCAAATTGTCGGCAACCCCGCCATCCACCAGGTGGATATAGGGTTTCCTTTGCGCATCCAGGAAGGGCATCATGTTGTTGGCTAGATCAAACCGGCGGGAGGCAACATCCCTCGGTGGATTCATGGCCGCCGCCAGCGCGTCGGGCAGCCGGTAGCCGCATTCTCCGGCATAATTGCGCAGGGTAATGGGGCTCAGCACGATGGGCACTGCCGACGATGCGGCACAAGCCCGGGCCACGGGAAAGGCGGACAAATCCGTACAGATCGAGTCGAACATATCCTGTATAAAGGAAATGCGCGTCCCGTGAACCATATCCGTGCTGTTGATGACGATCAGCGGCTTCTTTCGGGCCAGCAGGTCGCCGAAGGTTTTCCCGTCGAAAACATGCTGGTCGTAGTACTCAGCCGCCAGGTCGCTACGGTCATAGTAGGAGGAGAAGAGCTTCACCCAGTTGATGGGGTTGAACAATATGCCGCGTGTGAGTTCCCCCTGTATGTTCTTTTTCAGGAACCGAGTTTCGAAATCCTCGAAGATGCGGTCTCGAAACAAGCCATAGTAGGCGGCGGTGAAGCTGCCCCCGGAGACGCCGGAGATCCAGTCCACCTCATCCAGGAGACGTCGTTCGCTGCCGCGGATGAGGACTTTGGTGTCGCGCAGGGTTTCGAGCACCCCGTAGGAGAAGGCCGCCGCCCGGGTCCCCCCGCCGGAAAAGCTCAGCAGGAGCAATAGCTCGGTGTCGCTCTCGGGTTCCACGACGTTTCTGCCCCGATAGCCGGCCTGGGGATCGACCTGCCCCAAGGGACGGTTGACGGGGTAATGAGCGCAGCCGGCCAGCACCATGAGCAGGGCCATGCCGTAGAGCCAGGAGCGACAGGGTCCGGCTCTCCAGGGCCGCCGCCCTCGCCCCCGTCGCAACCGCTTTTCCAAATGACGCAAATCCACGCGAAACCTTCTCATTCCCTGGTTTTACAGCCCTTTGCCCTCATGATAGGGTTCCAGATAATTGGGTTCGACCTTGCGCCAAGTCTGGTCCGGATCGAAGGCCTTCATGGCCTGGGCGACGGCTTCGGTCTTCTTGCCCAGATCCTTCTCGTAGACGACCCCATCATGGTTTACCATGAAGGTCATGACCCCGGATACCCCATACTCGGCCGGATAGGCGATGAGCGCAAACCCGCCGATCATTCTGCCGTTGACCAGATAGCTATAGGCGCCGCCGACGGCGTTCTTCCCCTGGGCGGCCAGGATTCGGTAATAGTACCCGAGATAAGGCGAAGGTCGCTGCCCCGGCGTTTTCCTGGTGTAGCCCTTTTCGTGGGCCGCGGCGAACAGCGGTCCGAGCGGGCTCGGTGCTTCGCCTTCCTTGGCTTCCCAGTATAGGCCGTCCTGCTTGCCGGGCTCGCTGAAAAACTTCTGCGCATATTCGGGCAGCCCCTTGCCGACGCTGCCTTGGGTAGCATAGTCACGCTGGGCGTCATAATACGCCAGACAAGCCTGGATAGCGCCCAGTTCGTTCTTGCCGATGCGGCGGCTGAGGATCTCCTGCCTGCCCTCCTTGGTGTCAAAGCGCCAGGCGTCGCGCACCTTCACGATGGGGATGGGAAACGGCCATTGCGCTTTTCCCACCTCGAGGAACGCCTTGGCGTCTCCCTGCCGGGTCAGGTTATTCTTTTCTTCGTACATCCGCACAAAGAGATCTCGTCCGTTCTTGTCGGCCACCTCATCGCCGGAGGAGATGATCTCTTTACCATCCGGTCCGAGAATGTTCGACAATTCCTTCAAGTCTCCGGCTGTTACCGCAGTCAGAAGCATATTAACGGCTTCCTCGGGCGTCGCAAAGGTTTTCTGGTCGCTCTTTGGCTTTGCCGCCGCGGCAACCGTGACTGCGGGAAGAAGCGCCAAGATCAGCGAGGCCGCCGCGAGAACGATCAGCGCCACCCCAGCCATGGAGCGGTTTCTCGTCTTTCTGATGAAGAAAAGCATGGTTCCATCCTCCGTCGAATCGACATTTGTCAGAGGCCGTGTTGCGTCGATGCCCGCAACGATGTCCTCGGCAGGGTCGAAGAATCGCATTTATCGGCGGCCGCCGCGGCCCCCACCGCCCTGGAAGCCGCCGCCACCGCCTCTGCTGCCGCTGAAGCCGGCACCGCCGCGACTGCCACCGCTGAAGCCACCGTCTGAGCCTCGCCCGCGGTCAGCCAGGGAAGACCTCTGACGGCTTTCGCGCCCGCGGTCCGCGTTCATCCTGGTCTCTCTGCCACTTCCCAACCCCTCAAACGCTCCCCCGGACGGGCGCTGCTCCGGGCGCTGGCGCATCGAGTCTCCCGCAGGTCTGGTCGTCGGCCGCTGCCCCGGCTGCTGGGATAAGCGTCCGTCCCCAACCCCAGCGCCGGGTCGCTGCCCCAGGTCTCGGTCTCTTCGACCACCCACATCTCCGGCATGGCCGCGAAAGTCCCGCCGGTTGTCCGCCGAGCCCGGGCCCCCCTGGCCGTATCGTTGGCGGTTGGCTTCATTGCGATAGGCGACTCCCTTGCGATGGCTGGCATCGGCCTGCCATCTTTGGGTGTTGTAATGGGAAACCTGATTGCGGTTGATATTGGTGTTGCGATTGACGTTGACATTGACATCACCACGGCCCCAGTTCCAGGACCCCCACCCGTGGTTCCAGGCCGCCCCGACCGCCACGCCGGCGGCGAATCCGAGCACGCCGGCGGTGAAAACGGTGCCGGCCGGGTAGTAGGGATACGGAGGGTAGGCGGGATACCACCAAGACCCATAGACCACCGTCGGATTGTAGGTCGGCACATAGACCACCGTCGGGTTGGCGGGTTCGATCACGATGGTCTGGTCCTGCACGATGACCTTCTGTTCTTTGGTGGTCTGGAGGTTGCCCTGGTCCCTGGCCTTGGCGCGCAGCTTCTGGACCGTGTCCATGACCTCCGCCTGCTTCGCCAGGAAGGCTTCGCCCAGTTTCGAGGTCCAGTCCAGCTGTTCGCTCATCATGGAGAGCACCGAGGGGAAGGGGACCAGCGCCTTCACGCTGAGGTCCCAGTCCATTTTATCCAGCGCCGCATTGAGTTGCTCTCCTTTGAGGTGCTTGTTTTGCTTGACCCAGCGGTCCGCCTGTACCACCTCGAGCGGGTAGGCCGCGGCCATGAGCACCTGCGCGAGCAGGGAGTCGGGGTAAAGGGCGATGGGCGCAAGCATCTGATCCAGCTCTTCCTGCCGGAAGGCCGTGGTGGTTCCGGAACTCTGCCCGAAAGTCGGGGGCGGAACCGCCAAAAGAAGAATAAGAAACCCGCTCAATAAAAGATGGCACCTCGATCTTGTCCTCACGGTTCGTCCTCCTTCTTTCAACCGACCGGTCCGTTCTGCGATTTCTCCACCCCTTCGGTCACCAGCCTCGAAATCAGAATCACCAGGTAGAGCTGGCCCACGATTGCTTCGAGGATGGCCAGATTCCGCGCGACGAGGTTGACGGGAGAGATATCCCCGTAGCCGAGCGTCGCCAGGGTGACAAAGCTGAAATAGGCCATGTTGGCGCTGTCGGGACTTCCGCCATCCGGAACGCGAAAAGCTCCGGGGCTTGCCAATTCCACCATCTGGTAAAAGCGAGCCCAGATGAGTCCCAACATCAAATAGATCGATACCGCTCCGGCAATCCGTTGCGAAGGCTCCCGACCCCTGGGAAGAAACTGTTTGATCATCAGCACCGTGAATACCACGAGCATCCCTTCGGAAAGCACCATATCCGCGGCTTCAATCGTGGTTTCGGCGAAGGGCAGTCCCAGCTTGCCTATGCCCAACGACATTACCGCAAGAAGCAGGGCGAGCCCCCGCACGGATGCCCGCGCGATCACCTGGAAAACGCCTGCTACCAGGATCAGGGCAAAGGCAATCTTCAGAAAGAAGAGAGGTACCATCCGCGCCGAGACCAGTGGGGCCAGCACAAAGATCGTGACGACCAGCAGAATGAGCAGCCCGTAGGGATTGGCATCAGCTGCCCAGACGCTGGATATGATCTTCGTTATTCTGGCACGCATTGAAGGTCCTTCAGCCGTCGCGAGGTGTCTTGAGACGGCTGTTCCTCAAGAGTGTTCATCTCAGATTCCTGCGGTCTCCTCCCCCTTCGAACATGACCATAGCTCATTCTTTGGCGGGCATCCTCTCCGACGCGGTCCAACCGCCGCCCAGCGCCTTGTAGAGCTGCACCACCGCCAGGAGCCGGTTGCGTTCCGTCTGCGCCAGGACCGTTTCCGCCGGGAACAGGTTCTGCTGGTTCTGCAGCACCTCGTAGTAGCTTGCCTTACCGGCGATGTAGCGTTGGAGGGAAACCTGGACCGCCTCTTCATACGCCTTCACCGAGCGCGACTGCTGGACCCGAACTTCTTGATACTTCTCACGCGAAATGAGAGCGTTGGCGACCTCCTGGAAGGCGTTCAGGGCCGTTTGTTCATACCGGAGCCGGGCTTCCTCCCAGACGGCTACGGCCTGACGGTACTGGGCGACGAGCGCACCTCCCTGAAAGATCGGGCCCGCCATGTTTCCGGCTACGGCCCAGAGGTTGGCGCTTCCCGAGGTGAAGTCCGCAAGCTCCGGACTCGCCTTGCCAAAGAGGGATGTCAGACCGATCCGTGGTAAGAAATTGGCAACAGCGACGCCCACCTGGGCATTGGCGGCCCGTAGGTTCTCTTCGGCCTGCCGGATGTCGGGGCGGCGTTCGAGCAGAGTCGAGGGGAGCCCCGCGGGAATGTCTACCGGCAGGGCCTCATCGAGCAGTTCCGCAGTGCGCTCCACGGGGCCCGGGTTGCGCCCGAGCAGCACATTGATCTGGTTTTCCTTGAGGACGATCTGGCGTTCCAGTTCCGGAATATTGGCGGCGGTGGAGGTGAGCAGGGCTTCCGCGCTCGCTGTTTCGAGCTTGGAGGCCACGCCCTGCTCCCGCCTCAGAGAGAAGATCTTGAGGGTATCGGCAAAGGACTCGGTGTTCCGTTTGGCGATTGCCACTTGCAGGTCCAGCTCCAGCAGTTCGAAATAGGCCTGGGCGACGCCGCTCACGAGCGAAATGGTCACCCCCCGCCGCGCATCTTCCGTTGCCAGGTATTGGGCGCGGGCTGCTTCATTGAGGCGTCGGATGCGGCCCCAGAGGTCCACTTCCCAGAAGACGCTCAGATCGAGAAAGGCCGAATCCTGGGTCTTCCCGCTATTGGGACTGATATTGCCAAAGAGCGAGTTCCTGCCCGAGGCGATCGCGCCGTCGTAGCCGACCTGAGGGAAATACTGCGACCGCACCTGGGCGGCAATCTGGCGAGCTTGCTCGACGCGGCTCACGGCGATGCGGATATCGTAATTGTTGGCCAGGGCTTGCTGAATGAGGTTTTGCAGCCTCTCGTCCCGAAACACCTGCCACCAGGGGAGGTCGGCAAAGGAGGAGGGGTCCGCACTCGCCGGAGCACTCCGGAAGTTTTCCGGGGTGTTGACCCATGGCCGCATGAAGTTGGGGCCCACGGCGCAACCCGAGGCTACCAGTATCGCAATGGCGATCATGGTCCTGAAGGCCGCCGCCAAGCAGAAAATCCCCCCCAACCCCCCTTTGTCAAAGGGGGGAAACCACGGGCAACCCCTCATTTTCAGGGGAAGCCATGGACGAGTCTCCCTTCTTAAGGGAAGCCATGGGCACCCCCCCCTTCTCAAGGGAAGGCATGGATGGGCCCCCCTTTTCAAAGGGGGGTCTGGGGGGATTTTGCCTGTTTGAACAGCATTGCCGAGCCTGTTCTTCATCGCGAGTGCCCTCCCTCGGCGCCATGAGCCGCTGAACCAGCCGACGGCGGTCGGTTTTGATCCTCACCGCGGGCCGACAGCTTCTGGACCACACAGTACGTGACGGGGATGAGAAAGATGGCGATGAAACTCGCCGCCAGCATGCCGCCGATCACGGCAAACCCCATGACCTGCCGGGACAACCCCCCGGCGCCGCTTGCCTTGGCCAGGGGTACGCAGCCCAGGATGAAAGCAAAGGAGGTCATGAGAATCGGCCGCAACCTAAGTCTCGCTCCCTCCAGCGCCGCTTCGACGATGGGCTTGCCCTCGTCGTAGCCCATCTTGGCAAATTCCACGATGAGGATGGCGTTCTTGGCGGCCAGGCCGATGAGCATGACCAGGCCGATTTGCGCATAGATGTTGTTTTCGTAATGGCCGACCCACAACGCCGCAAAGGCGCCGGCCACGGCGATGGGCGTCCCCAGAAGGACACTGAAGGGCAGGCTCCAGCTCTCGTATTGCGCCGCGAGGATGAGAAAGACGCAAAGGAGCGAGAAGGCGAAGATCACCGCGGGGGAGACTCCTTCCTGGGCCTTCTTCTCCTGGTAGCTCATGCCGAGGTAGTCAAAGCCCATCTCCCGCGGCATGGTTTCCGCAAAAACCTCCTCCAGGGCCTGCATCGCCTGCGCCGAGCTGTAACCCGGTTTGGCCGAGGCGTTGATTTGCGCCGAGCGGTAGAGGTTGAAACGCATGGTGAATTCCGGTCCGGCCGAGGTGCGGGTGGTGGTGAGGGCCGACAGCGGCACCATGACCCCTTCGTCGTTGCGCACATAAAACTGGCCGAGGCTTTCCGCTCGCGACCGGTAGTCGCCTTCCGCCTGGACATAGATCTGCCACTGACGCCCGAAGCGGTTGAAGTAGTTGACAAAAATGCCGCCCATGAAGCACTGGAGCGACTTGTAGACATCGTTCAGCGGTACCCCCTGTTTTAGCACCTTATCCCGGTCCACATCCACGGCTACTTGCGGTACCGTGGGCAGAAAGGTGGTGGTCACGCTGGCCAGTTCCGGCCGCTGACGGGCGGCCGCCAGGAATTTTCGCACGTTGTCGGCCAGGAAAGAGATGTCCTTCCCCGCCCGGTCCTCGAGGATAAAAGTTGCCCCTCCCGCCGTGCCGATACCGGGGATGGCCGGCGGCGAAAAGGCAAAGCCGATGGCCCCGGGGACCTTGCGGAATTCCCGGTTGAGATGGGTCATGATGGCTTCGTACTTCTCCTCGGGTTTTTTGCGTGCCGCCCAATCCTCCAGGGTCACAAAGAAGAAACCGCTGTAGGTATTCTGAACGCTGCTCAGCATGCTGAAACCGACGACCGACGAGTAGTACTTCACTCCCGGCGTCTTGGCGAGGATCGCCTCGGCCTGCTTCATGACGGCGTCGGTGCGCTGGAGCGAGGCCGCATCGGGCAATTGCACGCCGGCATAAAGGTAGCCCTGGTCCTCTTCAGGAAGGAAGCTCGTCGGGATGGCCTTGCCGAGCATCCCGGTCAGGACCGTCACACCCGCCAGGAGCAGCAGTGACAGGGCGCTCTTGCGAACGAGCAGGGCGCAGGTGGTCACGTACCCGCCGGTCGCCCGGTCGAACACCCGGTTGAACCAGCGGAAGAAGGCGGCGAGCGGTCCGCGCGAGGCTTTCTTGGGGCGCAGCAGGAGGGAGGAGAGGGCCGGGCTGAGCGTCAGGGCATTGAACGCCGAAATGATGACCGAAACGGCGATGGTGACGGCAAACTGCTGGTAGAGCCGCCCGGTGATGCCGGGAATGAAGGCCGTCGGCACAAAGACGGCGGCAAGGATGATGGCGATGGCGATGACCGGCCCGGAAACTTCCTCCATGGCCTTCAGAGTCGCCTCCTTGGGCGAAAGCCCATGCTCGATGTGGTGTTCGACGGCTTCGACCACTACAATGGCGTCATCCACCACCAGCCCGATGGCCAGCACCAGGCCGAAGAGCGATAAAGTGTTGATGGAAAAGCCGAACAGCGGGAACAGGGCGAAGGTGCCGATCAGGGAGACGGGGACGGCCAGGAGGGGAATGAGGGTTGCCCGCCAGCCCTGCAGGAACAGAAAGACGACGATGATGACGAGGGCGAGGGCTTCATAAAGGGTCTTGACGATCTCTTTGATGCCTTCAGTCACGGCCAGGGTGGTGTCAAGGGCGACGACCACGTCGAGGTCCGGGGGAAAGCTCGCCTTGAGCTGCTCCATGAGCTTCTTGGTGCCGTCCGCGGCATCGATGGCATTGGAGCCGGGCAGCTGATAGAGGGCGATGAGGGCTGCCGGTTTGCCGTTGAGGCGCCCCTTGAGGTTGTAGGTCTGAGCCCCGAGTTCGATGCGGGCCACATCGCGAAGGCGCACCAGCGAACCGTCGGCCTGCGCCCGCAGGACGATGGCCCCGAACTCTTCCTCGGTCACCAGGCGTCCCTGGGCGCGCACGGCGTAGGTGAATTCCTGACCTTCGGGAACCGGTTCCGCGCCGATCTGCCCGGCGGGATTCACGGTGTTTTGCGCCTGAATGGCATTGACGATCTCCGGGATGGTGATGTTGAGCTTGGCGAGCTGGTCGGGCTTCACCCAGAAACGCATGGAGTATTGGCCCCCGCCGAACACTTGGACGCTGGCGATGCCGGGGACCCGCGTCATCTGGTCGTTGATGTTGATGTAGGAATAATTGGCGAGAAAAATGTCGTCATACGTACCGTTGGGCGAATAGAGGGCAAACATGATGAGCGGGGCGGAGGTGGACTTTTGCACGGTTACGCCGAAGCTGCGCACGTCGGCGGGCAGCTGCGATTCGGCCTGCCCCTGGCGCATCTGGGCCAGGATCTGGTCGGTGTTGGGGTCCGTTTTCACGTCGAAGTTGACATAGAGCGTCATCTGTCCGTTGTTGGCGTTGATGGAGTACATGTAGTTCATGTTGTCCACGCCCGACATCTGCTGTTCGATGGGCGTCGCCACGGACTGTTCGACGGT